>DASRCU010000178.1:0-7786 GCA_035652955.1 Verrucomicrobiia bacterium | reverse complement strand
GGAATGGAATGGCGGTTCAATGATCATCACCAACCGCACCGGGGTGACGACCAATCCGGCGAGTTCGTGGGTTTGCGTGGCCGGGCGTTACGGCGTCGTGGCCGGTCCGGACGGCATTTTCTGCTACCGCGCCGCCGCCGGCTACAACCGCGCCGGTGCCGCGCAGGATTATTTGTCGTTCCTGCCCTCCACCCCGCTGGGCGCGCGTTACTGCGTCTGGTTTCCGGGAAAAAACGCCGCGCAAACGGCCGCGCTGGCCGGTCAAATTTTCTGGAGGACCAACGGTTCAACCGTCGTTTTGAGTTTCCCCGGCAACGGCGTGACCAACACCCTCGTGGCCTCGCTCACTTCGAGCAACGGTGTTTGGACCGCCGATGCCAGCGGTAATTGGAGCGACGCCACCAAATGGCTCAACGGCATTGTCGCCGACGGCGCCGGCAACACCGCCGATTTCAGCACGGTGGCGCTCTCCGCCGACCGCACCGTCACGCTGGATACCTCGCGCACCATCGGCGCGCTGAAATTCGGCGGCGCCGGCGGTGCACATAACTGGACGCTGAATTCCGGCGGTGACAGTGAGTTGACGCTGGATTCCGGCTCCACGACGCCGCCAACCATCGCTGTAAATCAAAACGCCGCCACGATTCAAGCGCCACTGGCCGGGACGAACGGCCTGCTCAAAACCGGCCCGGGCATTTTGATTTTGAGCGCCACCAATCCGCTGTCGGGAACAGTTTATCTCGACAGCGGCAGCACCGGCGGTAACGGCGACGGTGCCGTGCGCATCACCACCGGCGCCGCGCTGGCCAATGTCACCGCACTCTCCCTCCGCAACAACACCGGCAGCGCCAACGGCTCCTCTCTGCAACTGGACGGCGCCAACGGCCGTATTATGCTGACGCAAAATTTTACCAACAGTTGCCGCGCCAACCTGATTCCCAATGTCGAAAATCTCGACGGCAGCAACACTCTGGCCGGCGACATCCTGATGCAAACCGGCGGCTCGAACGTGGTTTTCCAGTCCGACGCCGGCACGCTGGCGCTGGCAGGAAACTTGCGTTATCTCGGCACCCTCACCGCCCCGCGCTGGTGGCATTTCACCGGCAGCGGCGATTTTGTCGTTTCCGGCGCCATTCTTTTCTCGCCTGTTGCTCCCCTCGGCGTGCTTAAATCCGGCAGCGGCACGCTCCGGCTCGATGGCACCAACACTTACTCCAACCCAACCGTTGTCACCGCTGGCACTCTCGCCGGCACCGGTGTCCTCACCGGCCCGGTGACTATTCTGTCCGGTGCCACACTCGCGCCGGGGGGAAATGCCGTCGGAACCCTGACCATTGATAACGCGTTGACCAACGCCGGAACCATTTTCATCCGGCTGGGAAAATCCAGCGTGGGCTTAACAAACGATTCCCTCGCTGGTGTGAGCGTTTTGCATTGCGGCGGCACGCTGGATGTGACGAATCCCGGCCCGGTCCCGCTGACCGCCGGCGACATGTTTAAAATTTTTTCTGCCACGAATTTCATCGGCCAGTTTTTGACAGTGAACCTGCCGCCGCTCGGCACCGGACTGCGCTGGGATACCAGCCGCCTGACCGTGGACGGCACACTGATGGTGGCGCTGGGAACAGTTGCGCCGCGGGTCGGACAGGTCTCGCTGACCGGAACGAACCTGGTATTTCGCGGCAGTGGCGGCGCGGCGGGCTACAATTTTTCGATGCTGGCTTCGCTTGATCTGGAATTGCCGTTGACCAATTGGAGCCTCATTGGCATTGGCAGTTTCGACACCAACGGGTATTTTGCGTTCACAAACACGATGATGCCCGGCACGCCGCGGCGATTTTTTACAGTGCGGATTCCATGAAACGTTTGCTGGAAAACTTCTGCGATTTGGCAATCGCAATGCGCGTCCGAACAAGGAAAGGCGCCGGGGCGGCCGCACCAACGTTTTGGAGTGCGGCAACCAATCGCCGCTTTTCCCCGAGGCGGCCTGTCGCGTCAAGTCAAGGTGCGGACACGTCCGAGCACTTCAAAATCTCGCGCCGGTTCGGGCGATTCAGGGAGAACAGTCATCTGCTTTTCCTGTTGGCGGTGCTGCTGGCGCCTTCGTCTGTTTTTGCATTGCCGCCGGCCGGTTACTACCTGGTCTGGGATGATGAGTTCAACAGCCCGGTCCTGGACTCATCGAAATGGGATTACTGGCTGCTGGGCAATCGCCGCGACGCGGTGAACGTGACCAACGCCGTGACGCTCAACGGCTCCAACCTGGTCATCACCACCTACACCTCCGGCGGCGTGAATTACACCGCGATGATTGCCACGGACGGAAAGTTCCGGTCGCGCTACGGTTATTGGGAGGCGAGCATCAAATGGAGCGACACCAACGGCGAATGGTCGGCCTTCTGGATGCAGTCGCCGACGATGGGCGCGTGGCTTTACGATCCGTGGAGTTCCGGATCGGAAATTGACATTGCCGAGCATCGTTACGTGGACGGCTCCGGCAACAACATCGCCAACCAGATTCAGAACAACATTCATTGGAACGGCTACGGTTCGGCGGCCCGCAGCGCCGGCAGCGGCAACATCGGCAGCGGCCTGGCCGGCGGCTTCCACACTTACGGCTTTTTGTGGACGCCGACGGATTACACGATTTTCATTGACGGCGTCAATGTGCGGAACTGGAATTACGCCAATAACGGCGTGCCCGTCTCGCGCAGCACCGAGTGGGCCATTTTGAGCAGCGAAGTGGACGACACTTCGACCACCTGGGCCGGCACCATTCCGTCGGGCGGCTACGGGAGCCTGGCCACCAGCCCGGTCAGGCTGACGGTGGATTACGTGCGTTACTACGCGCCGACAAACACGATTTTCTGGACCGGCGCGGTGTCATCCGATCTGGCAAACGCCGGGAACTACGTTTCCAATCGCCCGCCCCTGCCAACGAGCGACGTGACCTTTTCTCTGTTGAGCGGAAACAACCTGTTTCCCGCGGTGAACGCCAATCTGACGCTGGACGGCTTGATTTTTTCGTGGATGAACAACGGCCTTACCCTCGGCGGCCTCGGCACCCTTACGCTCGGCGCAGGCGGCATGGACATGGTAGCGGCCAATCACACCGTCAACATCAGTTGTCCGGTGAACCTCGGCGCGGACCAGACCTGGGCGGTGGGGCTGAACAACCCCGGCAACACGCTCAACGTCAACGGACCGGTTTCCGGTTCAGCCACACTTACCAAGAGCGGCTGGGGCACGCTGGTGTTGAACGGCGCCAACAGCTTTTCCGGCACGTTAAACGTGGATACCGGCAGCACGGGCAGCGGCAGCCAGAACCTCAGCGACGGCATCGTGCGCCTCACACGCAGCGCCAACGTCGCCAACGTGCCGCTCATCGCCATCCGCAACAACAACGCCGCCAGCTCCACATTGCAATTGACCAACGCCATCGGCGACCTGGTCATCGCCGCAGCCATCGCGCTCAACGGCCGCAACACCAACGTCGTCGCCATCGAAAATCTCGGCGGCAGCAACACCCTCGCCGGTGGCCTGACCGTCAATGTTGGCGGCAGCTATTACCTGCTGCAAAGCGACGCCGGCACGCTCAATCTGGGCGGCGTGATTTCGTCCGCCGCCTCCGGCACGCGCACGATCACGCTGCAAGGCAACGGCGATTTTTACGTCTCCGGCTCGATTCAAAACGGCAGCGCGTCCGCTATCGTGCTCCTCAAGACCAATGCCGGAACGCTGACCATTGCCGGGGCGTGTCCGTTCAGCGGCACCACGACCAATTACCGCGGCAATTTGATCGTGAACGGCTCGCTCGGCAGTTCGCTCACCGTGGCCGGCGGCACGCTGGCCGGCAACGGCGCCATTGGCGGCGCCACCCTCATCCAGGCCGGCGCGATGCTGGCGCCCGGCTCGGGGCAAACCGCCGGCCGGGGCACTTTGACCTTTGGCAATTCGCTGACGCTGGCCAACGGCAGCAGCAGTTTTTTTGAGATCAACGCCTCGGCGCAGACGAACGATTCGGTGGTTGCCGCCGGGGCGGTGATTTACGGCGGCACTTTGACGGTGACCAATCTGGGCGGCAGCCTCACCGCCGGCCAGCGGTTCAAACTGTTCAACGCCGGCAGCCTCGGCGGCAGTTTCTCCGCGCTCCATCTGCCGTCGCTGGGCACCAATCTGGTGTGGAATACCGCCGCGCTGACCAACGGCGAACTGGTCGTGGCGCGGGGCGCAGTCGCGCCACGGGTCGGCCAAGTCTCGCTGACGGGAACGAATCTGGTGTTCGGCGGCAGTGGCGGCGCGGCGGATGACAATTATTCCGTGCTGGCCTCGCCGGATGTGGCCGCGCCGCTGACCAATTGGAGCGTGATCGGCACGGGCACCTTTGATGTCAACGGCAATTTTATTTTCACCAACCCCATTGATTTGCCGTCCGGCGGAGTCGTGCGGCGGTTTTATCGGCTGTTGATCCCCTAACGGCGCCTGCAACCCTTTTTGGCGAAACGACTTGACGCCGGCGGGAGATTGCCCCGTTTTTCGGGAGGTTTGCAAACTTTGCGTCTTTCGGCAAGGCTCGCCGCGGTCGGTCGCCGGGGCAAACCGCGGCGCCAAAGACATCGCCGGGGAACGGGCCAAGACCGGCAAGAACCCGAAAGTGCGCGGACGGCCGGGCGGAACGCCGATTTTGCTTTTGCTGCCCTGCGGCATGGTGTTCAATGTGGGCATGAGTCAGACGCATCCGTTGACGACCACGGCGTTTGAACTGCCGGGTTACCGGGTCGTCAAATCCTTCGGTGTGGTACGCGGCATCATCGTGCGGTCGCGTTCGGTGCTCGGCAACATTGGTGCGAGCATCCAGAGCATTTTTGGCGGCAACATTTCGCTTTACACCAACCTGTGCGAGCGGGCGCGCGAGGATGCGTTCAACCTGATGTTGCAGCACGCCGGGGAATTGGGCGCCAACGCCGTGGTGGGCGTGCGCTACGATGCCACGGAAATTGCACCGGGCATTACCGAAGTGCTCTGTTATGGCACGGCGGTGTTTGTCGAGGCCGGTTAAACCGAGGCCGGGAGGGCTGGATTACGGGCGATCGGGCGGAGGTCCGTTCCTCAATCCATCCCGTCAACGGGCCAACAATCCATTCAGCATGGCTGGTCATAGCAAGTGGGCGAAGGTCAAGCATTTCAAAGGCGCCATTGACGCCAGGCGGTCAAGGCTTTTTTCCAAGCTGGGCCGGGAAATCACCGTCGCCGCCCGGCTGGGCGGCGGCGATCCGGACCTGAATCCGCGGCTGCGCATGGTGCTGCTCAAATGTCGCCTGGCCAACATGCCGCGGGACAACATCGAACGGGCCATTAAAAAAGGCACAGGCGGCGGAGACGGGGCGAATTTTGAGGAATTGATCTATGAAATCTACGCGCCGCACCGCGTGGCGTTGCTGGCCGAAATCAGCACCGACAACCGCAACCGCACGGCGTCGGAAATCCGCGCGCTGGTGACGCGGTGCGGAGGCAGCATGGCCGCCCCCGGCTCGGTCAGCCGCCTGTTCCAGCGCCGGGGACAAATCATTGTGGCTCGCGAAAATGCCGACGAAGAGTCGTTGATGGAACTGGCCCTGGAAGCCGGCGCATTGGATTTCCGTAGCGATGAGAACGGCTATGAAATCCTGACCGATCCCGCCAACTTTGAAGCCGTTCATCGCGTCGTGGAGGCCCAAGGCATCCGATGCGAGGCGGCGGAAATGACCTGGCTGCCCCTCGTCACTGTGCCGCTGCCGGACGCCGCGGCCCGGGCGGCGGTTCAACGGTTGGTGGATACACTGGAAGAGCACGACGACGTCAAGGAAGTTTTTACCAACGCGGAATTTTCCGAATAACCAAAACATTGTGAAAACGCCTCATCCTCTCTACCAAAAAGTTGTGCAGATGCTCAAAGCGGGCATCCGCCCTTACTACATCCGTCAACAAATCCCGCAGGCCCGAAAGCTGCCGATCGCCTACTGGCGGAAGCAACTGGGCCTGCCGCCGTTCTCCCGCGGCGCGCTGCCCGGAATGGGCCGAAACCTCGCCGCGCGGCGTAAAGCGGAAAAACTCCGCGCCAAGGGCTGGACCTACGCCAAAATTGGCGCCGCTTTGGGCGTGAGCCGCCAGCGCGTGCATCAGTATCTTTCGCCGGCCTACCGGCGGAATCCGCCGAAGCGGAAATGAAGCCTCTGAGTGCGGATTCCGTGCTGGCGCGGGGGCTGGGGTGGCTGGCTGCGGCGGTGATCCGCCATCCGCGCCGGTTTGTTTATCCTCAACTGGTGCTGTTTCTGGCCTGCCTGGCGCTGACCGCCACGCGCCTGCAATTCGACATGAACCAGGATGACCTGGTGGGGCCGAATCAGAAGTACCACCGCAGCTTCCTGGCGCTGCATCGGGAATTTCCGCGGCTGGAAAACGAACTGGTCGTGGTTGTCGAAAGCGACGAGGCCGAGAAAAACCGGCAATTCATCGAGCGGCTGGCCATGAAGATGGCGCCGCAAACGAACTGGTTCAGCGACATTTTTTACCAGCAAAACCTGGCGATGCTCGGCACCAAGGCCCTGTTTTACGTGCCGACCAACGACCTGGCATCCATCGCCGCCACCCTGCGCCAGGACCAGCCGTTTATCCGCCAATTCATGCGGACGACCAACCTTGTGTCGTTCTTTGAGCAGGTCAATACCGCTTTCCGCACCGCGCCGCGCCAGGCCAATGCTCAAACCGAATCCCTCGTCCAGTCGTTGCCGGTGCTGACGCGCATCCTGACGCAGGCGGATGCCGCCCTGGAAATGCCGGGGACGCCCCCGCCGCCGGGCATCGCCTCGCTGTTCATCGCGGGGGACCCTTCCGAGACCTATCTGACGCTCAACCAAGGGCGAATTTTTCTGCTCACCACGCATCCGGCCAACAATGCCCTGGTGAATGAGACCATTGAGCGGCTGCGTCAGTTGATTCAGCAAACGCGGAATGAAGTGCCCGGGGTCAATGCCGGTCTGACCGGTCAACCGGTTTTGGATTACGACCAGATGGTGCAGTCGCAAAAGGATGTGACCCTGGCCAGCGTGGTCTCGCTGGTTTTGTGCGCGCTGATCTTCATTTACGGTTACAACGAGACCGGTCGGCCGGTAAAAGCCACCCTTTGCCTGCTGGTGTGTCTGGGCTACACGCTGGGTTTTGCCACGCTCACCGTCGGGCATTTGAACGTGTTAACCATCACCTTCGTGCCGATGCTCATCGGCCTGGCCATTGATTACGGCGTGCATCTGATCACGCGCTACGAAGAGGAGTTGCGTCATGGCCGAAGCGTGACCGGGGCGATCACTAAAGCGATGGTGTTCACCGGCCAGGGAATTTTCACTGGCGCCCTGACCACGGCGGGGGCGTTTCTGGCGATGGCGTTCACGAACTTCCGCGGCATTCAGGAAATGGGCATCATTTGCGGCGGCGGACTGCTCTTGAGCCTGGTTCCGATGATGACGCTGCTGCCGGTGCTGCTGTTGCACGGCCGGCAGAATGTCATGGACCGCGCCCAGGCCACACGCGAGGACGAACAGCGCGCGCGCATCGAAAATTTGTGGTTGCAACGACCGGTCCTGGTTGTCTCCTTCACGCTCGCCCTCGGCGCCCTGGCTGGTTACGAGATTTACGCGGGACGGGTGAGGTTCGATTACAACCTGATCGAATTGCAAAGCCGCGGTCTGTCCTCGGTGGTCTTCGCGCAAAAATTGACCCACGCCGACAAATCCACCCTCACCGGTCTGGT
>DASRCU010000177.1:0-11330 GCA_035652955.1 Verrucomicrobiia bacterium | reverse complement strand
CGCGTGCGTCTGGCGGCCTACGAAAGCTGCACGCAGCCGCTGCTGGAATTTTACCGGGAACGCCGGCTGTTGGTTTCCATCGCCGCTGAAGACACGCCCGCCGAAACCCTCCGCCGGACGCTGACCATGCTCACCCGCGTGGTCGCCAGCCAGCCGCATTAGCAAATCCGCGGCAGTTGTTCGCCGCTGGGCATGTCCAGAATCCGCTCCACGCCAATGGCGCTGCGCAACGTCACTCGCGGCCCGGACCCCTCAACCACTTCCCCGATCCGCACCGCGCCGGCGCTGACGGTGTGAGCGCGCAGGATTTTCAACGCGCGGTCGGCATCGCTTCGCGCGATGAACGCCACAAACCGGCCTTCGTTGGCCACGTGCAGCGGGTCAAGCCCCAGCATTTCACAGGCGGCATGGACGTCTTCGCGAACGGGAATGGATTTTTCTTCCACGGCGATTTTCACGTTTGCCGAGGCGGCGATTTCATTCAACGCACTCGCCAGACCCCCTCGCGTCAGGTCCCGCAGACAATGGATCTGGATCCCGGCCTCCACCAGTGCCCGCACCGGTTCGTGCACCGGCGCGGAATCACTTTCAATCGCACTCTCAAATTGCAGCCCTTCGCGCGCGGCCATGATGGCCATGCCGTGCCGCCCCAAATCGCCACTGACGAGGACCGTGTCGCTGGGTTGCACCTTTTGGGGCGCAATGTTCAGCTCCGGCTCGAGAAGGCCGATGCCGGTGGTGTTGAGGAACAACCCGTCGCCTTTGCCCTTGTCCACCACCTTGGTATCGCCGGTGATGATTTGCACGCCGCAGGTCTGGGCCGCCTGGCGCATGGAACACACCACGCGCCAGAGCGTTTCCAGCGGCAGCCCTTCCTCGATGATGAACGCGGTGCTGAGATAAACCGGCCGTGCGCCGCTCATCGCCAGATCGTTCACCGTGCCGTGAACGGCCAGCGAGCCGATGTCGCCGCCCGGAAAAAACAGCGGTCGCACCACATACGAATCGGTCGTCATGGCCAACCGGCCGCAGGGGACCTTGAACAAGGCCGAATCGTGGCGCGTATTGAGTATCGGATTGCCAAACGCCTTGCCGAAAACCTCTTCGAGCAATTGGTGCATCAGCCGTCCGCCGCCGCCGTGCGCCATCAGGACGCGCGGATATTGTGAAATCGGCAGCGGGCAGGCGATATTTCCTTCAGGCGTTTTCACGGGCTTGCCTTATTCCGACCGCGCCGCCGCCGCGGTAGCGGTGGTACGCTGCACAGGCGCCTTCGCTCGACACCATGGGCGCCCCCAGCGGATGCTCCGGGGTGCAACGGCCGCCAAACGCCGGGCAGTCCGACGGTTTTTTCAGACCCTGCAAAACCAGGCCGGCAAGACACTCCACCGGTTCCTCCACGCGCCGATCCGTCAAGCCGAATTTTTTCTCCGCGTCGAAGGCGGCGAATTCGTCGCGCAGACCCAGCCCGCTTTGTGGAATTTCGCCCAGGCCGCGCCACTGGCGCGAAATGACCTTGAAAACTCTTCGGACCAGGGTTTGCGCCGGTCGGTTGCCTTCGCGGCGAACGAAGCGGCTGTATTGATTTTCCACTTCCGCGCGGCCGGATTCGAGTTGTCGCACCACCATCAAAATGCCCTGCAAGATGTCCAACGGCTCGAACCCGGTGACGACCATCGGCACGCGGTATTTTTTGGCCAGCGGAAGGTATTCCTCAAACCCCATCACTGCACAAACATGGCCGGCGGCCAGAAACCCCTGTACGCGGCAATGGGGCGACGACAGGAGCGCCTCCATGGCCGGCGGCACCAGCACGTGTGAAATCAGCACGGAGAAATTTTCCAGCCCGCGCCGGGCCGCCTCGAAAATCGCCATTGCCGTCGCCGGCGCGGTGGTTTCAAAACCCACCCCAAAAAAAACAACTTCCCGGTTCGGATGCGCCGCGGCCATTTTCACGGCGTCCAGCGGTGAATAAACCATCCGCACGTCGCCGCCGCCGGCCTTGACCGACAGCAAATCTCCCGCGCTGCCCGGCACGCGCAACATGTCGCCAAACGACGTGAAAATCACGTTGGGTCGGGCGGCGATTTCCAGCGCCCGGTCAATGATTTCCACCGGGGTCACACAAACCGGGCAGCCCGGCCCGTGAACCAGCGTCAGGGTTTCCGGCAGCAACCCGTCAATACCGAATTTGACAATGGCATGCGTCTGACCGCCGCAGACCTCCATGATGGTCCAGGGCCGCGTGGTGACACGGCGAATGGCCTGCGCGAATTTTTGCGCCAGCGCTGCGTCGCGGTATTCGTCGAGATATTTCACAGAGATTGGGCGGGGCGGGCCGCCGGCTTGCCGGTGCGTTCGCCCCATCGGTTCAATTCATCAGCCGCTCGGCACGGGTGGAGCACTTGCGTCTCCCTCGTCCAGCTCGCCCAGTTCCTCCATCTGCTTCAAATAATCGAAAATCTTTTGCGCCTCGTCCTCATCCACACGGCTGATGGCGAATCCGACGTGAACGATGACGTAATCGCCCACCTTTGCCTCCGGCACATAGGCCAGGCTGGCTTCCTTGAGGATGCCGCCGAAGTTGATTTTGCCCATGCGCGTCAGCGGGTCGTCGCCACGGAGGCTCTCAATTCTTCCTGGAATGGCGAGGCACATTGTCAGAAATTAATCGGTCTGCCGCTGTGCGGCGATGACTTGTCCCAAGGCCATGCCGCCGTCGTTGGGCGGCACGCGCCGGTGCCAGTACGGCTGGTAGTTTTCCTCGCGCAAACGGCGAACGACGCGCTCGGTCAGGTAACGATTTTGAAAACAGCCACCGGAAAGGAGCACACGGGTCTGGCCCGAATTTTTGGCCACCGCGACGACGGTCTCTGCCAGCGTATTGTGGAATTTCGCAGAGATTTTGGCCACCGGAACTCCCATTTCCACGTCCCTCAAAATCGCCCGGATCATTGGCGCCCAGTCCAGAAGACACGGCGGGCGTGTCGCGAGAGCAGAACGCCTCTCCGACGCGCAGGAACAGTTTCCCTTCGGCAGCCACCGCTCCGTTATCCGCGTTTCATAGACTTCGTCGGTTTCCAACCCGCCGATGGCAAATTCCAGTTCCATCGCCGCCTGGCCTTCGAAGTGGGCGGTTTGCCGGAGACCCGCCAGCGCGGCCACGGCGTCGAACAGCCGTCCGACACTGGTCGTGAACGGCGAATTCAGTCCCCGCCGGAGCATGTCTTGAAGGACGCGGATTTCAACCGGTGAGAAGTCCCGGAGGGGTGGGAGCGATTTCATTTCCCCTGCCGCCTCGCCAAATAACTCGTAAAGCAACCCTATTGCCGGGCGGCGCGGCTCTCGGACCGCTTTGTCACCGCCCGGCAATCGGAAAGGGCGCCAATGCGCGACCCGTTCGGCGGCGCTGGCTGTCACCAGAAAAAATTCACCGCCCCAAATCACGCCGTCGGGGCCATAACCCGTGCCGTCCCAGGCCACGCCGAGGACCGGAGGCTCCAACTCATTATCGGCCAGGCAGGAGAAAACATGAGCGAGATGATGTTGAACGCCGACCCCGCGCGGGCCGTTGGACTGTCGGGCGCGCGCCTGCGCATATCGCGTCGAGGGGTAATCCGGATGCCAATCGGCGACGACGATCCGGGGATTCGCATCATAAAATTTCTCAAAATCGGCGATGACGCGGCGAAAAACGTTGTTCGCCGCCTCGGTTTCCAAATCGCCAATGTGCTGGCTGAGAAAAACCTGATGCCCCACGGAGAGGGCAACGGCATTTTTCAGGTGGGCACCGACCGCCAGAATCGTTTCAGCGTGGGGAAGGGGAAAGGCGGATTTTTCTCTTGGCCCGCCGGCCGCGCTGCGCACCTCAATGGGCAACGGCGCAAAACCTCGTGCCCGGCGCAGCACCAGTTCCCGGCCCAACAGAACCCGCACGATTGAATCGTCCACGTGACGCGCAATGGGGCGATTGTGCACCAGAAAAACATCCGCGATGCCGCCGAGCCGTTGGAGCGCCTCGTGTTCGTCCGTGCAAATCGGTTCGTCGCTCACATTGCCGCTGGTGGCCACCACCGGAAAATTCAAAGCCGCCATGAGCAGGTGATGAAGCGGATTGGAGGGCAGCATCACGCCCAGGTTGGGATTACCGGGGGCCACGGCCGGCGCCACCAACCCGTTGTCGTTTGAAGCGGGGTTCCGGCGACGCAGCAGGACGATGGGCGCCTCGGGCGAACACAGCAGCCGTTCCTCCATCGGCGAAACTTCGCAAACGGTTTTCACGCTTTCGAGCGAAGGAAACAGCAGGGCAAACGGTTTTTCCTCGCGTCGTTTCCGTTCGCGCAGGAGCCGAACGACCGGTTCGCTCCGCGCGTCGGCCATCAGGTGAAATCCGCCGAGGCCTTTGACGGCGACGATTTTCCCGCGACGAATCGCCTGCGCCGCGGCACGCAACGCGTCATCACCGCCCCAAACAACCTCGCCGGACGCACTCCAGAGTTCCAACTGCGGGCCGCACACCGGGCAGGCGTTCGGCTGGGCGTGGAAACGTCGGTTGGCCGGGTCCGCATATTCGGCCTGGCATTGCGGACACATCGCGAATGATTTCATCGTCGTGTTCGCCCGGTCGTAGGGTAGCGCCTCGATGAGGCTGAATCGCGGGCCGCAGTGGGTGCAGTTCGTGAACGGGTAGCGGTAGCGGCGGTTTGTCGGATCGAAGATTTCGCGGAGACAATCCGGGCAGGTGGCGATGTCCGGCAGGACCAGGGCCGTCTTGTCGCCGCCGGTTTCGCTCTCGCGGATTTCGAATCCGGTATAGCCCACCGGCTCGAGCCACGATGCTTCCAGGCTTTGAATGGCACTCTGCGGCGGTTTTTCGCGGTCGAGCCGCAGCAGAAAATTTTCGAGCGCTTCCCGCGGCCCTTCAATTTGCATGAAGACGCCCTGCGGCGAATTTTTGACCCAGCCGGCCAGTTGAAGTTCATGGGCCAGCCGGAAAACGAACGGTCGAAACCCCACACCCTGCACCGCGCCGCGAAGGGTCAGCCGCAGCCGCACAGTGTCGGCTGGCAAGGTGTCGCCGCGCGGGGATGCCAAAGGGCCGGGAGGCGGGCGCTCGTTCCGCTTCATTGCATCCGGCTTCAACGTTTCCGCGCCTTGTTTCATCATCGTTCGATCTCAAAACTTTCCAACACCATGTCTGTCGAATGGACGGCGCGGACATTCACCGAGCCGCATCGGGGGCACGCATCCGGCAGATGATGGCCGGGGAATTGATGGGCGCAGTTCAGGCACCGCAACGTCGGCTCGACCTCGGTCAATTCCAGCGCGGCGTCCTTCACGAGCGGAATGTCCTTCTTGACGAGGTCAAAGCTGAAGCGCACGTGGTCGCCACTGTGGCTGGTGAGCGGATTGAAGCGGATGTGGACGCGCGTCACGCGTCGGGCGTTTTGCGCGACCGCCTGTTTCTCCACCGTTTCCAGAACGGCGCGGACCAGATGAACTTCGTGCATAACTCGATCAGGTTGCGAAACGCGGACGTTTCAGTTCACGTAACAGGATAAACGCGTCCGGCGGAAAGCCCTCAACGGATGTTGTCAGGCGTTTGGCATTTTTTGGCGTGGGCGCGGCGGGAATTTTCGGTCAGCGTTTGAATCCGGCGCAAGGCGGTGGCAAAGCCCGTTTTCGTTTCCAGGGAAAGGGCTTCACCGAAACCGGTGTTGACAGCGGGAATCGTGAGCCACCACGCCTCCGGGCAGCGACCAAACACGTCCCGCGCCAGCGCCAGCAGCGTACGCGGGTCGGCGGCGTGGGCCAGGAGTTGAGAGGAAGCGCCGGGCTTGAGTTTGCGAAGTTGAACTTCCTGCGGCGCGTCCACGGCGGCGTCCACAAAAATCACCGTGTGCGCCCGTGAAATCGGGTCGGCCAGCTCCGGCGAAAGCTGGTGGCAAATCAACGCGCGGACGCCGGGCAAATTCAGTTGCGCGACGGCCTCGGCCACGCGAGGACCCACACCGTCGTCGCTGCGCAGCGGGTTGCCGTAGCCAATCACCAAAATTTGTGTTTGCTCTTTCATCGCCTCCACGTGGCGCGGTGCCGGGCCTCGGTTCGAAAGTGCGGAGTGGGAAATTCGAGTTTCGTTTGGGCTTCGGCTTTTCCAACGTTATCCTCGCGTCATTTCACGCAGCACCCTGCCATCCGGCGCAAGGAATCGGATATGCAACGGCATCTGGCCGACGGCGTGTGTCGAGCAGCTCAGGCACGGATCGTAACAGCGGATGCCGTGTTCAATCCGATTGAGCAGGGGCTCGGAGAAGCCATTCGGGCCGTCCCGCAGGTCATGCCGCGCGATTTGCGCCACCGTCCGGTTCATCGCCAGATTGTTCTGGCCGGTGGCCACGATAAGATTGACCTTTTGGAGGAGGCCGTTACGGTCCACGGTGTAGTCGTGGAACAGCGTGCCGCGCGGCGCTTCGCTGGCGCCCACGCCGCGCAGGTTGTTAATGCCGGCGTCGGCGCGCAGGTCCGCGCTGAACAGATCAGCATCGTCGAGATAACGTTCGATGTATTCCAATGACGCAAGAATTTCAATCAGCCGCGCGTAGTGGTAAAGGAAGGACGACGTGACCGCGCCGCGGCCCATTTGTTTGAAACTCTTCAGTTCCGCATCCGCTTGGGGCACGCCCATCTGCTCGCACACGTTCAGGCGCGCCAGTGGGCCGACGCGATACATGCCGTCCGGCAAACCCAGCGGGCGGTAGTACGGCGATTTCAAGTACGACGAGTTTTGCACCGATTCCGCAAGAAACTCATAATATTTTTGCGGGTCGAGTTGGTCGGCGATAATGCTGCCGCTGCTGTCGGTAAACCGCAGTTTGCCGCCGTGATGTTCCCAGGTGCCGTCCGGCGCGACCAGCCCCATGAACAACGATGGAAAGTTGCCAAAAATCTGCATTTCGCGCGGATGCGATTCCATCGTTTTTTTCCAAAGGTCAAACGCCACTTTTACTGTGGCGAACGCTTCCGGCAGCCAGGTGCGAATCTTCTCACGACCTTCCGGGGTCAGCGGACTGCGCACGCCGCCGGGCACGGCCCAGGCCGGATGAATTTTCCTGCCGCCCAGCGTCTCAATGATTTCCTGACCGAACTGGCGCAGCCGGATGCCGGCGCGGGCCAGGTCGGCGTGGGAGGCCATCAAACCGAACACGTTTCGCTGCGGCGGCGGTGTATCCCAGCCGAGCAGAAAATCCGGCGCGCTCAAATGGAAGAAGCTCAAGGCGTGGCTTTGGACAATCTGGCCGAGGTTCATCAGGCGGCGGAGCTTATCGGCGGCGGGGGGGATGTTGACGGCCATGAGCGCATCGCCGGCCTTGGCCGAGGCCAGCGTGTGGCTGACGGGGCAGATGCCGCAAATGCGCTGTGTGATGCCGGGCATTTCGGTGTAAGGCCGGCCCTCGCAAAATTTCTCGAAGCCGCGAAATTCGACCACGTGAAATTCGGCGTCGGCCACGTTGCCGGCGTCGTCCAGCAAAATGCTGATCTTGGCGTGGCCCTCGATGCGGGTCACCGGATCAATGACGAGGCGTTTTGACATAAGTCCCGTTTCTTAACCGAATTTCAAATTCATGCCTTCCAGTTTGGGGGCGGCGCCGCTGAACAATTGCGCCAGAAATACCTTGATGCGCTCCGCCGGCGGCGGGCAACCCGGCAGAAAGTATTCAACGGACACGACTTTATGTACCGGCAATACGCGCGGCAACAGTGGCGGCACCAGGCCGTCGGCCTTCGGCACGCAGGGATTGTGCTGCGCGTTTTCAATGTAGGCGCGTTGCAGGACACTTTCCGCGTTGCTGGCGCCGAGCGGGTTGCGGAGCGCCGGCACGTTGCCGGTCACCGCGCAATCGCCAAAAGAGACCAGTACCTTTGTCCGCGCGCGAATTTTGTGGAGCAGTTCGAGATGGTCCTCGTTGCAAACGGCGCCTTCGATGAGGCACACGTCCACGCCTTCAGGATACTCCTTCGCGTCCATGAGCGGACTGAAAACCAGTTCGACTTTTTCGGCCAGTTCGAAGAGAAATTCGTCGAGGTCCAGGAACGACATGTGGCAGCCGGAACAGCCGCCGAACCAGACGGTGGCCAGGCGCAGTTTGATCAGGCACTTCAGACGATCCATTGTTTTTTCTCCCGTGCGTTGACGATGAATTCGAGCTTGTCGCGGTCGCGCTGCATTTCGCCCACGGTCGAGCCTTTGTAAAACAGCGCGCCGGTCGGACAGGCCATGACGCATTTGCCGCAGGAGGTGCAGGTCTCCGAATCGCCCCACGGCTGATGGAGGTCGGTGATGATTTTGCATTTGCCGCCGCGCCCCGCCACGTTCTGCGTGCCGGCGCCTTCGATATGCCAGCACACCCGCACGCAGCGGGTGCAGAGGATGCAGCGGTTGTGATCCAGGCCAAACAGCCGGTGTGTCAGGTCCAGACCCCAGTTCGGCGAGCAATAATCGTAGGGGACATGCTCCATGCCTTGCTCGCAAGCCAGCGTCTGCAATTCGCAATGGCCGTTGGCCACGCATACAGCGCAAACGTGGTTACGCTCGGCAAACAGAAGTTCCAGCGTCATCCGGCGGTATTGGCGCAAGCGCTCCGAATCGGTTTTCACCTCCATCCCTTCGCTGATTTTTGTCGTGCAGGCCGGCAGCAATTTCGGAATGCCGGCCACTTCCACCAGACAGAGCCGGCAGGCGCCGACGTCGTAAACGCCTTCGAGATGGCAGAGCGTCGGGATTTTGATGCCGGCGTCGGTGGCGGCTTCCAGAATCGTCGCCTCTTCCCGGGCGCTGACCTGGATTCCGTCTATGGTCAAGGTTTTGGCAGCCATAAAAATCAAGGTCAAAGCCGGGGAGCATCAGACGGCCTCTGAATCTGACCGTTGCCTTCCGGCACGAGCAATTCCTCATATTCCCGGCGGAAAAACCGCAAGGTGCTCAAGGTCGGGTTGGGCGCCGTCTGACCAAGACCGCAAAGGCTGGTGTGTTTGACCATGTCGCAAAGCTCCTCCAATTTCGCCAGATCGCGCGCGGTGGCCTGGCGGGCCAGGATTTTTTCGAGCAGCCGCAGCATCTGCACCGTTCCGGCGCGGCACGGAATGCATTTGCCGCAGGATTCGTCCACGCAGAACTCCATGAAATACCGCGCCACATCCACCATCCGCGTCGAGTCGTCCATCACTATCATCCCGCCCGAACCCATGATGGAGCCGAGGCGAGTGAGCGACTCGTAATCCACCGGTGTATCGAATGCTTCGACGGGAATGCACCCGCCGCTGGGGCCGCCGGTCTGTACAGCCTTGATTTTGCGGCCGTCGGGCGCCCCGCCGCCCATTTCTTCAACAATGACGCGCAACGGTGTTCCCATTGGTACTTCGATCAGGCCGGTGTTCCTGATTTTTCCCGCCAGCGCGAAAACCTTCGTGCCCTTGCTTTTTTCGGTGCCGATGGCGGCAAACCATTCGGCGCCCCGGCGCATAATCGGCGGCACGTTGGCAAAGGTCTCGACGTTGTTGATGAGCGTCGGACAACCCCACAAACCGCTTTCCGCCGGAAACGGCGGCCGCGGCCGCGGCGTGCCGCGCTTGCCTTCGACGGACATCATCAGCGCGGTTTCCTCGCCGCACACGAACGCGCCGGCGCCGATGCGGAGGTCTATGTTGAAATTGAACGGCGATTCAAAAATACCGCTGCCCAGAAGCCCCCGTTGTTTCGCCTGCCGGATGGCAATTTGCAGTCGCTTGATGGCCAGCGGATATTCGGCCCGAACGTAAATGAACCCCTGGTTGGCGCCGACGGCGTAAGCGGCGATGGCCATGCCTTCGAGCACCGCGTGCGGGTCGCTCTCCAAAACGCTGCGGTCCATGAACGCGCCGGGGTCGCCTTCGTCGGCGTTACAAATCACGTATTTCTGCGTGCTCTGCGTCTTGGCGACGGTGCCCCATTTGATGCCGGTGGGAAAACCCGCGCCACCGCGCCCGCGCAAACCGCTCTTGACTATCGCCTCGACAACTTCCCGGGGTGTCAGCTCGCGCAGGACTCGATGCAGTGCCTGGTAACCGTCGGCGGCGATGTAAGATTCGATCCGTTCGGGGTCAATCTGGCCGCTGTTCGCCAGAACGATGGGCAATTGCCTTCTGAAAAACGGGTGGTTGAGGTCGCCGGTTTTGAGTTCAGTCTTGCCGCCTTTCAACGCCGCGACCAGTTCGCGCGCGTCGTCGGGCGCGACTTTTTCGTAAAGGAGGTTGCCCGGCTCAACGCTGACCAACGGGCCTTCGCAGCACAGCTTCATGCAACCGACACCGCGCACTTCCACCTCGTTTTCCAGGCCGGCGTCTTTGACGGCCTGTTCGAGACTTTTTTTAACCGCCCCGGAGTTCGAGGACATACAGCCGGCGGCCAGGCAGCAGCGAATGGTGAATTTCTTCCGCGCGGCGCGTTCCTTCCCGGCGAGGGCATTCAAATCGTCAATGATCATAAGCCAGCCACTCTTTTACGTGTTCGAGCGCCGTTTCAGGCGTTTGGTGCGGCCGGACCATGCCGTCATACACCACGGCCGGGGCAATCCCGCACGCGCCGATGCAGCGGGCCGTGAGCAGCGAGAGTTCGTTGTCCGGTGTCGTCTCGCCGGCCTTGATTTTCGCGTGGCGCTCAATGGCGGCGAGCACCTGTGCGGAGCCTTTGACATAACAGGCCGTGCCCAGACACACAACACACACGTGCCGGCCCGGCGGCTTGAGGGTGAAGAAATGATAGAACGTCGCCACGCCATAAACCCGGCTGGCCGGCAGTTTGAGCTTGTGCGAAACGAACCACAGCAACTCGTCGTCCAGATAGCCGAACAGTTCCTGCGCCTTGTGCAAAATCTCAATAAGCGCGTCGTGCCGGTATTGATGCTTCTTCATGTGCGCTTCCAAAATTTTGAAACGCGGGTCGCCGGCAGCACGCTCCGTCACGCGGGCAAACGCCCCGCAGGGAGGCGGGGAAACAGCAGTAATCATAAATTAACTTCAAAAAATAGTTGTTAAAAATCAGTTTACCTGCTCCTCGAAAATTGGGAATTGCTGGACATTTTTTGCGGCGCAGCGGAGAACCGATGGCTGTCGGCCTTCCTTTTCACCTCTCGGAGTGGGGCGGCAATGGCGCCGCTTTGGAAATGCTGGAGATTCCGAACCCGCCGCAGATCGCCTCAAAGGTCGCCCCCCAGCGGCATCGCGCGGGGCCGGGGCCAGTTGCTCCAGGACCGCGAGCGTTGTTAACGGCCGTTCAACCCAAATTGGGGAAATGG
>DASRCU010000176.1:0-1073 GCA_035652955.1 Verrucomicrobiia bacterium | reverse complement strand
CGTGATGACGGTGACGGGCAAGAACTCGGCCGCGACCAAGTTCTACCTCACCGCCGACAAGTTCACCTTTGTCGGCCAGTAAAACGTCCGTATCCGATCCCTCCGCGGGCGGCCCATCGGCCGCCCGTTTTTTTTGCACTTGCCGCCGGCAAACATCTGCCGCGAAGGGCCGGCCCCGGGCGCCGGGAGAACCGTAACAGACAGGTTACCATAACCTGCTTTCGCCATCCCGGGGAGCGAATTTGTTCTCTGCGGACCTGACCGTTCGCCTCCGAATTCCACCGGCCAAATCGTAGTTGAATAACAAATACAATCCATGCCCGGCTTGACAACTATACATCAACCAACCCCGCCGCGGCACATCCGACGGAGGGGAAACCACACGAAGATAAGTCATGCATACGCAAATTGAAAAATCCGACGGCAAGATCGGCCCTTTGACCCCAAAGACCCCCGCGGCCGCCCAACCAAGCCATCCCCCCATGGGCCGGCGCCCATTTGTGAAACGCCTCGGGCTGCTGGGCCTGGCAGCCCTGCCCACGGGGGCTTTCTTGGCCACCCCGAACCGGGCGCGGGCCGAGACCAACAGCTCACGTTTGACCGGGGGCGATGTGGCCATTCTCCGCTTCCTGGCGGCGGCCGAGCTACTGGAGACCGATCTGTGGCAGCAGTACACGGAGCTCGCCCTCGGCAACGAGGCGTTTCAAACCGCCCTGGAAGTGCTCGACGGCGACATGCCCACGTACGTCAACCAGAACACCCGGGATGAATTCACCCATCAAAACTTCCTCAACGCCTACCTGGTTTCCAAAGGCCACCGGCCGGTCAGCCTGGAGCGGTTCCGCACCCTGCCCAGCAGCCAGGCGACCGGGGCGAACAAGACGGCCAAACGGCTCACCAACCTGATGAACCTGACCGTGGACACCAGCTGGTTTCTGCGCTACCGCCTAGCCGGCAATCCGGACTTCGGCGACAGTTTTCCGCAGATCGTCGATCTGCAAAACGTGCCGGGGATTCCGGATCGGGATCTGCCCCTCCCCACCGATCCGGCCAACGGTTTCAAAATCCAGTTC
>DASRCU010000175.1:0-1305 GCA_035652955.1 Verrucomicrobiia bacterium | reverse complement strand
GGTGGACGCCTACGGCCGGGAGTACAAGGGCCGGGTTTACGAAATTGGAGGGGCCACGGGATCGCGATTCAGCATTCTGCCGCCGGAAAACGCCACGGGAAATTACGTAAAGGTGGTGCAGCGGATTCCGGTCCGGATCGTGTTGGACGCGGGCGAAAACGCAGATCACAGATTGCGGGTGGGCATGTCGGCAACGCCCAAGGTGTACCTCCACTGAGGGGCGGAGATGGCGGAAACGGAAACTCCATCACGCGCGGAAACCGCGGCCGCGGCGTGGACGCCCAAATTCAACCCGTGGCTGATCGCGGTGGTGGTGGCGCTGGCGGCCTTCATGGAGGTGCTGGACACCAGCATCGCCAACGTAGCGCTGCCGCACATTGCGGGGAACCTAGGCGCAAGCAACGACGAAAGCACGTGGGTGCTGACGTCCTATCTGGCGGCGAATGCGATCGTGCTGCCGATCAGCGGCTGGCTGGCGGGGCGGTTTGGCCGCAAGCGGTTTTTCACGAGCTGCATCGTGCTGTTCACGGCCAGCTCGCTTTTGTGCGGCGCCGCTCCGACGCTGGGGATACTGATCGTTTTCCGGGCGTTGCAAGGGGTGGGAGGAGGAGGACTTCAGCCGATGGCGCAGGCGATTCTGGCGGACACGTTTCCGCCGGAGAAACGCGGGCTGGCGTTCGCGCTGTACGGCATTACGGCCGTGATCGCGCCGACGGTGGGCCCGACGCTGGGAGGGTGGATCACGGACAACTACTCGTGGCGGTGGATTTTTTACATCAATCTGCCGGTGGGCGCGCTGGCGGTGTTTTTGGTGCTGCGGATGCTGGAAGACCCGCCGTATTTAACGCTGCAAAGAGCGGCCCGGGCGAGCCTGGATTACGCCGGGGTGGCGCTGCTGGCGGTAGGAGTGGCGGCGCTCCAGATTTTGCTGGACAAGGGCCAGGAAGAGGATTGGTTCGGGTCGCGCTTCATCGCCGCGCTGGCGGCGACGGCGGCGGTTTGCCTTGTCTCGCTGGTGATTTGGGAGCTGCGCCACAAAGCGCCCATTCTGGAGGTGCGCCTGTTTAAGAATTTTAACTTCGCGGCGTCGAATTTGATGATGTTCATTTTGGGCGTGCTTTATTTCGCGAGTCTGGTGATGATGCCGCAATTGCTTCAAACGCTGATGGGATACACGGCGACCTTGGCGGGATTGGTTCTTTCCGGGTCGGGACTGGTTTTACTGTTTGAAATGCCGCTGGTGGGGCAACTGACCTCGCGGTATCCGGCGAAATATATTATGTCGTTCGGGTGGCTGTGCATGGC
>DASRCU010000174.1:0-4624 GCA_035652955.1 Verrucomicrobiia bacterium | reverse complement strand
TGGGCGGCGAACAGAGCGCGAGCGTCGCCGTGTTGGTGACCAGTTCCCCGGTGGGCATCGCGCGACAACCGACGAATCTGACGGTGTTTGCCAACTACCCGGCCAGTTTTTCCGTTAACGCCACCGGCTCGCCGCCGGTTTTGTATCAATGGTTCCGCAACGGTGCAATCATTCCCGGCGCCACCAACAACACCTATTCCATCGCAGCAGCATCGTTGACCAATAACGGAGATCTCTATTTTTGTGTGGTCTCCAATTTCACCGGCGGCGCGGGTTACACGGCGACGAGCGATGATGCGACGCTGATCGTTAAGCCGAACCTCGCCCTGCCACAGCAAATTCTCCACGGTTACAACACCAACTTGTCGCAAAACAGCTTTTCGGGAATGGTCGGCGGCCGATTTACCGTCGGCAATTCGCCGGTGCTGGTGACGCACTTGGGATATTACGCGCCGAGGAATCAATATACAGATGCCACCGACTGCAATCTGACGCAGAGCCATCGGGTGGGCATTTTCGACGCTTCGGGGGCCACGTTGTTGGGCTATACGACGGTGCCTGCCGGCGTCAGCCCGGTCGTGAACGGATATATTTGGGCGCCGCTCGATCCGCCGCTGGTGCTGTCCAATAACACCCAATACCTTCTGGCCACGGAAGTGTTCAGCGGGGTGGACCCGTGGGGCAACACTTACACCATCCCGGATTTGAATCCCTATTTCGCCACGACATGCGCCGCAACTTATTGGGGTGCGGCGTGGCCAGGTGGCGGCACAGCCGGCGGCTACGGTGGCCAGATGTATGCCGCACCGAACATGGCGATTCTGGCGCTGTCCACGCCCTCGGCGTTTGTAGCACCGCTGGTCGTCACTCAATATGTTGGCTTCGACGCGGCACTGACGGCCACGGTCGCGGGACAGGCACCAGTGACCGTGCAATGGTATAAAGAGCCTGGCACACCGCTGAACGGCCAGACCAATCAGATTTTGAATTTGAATAATCTTGCTCTGAGCGATTCGGGCAACTACTACGTGATAGCGACCAACGCCGCGACGGGCGCCTTTGCTCAAAGCAGCGATGCTGCGGTGGATGTCCTTCCCGACACCGGCCCAAGCGTTACGCAGGATGTCCAGTCGCAGGATGTTTTTATTTATCAGAACGTACAGTTCACCGCTGCAGCGGAGGGCACACCTGTTTTGAATTATCAATGGAAGTTCAACAATATCCCCCTTCCCGGTGCCACCAACAGCACATTGACCTTGAACAACGTCACCGCCGCCAACGTGGGCACTTATCAACTGTTCATCACCAACAATTACGGCTCTGCCACCAGTTCGGTCGCCAGCCTGATGGTGGAAACTGTACCGGCTGGCACCTATGCGGGCGCCGCGATGGGACCGGGCCTGCTGGCCTACTATCGCTTCAGCGATGTCAACAGTGGCTTTGGGATTGCGACCAATCAGGGTGTTTTGGGCTTCACTTACAACGGCACTTACGAACGCGGTTACTCGAGTGTTCCGGGGCCGACCGGCTTCTCAAATTTTGAACCAGACAATCAGGCTGTGTTGCTGGATGGCTTCTCGGGTGATGTGCTGGTGCCGTCGTTTGGCAACGTGACCGTCTCCAACTTCACACTCGCGGCGTGGGTTTACGACAACGGCGGTCAGCCGAACGATTCTGCCATCTTTTACCATCGCTCTGCCTCGGTGTTCGGTCTGTCTATCGGTAATACCAGCGATGGGGCCGAGTGGTTGAAATACACGTGGAACGGGCGTTTCTACAACAACTATACTGGGCTGATTCTACCGACCAACCAATGGGCTTTTGTCGCAATGGTGGTCAATCCGACCAATGCCACCATTTATCTCCAGGACGGAACCGGCATGAACTCGACGAATTTCCCGGGGACTTACCCCGCCGCCACGTTAAGTGGAGACAGTTATGTGGGGTGGGATACGGCCGGCGGCGCGACCGGCCGCCGGTGGACTGGAGCAATTGATGAAGTGATGCTCTTTAATCAGGCGCTTTCGCCTGCGGACATCAACGCACTGTATGCCGGCTTGCCGGCACAAGTCATGGTCAATTTGGCCCGGTCGGGCAACCGCTTGGTGTTGACCTGGCCGCGCGGGACGCTCTTGGAGGCAACCAATATCATTGGACCGTGGGTTACCAATAACGCTGCTTCACCCTACACGAACTCGCTATCCGACGAAGTGAAATTCTACAAGATTCAGGTGCAGTAGAGGAGTAACACAGGTGAAAGGATTAACACACATGAGATTGTCTTGCCGCATGGGATACGAGGGAAAAACCGGAAGTCGCCAAAAAGGTTTCACACTAATTGAGTTGCTGGTGGTGATCGCCATCATCGCCATTCTGGCGGCCTTGCTGTTGCCGGCGCTGGCAGCGGCCAAAGTCCGGGCGCTTCGCATTCAATGCGTCAACAATGAAAAGCAGTTGGGTACGGCCTTGATGATGTATGCCGATGATAACAGCGATTACTTTCCTGCCTATTTGGGATGGGCGGCTTGGGGCGGGAAAAAGGGCAGCGGCAAGCCGTATCAAAATTATGGCTGGAACGTCCCTGACAGCGCCCGTCCCCTGAACCGCTATGCGAGCGCCCTCAACGTTTATCACTGCCCTTCCGACAAGGGCGATACTTTCCAAGGCACCTGGACTACTGGCCAGACCTGTTTTGACGACTGGGGCAACAGTTACCTGATGCCGTGGCGGCAGACCGGCTTGATAGACGCCAATACGGGTTCCAACGGCAGTTACGGTTATTCCTACTATGGTATCGAAGCCATCGGTGGCGATTCCACCACAACCAGGGGTAATCCGCCGATGAAAACGTCTGACCTGCACACGCAAACAACCACCAAAATTATCATGGTGGACTGGCCGGGCGCGCCCGACCGCACGCTGGACCAGGTCTCTGCCTGGCACGCCTTCAGAGGCAAGGGGCTTTTCAACATCCTGTATGGCGACGGTCATGTGCGGGCTTATCTCTTCACGGCGGACGAGCGTTATCCAGTTACACCGTGGGGCGCCAAAGTGGACCCCGGCGAGCGCGGTTATTGGTGAGAGGTAGCGGGGCTGGACGAACAAACGGAAACCTCTGAAAAACTCATTTGAATGCGGCCTTTGGATAGCGGTCTGAAAGCCATGCACACGACGATTAATCCTCAACTTGGATTTCTCGGCCGCTTGATACCCTCGGCCCCGGCCAATGATTTGCTGCAAACGCTCGACACGGCCCTGGACTGGAAATCCATTGAGCGGACGCTGCACAGGATGTCTCCGCCCACCACCGGCCAGCTGCCATGCACGCCACTGGTTTTGTTCAAGATGAGCGTGCTCCAGCATTGCTACGGCCTGTCCAACCCGCAATGTAAGAAACTGGTTGGAGACTGGTTAAGCTGGCGGCGCTTCGTCGGCCTGGGCTTGCCGGACGCGGTGCCCGATGAAACCACACTGGTCAACTTCCGCAAGCGGTTGCACCCATATGGCCAGCCGGAAAACCTGCTGGCCCTGATCAACCGGCAGTTGCAGGCCATGGGGTTGATTTTGAAGACCTGCGCACGGGTGGATGATACGTTGCCGCAAGCCGCGCCACCCTCCGGCCAAGGAAGACAAAACCGGCGGTGATGGCGATGTGGGCTACACGGTGAAGCAAGGCCAGTGGCATTACGGCTGCCAGGCGCCTGGGGCGGTGGATGAAACGCACACGCTGATCCGGCAAGTTAAGTTGACTGCCGCCAACGTGCCTGACGGCAGGGAATTGGAAAACGTGGTGAAGGGTGACGAAGAAATGCTCATGGCCGACCAGGCGTATGGGAGCGGGGAACGCTGCGAAGGGTGCGGCCGAAAGGGAGTCGGCAACGGGATTTGGTGCAAGGCCAGTCGCGGAGAAAAGCTGCGGAGCTTGGCGCTGGCACCAACCATCTGTTCCATTCGATTCGACGCAAGATGGAAAAGGTGTTTGGCTGGTGGAAGCGGAGTACCGGCTGGCGGCGGGTGCACTAAGTGGGACGCGAACGCAACCGGCTGGAACTGGAGTTCAATGCGTGTGTTGGAACCTGAAACGGCTGGCCAACGGGGGTGGCATGAAAACGCATGTGCCCAACGTCCGCCGACAGGCGGAAAACATCGGACGCCAGGTACAAAAGCGCCTCGGTTTTCGGCTGGGCAAATCATGTCAACGTTGAAAAATCCGAGTGACATCAAAAACAACAGGTCAAACAGCCGTTATCAGAGGTCCCAAACGGTTGCTTAAGCGGAATGACATCGTTCAGATTTGCAAGATGGAAATGCGAACAATATCTTCGGAAAATGGCGAAGACATGAAAATCTCTTCCGTGCCATTAGTCTCCCGCTTTAAACGTGGTTCTTCGACGCCGCGCGGGGCTTCGCCGCCGGCCCCTGAGGATTCTCCCAGCCCGCGGCCGGCGGTTTCCGTTCGCGTGGAGGAATTGATCCTGCCCACCTATTTGCCCGCCGCGCCGGACAAAAATCCCATGTTTCTCGAAAAACGCGTTTATCAGGGCAGCAGCGGCCGCGTTTATCCCCTGCCCTTCACCGACCGTGTGGCGGAAACCAAAGTCAGCCGGAAGTGGAAGGCGGTCTG
>DASRCU010000173.1:0-21189 GCA_035652955.1 Verrucomicrobiia bacterium | reverse complement strand
TTGCGCGAACATGGCCTGCACGAAAAGTTGCTAGCCCTGGTCAACCGGCAGTTGCAGGTCCAGGGATTGATATTGAAAACCTGCACGCTGGTGGATGCCACATTGCTGCAAGCCGCGCACCGTGCGCCGGCCAAGACAGATAAAACCGGCGGTGATGGCGACGCCGGTTACACGGTGAAACAAGGCCAACCGCATTACGGTTAGAAGGCGCATGTCGCGGTGGATGAAACGCACACGCTGATTCGGCAGGTGACGTTGACCGCCGCCAACGTGCATGAGAGCCAGGAATTTGAGAGTGTGGTGCAGGGGGACGAGGAGATGGTGATGGCCGACAAGGCGTATGGGAGTCGGGAACGCAGTGAATGGTGCGGGCGGCACGGCGTCGCCAACGGGATTTTGCGCAAGCCCAGCCGGGGTGAAAAGCTGAAGGACTCGGATGTGCGGATGAACCGGCTGTTCAGTTCGATCCGGTGTAAGATGGAGAAAGTGTTCGGCTGGTGGAAGCGCAGCGCGGGTTATCGGCGGGTGCGCTATGTCGGCCGCGAACGCAACCGATTGGAACTGGAGTTCAAATGCGTGTGTTGGAACTTGAAACGGCTGGCCACTTTGAGTGCGGCATGAAAAACCACGCCGCTACCACCCGCCGCCGGGCGAAAACGACCGGCCGCGCGGCGCAAAAGCGCTGCGGACTTGAGTTCGGCAAACGATTTTCACGTTGAAAAATGTCGGTGACATCAAAACCAACAAATCAAACAGCTTTTTCAGAGGTCTCATACCGTGTGAACGGCAGCGTGCAGTTGTGTTCCGGCGTCGGCATGTGCTCGTTACCGCGAACGCCCTCGACGGTCAGCAGATTCGGCCAGGTGCGGCACAATCCGGTGGGGCGGTATCCGTCGTGAATATCCAGCAGGAGATGATACTTCGCCGCCAGACGAATGGTCTGTGCCACCCAGGCGGTGGCGGCCTGTGAACCCACGGCCACAAATCCAATCTTCACCCCTTTGACTCCCCATTTTTCATAAAGAGGAAACAGCACGTCACGCTGTTTGAGCATCTGCCGGTAATCCACATACAAGATCACGCCCACATCCTTTTGCCGCCCGTAACGGATAACTTCCGGAAGATTCAGGCCGGGCGCGCGCACGGTGGTTGCATCACCCTTTTCAGAGTCTTCGCGGCCATACCAGCCTGAATCCAGTTCGACGTATTGCAAACCGGATTGACTGGCGAAATCAATGATGGCCTTGCAATTGGTCGTGGTGAGTGTTGTATCTCGCATGGCCTTGCCGGGTTTGATCCAAGACGTGTCGCGGAGGGCGCAGGGCGGATTCAAATCCAGGATAAGGTAGTTTCTTTCCACCAACTCGCCAGGCGTTTGACCCAAAACCAACACGCGCCATGGCGTTGAATCGCCGCCGCGCAAAACGGCCTTGGGATCATTGGGCTGTCGGAATGCAGGAGTAGTTGTATTTGAAGTGGTGCCACCCAGGGCGGAAACCAACGTTCCAGGCTTGCCGGGAAACGGAGAAAGCAGCATACGGGGATAATTTTCATTATCTGCCTCGCACAAGCTGGCAAAGAGGCCGTCGGCATACACCAAAGTCAAAGGCCGTTCGCATTGAGCCTGAATATCCGCAACGGGCACATCGTGATAACGCCCTTCCGTGCCGTGCTCCTCGTAACCAAACGTCCCTTCAGGAAAGTGGAATTCGGTCTGTTCACCATCAAAATGAAATTCCGTCGTAACCGGAGCCGGAAAAGAATAACGAAAGGCCGCGCCTTCGTTGTAGGCGCGAAACGTCAGTCGCATCCGTTGGCCGGACTTGTTTTGCAAGTCCACGTTTAACTCACGATAGTTGTCGGGCACAATCCGCCGCTCCCCGAAGGCATTGGTCCATTGCCCGCGGTAGGTTCTTACGGACGTGGATACGACCTGAAATCCATTCGTGAAATTGGGCTTCAGGCCAAGCCGCGATTCCAAGATCATGGGCTGGCCGAGATATTCAATTTGGTAAGCAGGAACGCCTCCTTTCTGCAAGAGAAACTGCACGGTAACCTTCCCGTCCGGCGATTTAATTTGACTTATGGGGTCCGTCCCGGCGTGAGGTGGATCTATCACCGTCACGTGGTCAAAGTTGACGGTCGTGGTCACTTGAGGAAGCCGGGAGCAAACAGCCAAACCAACCAAAAGTTTTTGCGCCAACGGGACGGTTGCTTTGCCGACTGGCCTCCACGATTTCCCGTCCGAGGAAACCCAACCGGTAAAATCGTCGCCCTTGCGTTCCAACTTCAGCCAGCAGTAACCGGTCAAGCGCCCGAACGTCACCATCGGTTTCGAAAAGTTTTCACTGGCGGCGCAAAGGGTTGTAGCGGCGCCGCTATTTTTGCGAACCGACAATTCCGCCCGCCATTTCGGCATCTCCACATCTTGTCCCATCTGTGGCGAAATGAGCAAAGCAACCTCTGCCGCGTCGGCAGCCGCCGAGTCGCGCGTCATCAGGCCAAGCTGGGTGAATTGTGAACTGGTTTGGGGCACAAAGCGCGCCATTATAGTTCCGTCACCATACAGCGGCCTGAAGACGAAGTGACCTTCATCATTCGTGCCGCCAATGTCTGCGCCCGCGCCTTCCAGCGTGAACATGTTTCCGTTAAAATTCGCGTTGCCGGCCACCATGACCGGGCCAATGTCCCGATGCGCCCACGGCTCCGGCAAACCGGCACAAATGGAGACAGGATACGAATTGGGACTTTGACCCTGGGAGTTTTCCGCAGAAACAACGTAACGATAAACTTCGCCGGCTCTGACGTCCCTATCTGTGTAGCTTGTCGCGGTCACGCCGCGGGCGATGATTTGGTAGTCGTCACTTTTCGTTGCGCGCTGGATGAGGTAACTCTCAGCGCCAACGGATGCAATCCAACTCAATCTGATCGCTTCCGCTGAACCGTTTGCCAGGAGACCACCGGGCGTTGGTGCCGTTATTGGCGGCCAGGGTGGGCGTGCCGGCGCTGGTTTGCAGGGTCAGCGTGCTGCCGGTCAGAACCCAGTTGGTGCCCAAGGGGGAGTTGGTCGCGGTGTTGCCAAAAACCAGATGGCCGAGGGTGCGGGCGGTGTCCAACGCGACGATGCTGTTGGTGGCAAGGGGGAGCGTGCTGAAGTCGGCGGTGTTGTCGGCGCCGTTGGCGACCAGGCCGTTGAGCCAGTTGGCAGACACACTCCAGATGCCGGAGGCGTCGCCGTTGACCAGGTTGGTCCAGGTACCGTTCTGGGCACCAAGCCTTAACGGCACCATCAGAACCACGAGAATCAACGCACCGAAGACGGATTTTGGATTGACGAGCCAGTAGAAAGAGTTGGCGGTTGTTTGCATAGGAATGGATGGGTTCATGGAGTAAGACGGCCCGGCTGGCAGCTTGGCCTGCCCTAAACCGCGGTTAAACGATTCTGCCGAGCGCAGCTTCATGTCTTGAGAGAATTAACAGTCAGGTAACACGCGGCTACCGGAGCTTCAATGGCGATTTAATTTACACAGTTAAATTGCCGGATCGAATGGTTCGCCTTTGGCGGGGACGACGCGGTGGCTGAGGCGGAACGCGCCGGGCGGCGGGAATCAGCCTTGGCGTTTGGGCAGGGATGCCCCGTCGCGCCAGCGGCTTTCGACCAGCACGCGATAGGGATCGGACGGCTCGCCGCGTTCGTTCAAGTTGATTTGGGCCACGAGGGTTTCCACAGCAATGCGCCCGATGGCCTCGGAATGCTGGTCAATACCCGCATCCACCGGCACATCCACCGAGGTGCCCGCCACTGCAATGTCCTGGGGGATGCGATAACCCAGTTGGTTCAGGAGGGCGGGAATGCCCTGATAGAAAGTCAGCAAGGCATCGGGCCGGTGTCGTTTGAGCCATTGAGCCAATCCTCGGCGCGCAATTGCGGGTTGTTGGCGATACACTGCTTCCTCGGTCAACAGCGGTGGAACGACTGGCAGATGAAAGGATTGTCCCGCCGAACTGAATCCCCCCACGAAGCCGCCTCCCAACCGGTGGTCGGCGTCCGCGGGCATTACCAAGCCAATCCGCCGATAACCGTACTCGGCGATTCGATGGATCGCCATGATCACCGCCCGCAGATGATCGGCGGTTACCAAGTGCGAATCGGGCGACGGGACGGATAGTCCAAAGCGGACGATGCAAAACTTACTCCAGTCGAATCGCCCCAGTCCGGAACTTTGGCGTGCGGCGGGATCAGCACGCCGCGGATGCCGCGCGCCAGCAGAATTTGCTCGAACCGCCGGGCTGAATACTCCGGCAGCCAACGGATTTCCTCCAAACGGTAGCCGTAACGCCGGGCGGACGACTGCGCGCCGCGCCAGTAGAGGTCAAATTCGCGGTGTTTGCGCAAATCTTCGGGTTGTTCCCAATGGTTGATCCAGGCAATCGCGCTGCGAACACCCGCCGGGGCATTAGCCCGGCGATACGCCGCCAGAGCAGCCAAATACGGGTCGGGCACATAGCCCATTTCGCGGGCCACGCGCTGGACCTGCTCCCGCCGTTTTGCGGAGATGGCCGGATGATTCCGCAGCGCCAGGGAGACTGTGGCATGGGTTACGCCCAATCGCTGCGCGATGTCGCGGAGAATGACTCGTCGGCCGCTCATAACTTCCGGCGTTGATTTTTCCGCGGCCGGATGGATTTGGCCCCGGTAATTTTTAATCTGGCCGCGCCGAACTCCAGACACAAGCAAAGTTTTGATCCGGCGGGAAATCGGGATTCGCTCGTTGACGTGACAATTGGAAGCGGAGGACCGCACGCTCGCTTTGTCCGCGACAACCGGCGCCGGCGCGGTTAAATTCTTCCCATGAAACACACCGTGGAACAACTGGATACTTTTCTGCGCAAAACGCCGAAGCTCGGCAGAGGGGTTTATCTGGCGCGCACGGCCGTGGTGGTCGGGGATGTCACCGTGGGTGCCCATTCCAGCGTGTGGTATGGCGCCGTGTTGCGGGGCGACCTCAACCGCATCGTGGTGGGACATCATTCGAACATCCAGGACAATGCGGTCCTGCACATTGCAGACGATTTTCCGTGCCTGGTCGGCAACTGGGTAACGGTGGGCCACGGCGCCATCGTGCACGCCTGCACCGTCGGCGATGAAGTTCTGGTCGGTATGGGCGCAGTGATCCTGGACGGCGCGGTCATCGGCAAACAATCGCTCATCGGTGCCAGGGCGCTGGTGACCCAGGGCATGAAAATTCCGCCCGGTTCGCTCGTGCTCGGCGCGCCGGCAAAAGTGGTCCGCAAACTAACGCCTTCGGAGCGCGCCGGCCTGAAAAAGTGGGCGGAAAAATACGTGGACAACGCCGCTTACTGCCTGAAACACAAAATCAATCCCGGCGCGCCGCTGGCGGCGGAAAATCTTTAGCTGCCGCCGGCGCGCCGCGGAAAATTCTTTTCTGTGCGGCCAGAATTTGAACCGTCCGGTTCGATTTCCGCAAAGGCGCTCGCGCCGGGGCCGGTTTTCATTTAGCTTGAACCGAACACATGGCGAACAGGCATCCGGCAGTCAGCCAGGTCATTGCGCTCCTGGAGGCGCTCAAACGTGTCATCCAGGACTTTGCGGCGCGCGAAGAAAAGCTGGTCGGTGAATTTCGCGCGCAAACGGCCGCCGCCGCCAAATGGGCCGAGGACGCCGCTGTGCAACGCGCCACCAGACTGGCCGAGGGCGCCGCGGATGAAGCCCGCGCGTTCGAGGAACGAAAACGGCGGGAGCAAAACCGTTACGAGCGGCTCAAAGCCCGCCTGCATCAGGCTCACACCGCCGTCCGCCGACGCATCCTGGACGACATCGCCGAGCAACACGGACGGGCCAAATACAAAATCCAAACCGGCACCCTGGAAGCCGAACGCCGACGCGATGAAGCGCTGGCCGCCGCCGCCGCCGCGCTGGAGAACTTCCGCACCGCCGCGGCAGAAAACATTGCCGCGCTGGAGGCGCTGGAAAAATCCGCCCGCAAAATTTTCGCCTGCCGCAAATTCCGGCGTTTGCTCTCGCCGCAACGCACCTGGCCGGAGCCGGATTTGACGGCGAACGCAGAGACGTTGTTCGCGCGGCAAACAAAATTGCAGGAAGAAATCCGCGCCGACCTGGAACGATTCCAACAATTGATCGTGCCGAGACTCTGGCGATTCATCCCGGCCTGGCTGGCGGCGGGAGTATTTCTGATTAGCGCGGCCGTGGCCGTACTGAATCATTTTCGGGTGAACCCGATAGTGCCGACGGCAGGCGCGGAAGCCGCGGGCGCCGCGGCGTTGGTGTGGCTGGGGTTTTATTTTTTCGGAACCGGCAACGCGCTTCCCCTGGCCGAAACAATTGCCGGCAAACTCGCCGGGGCGCGGCGGTTGCTGGACGCCGCCCTGGAAAAGGCCGAACGGGAATGCCGGGAGGAACAGGAACGGATTCAAACCGAATTTCGAGCCACGGTGGAGAATTTGAGTCAAGCCTGGCGCGAAGCCGTCAAGGCGGCCATGGATCAGCGCGACGTCCGGCCGGCAAACGTTGACGCGAAAGCGGCGCGGTTGATGCAGCGACTCGAACAACGCCATCGCTCCGCTCTCGAACAGCTCGAACGCGAACATGAGGACACGTTGAGGCGGTTGCGTGAGGAAATCGAACTGGAAGAAAAAATCTTCGCCCGGACGCACGCCGCCAGGGCGGCCGCCCTGGAAACGAATTATCAATCCCGCTGGCAGACGCTCCAAGCCGAATGGCAGAACGCGCTCACGCCGATTGACGCGACCCTGCGCGCCGCCGTGGCCGCGGCGCAAAACGATTTTCCCGATTGGCAGGCCGAAGTTTGGAAGAATTGGACGCCGCCAACTGCCTTCCTCAACGCCGCTAAATTCGGACGCCTGGAAGTGAACGTGGCAGCCTGGGCCACTGCCGCGCCCAAAGACCGGCGCCTGGCGCCGCCGGAAACCACCTGGTCGGTGCCGCTGTCCCTCTCGCTGCCCCTGGAAGGCTCGATTTTGTTCGAGACCGAAGGCGGCGGCGAAACCGAGGCCGTGGCCGCTATCAATAACATCATTTTCCGTCTGCTCTCGGTCACGCCGCCGGGCAAAATTCGTTTTACCATTTTCGATCCGGTCGGTCTGGGCCAGAACTTTGCCGCGCTCATGCACCTGGCCGACTACGAGGAAGGCTGCATCAACGGCCGCATCTGGACGCAGCCGGCACAGTTCGAGGAAAAACTCGCCGAGCTGAACGAACACATGGAAAAGGTCATCCAGATGTATCTGCGCAACGAATATGCGACCATTGCCGATTACAACGCGCAGGCCGGCAGCATCGCCGAGAAATATCATTTCCTGGTCATCGCGTCCTTTCCGGTGAACTTCAGCGACGTTGCGGCGCGGCGCCTGCGCAACATCGCGGCCAACGGCGCGCGCTGCGGCGTCTATACTTTGATCCACTGGGACCGTCGCCAGACGCCGCCCAACGATTTCGTGCCCGACGAATTGCGGAAGAATTCCATTCGGCTGGTGTACGGCGACCCCGGTTTCCGGCTTGCCACCTGGCAGCCACCGGGAACGCGCCTGCTTTTGGACCCGCCGCCGTCGCCGGAATTTGCCACGCGTTTCCTGCGCAACCTGGGTGCCGGCAGCAAAGGCTCGACCCGCGTTGAAGTGCCCTTTGAACAGGTGGCGCCGCCGGACGACCAAATCTGGTCGTTGAAAACCGCCGACGAATTGCGCGTGCCCATCGGTCGCGCCGGCGCCACAAAACTTCAGTATCTGGAAATCGGCACCGGCACACGCCAGCACGCGCTTATCGCCGGCAAGACCGGCTCCGGCAAATCCACCCTGTTCCACATCATCATCACCAATCTGGCGCTGTGGTGCAGCCCGGAAGAAGTGGAATTTTATCTGGTGGACTTCAAGAAAGGCGTCGAATTCAAATGCTACGCCGCTCGCCGCCTGCCTCATGCCAGAGTCGTGGCGATCGAAAGCGACCGCGCCTTCGGCTTGAGCGTCCTTCAGCGGGTGGACGCCGAGCTGCGTCGGCGCGGCGATCTGTTCCGGCAATTCGGCGTGCAGGACCTGGCCGGTTACAAAAAAGCCGGTGGCGCCGGACCTCTGCCGCGTTGTCTGCTGATCATTGATGAATTTCAGGAATTTTTCACGGAAGAGGACCGCATCGCGCAGGACGCGGCAATGCTCCTGGACCGTCTCGTCCGGCAGGGCCGCGCCTTTGGCATCCACGTCCTGCTCGGCTCGCAAACGCTGGGCGGCGCCTACACACTGGCGCGCGCCACGCTCGGCCAGATGACCATCCGCATTGCGCTCCAATGCAACGAAGCCGACGCCTTTCTCATCATGGACCAGGACAACCCGGCGCCGCGGCTGCTCTCGCGTCCGGGCGAAGGCATTTACAACGACGCCGCTGGCGCCATTGAAGGCAACAGCCCGTTCCAAGCCGTCTGGCTGCCGGAGCAGACGCGCGACCGTTACCTGGCGAAAATTCGCGCGCGGGCCGACGAAAAAAAATTTCCTGGCCCGTTCATTTTTGAAGGCAACGCACCGGCCGATATTCGGGAGAATCTGGTGCTGGCCGAATTGCTTGAGGGAACCGGTTTCCAGTCGGCTCCGACAGACAAAGCGCCCGTCCCTCAACCCAAAGTCTGGCTCGGCGCGCCCAACGCCATCAAAGGCCCCACCGAAGCCGTCTTTCGGCGCCAGAGCGGCAGTCACCTGCTCATCGTTGGCCAGAGCGAGGAGCGCGAACTGACGCTGCTGGCCGTCGCGCTGCTTTCGCTTGCCGCCCAATTTCCGAAGGAGACCGCGCGGTTCGTCGTGCTTGACAACACCCCGCCCGGCTTCCCCGAACGCGATTTTCTGGAGCGTGTCCTCCGCGCCGTGCCCCACGCCGTCGCCACAGCCGGCAACGCCAATCTCGCGGAAGTCATGACTGCGCTGGCCGAAGAATTGAAAAAACGCGCCGCTGATGAAGCCGGCATCGCCTCCGAAATTTTTTTGCTCATCCACGGTTTGCAGAATTTCAAGAAACTCCGCACGGAAGATGAATTCAGTTTTACATCCGGCGAGGCCGGCGCGCCGAATCCGGCGGCCATCCTGCAGAGTCTCATCAGCGACGGCCCGGCGCAGGGCATCCACATCATTGCCACCTGCGACACCTACCACAACGTGAACCGGTTTTTGGGCCGGAAAGGGCTGGCGGAGTTTGAAATGCGCGTGCTTTTCCAAATGAGCGCTGGCGATTCCGCCAGCCTGGTCGAATCGCCCGACGCCAGCACCCTCGGTCTGCATCGCGCGCTGTACTACAACGACCGTGAAGGTTACACAGAGATTTTCCGCCCCTACGCCCGCCCCGACCGCGAGTGGCTGGAAGCCGTAACGCGGTCGTTGGCAGGGCGTTAAAGCCAGCGGCGGCAGAGAACAATCGTCGCTGACAACCTCGGTTTTCTGCGCTATGCTTGAGGTAATATGAAGTGGCAGGATTACATTACCGCCGACCCCGCCGTGCTGGTCGGAAAACCCGTCATTCGCGGTACCCGGCTGGCCGTGGAATTTATTCTGGGACTCATCGCCCAGGGCTGGTCGGAAGACGAAATCACGCGCAACTATCACCTCACTCGCGAACAGGTGCGCGCCTGCGCCGCCTGCGCCCGACAACGGCTGAATGAAGAAAAAGTTTTTGCCATTAACCAATGACCCATGCGGCTCTGCGCCAATGAAAATCTGCCCGCAGACTGCATTCTGCGGTTGCGTCAGGACGGTCATGACGTGCTCTGGATTCGGGAAGCGGCTCCCGGCAGTTCTGACGACGCCGTTCTCGCTCGCGCCCGCGACGAAAAACGCCTGTTGATTACTTTTGACAAGGATTTCGGCGAACTTGTCTTCCGCCGCGGCGCGAAAGCTTCTCAAGGTATCGTGCTGTTCCGCATCGCCCAACCCTCCGCCGCAGTGGTGGCGGCAAGGATTGCGGCCATTCTCGCTTCGCGCGAGGACTGGTTCGGCAACTTCAGCATTGTCGAAGAATTTGTCATCCGCATCAGACCGCTGCCCGATGCGCGGTAACCCGGCTTGCTTTTCTCCAACGACCGTGAAGGTTACACGGAGATTTTCCGCCCCTACGCCCGCCCCGACCGCGAGTGGCTGGAAGCCGTAACGCGGTCGTTGCATCGCTTGGCGTTGGCGAAGGCTGGATTTCCCGCCCAACTTTGGCGATAGTGCGCGCGTGGCCGCCCTGCGTCTGGAACTTTCCGAGCCGCTTCGCCGCCGGCTCCGGGCAACGTCGCGCTCGTTTTATCTCACGCTGCGCGTGTTGCCCGCCGCCGTTCGCCCGCAAATCGGCCTGGCTTACCTGCTGGCCCGCACCGCCGACACCATCGCCGACACGGAAATTGTCCCTCTCGAAAAACGTCTGGCCGCGTTGCGGCAATGGCGCGAACGGCTCCTCGGTCAAAATTCCGCCCCGCTGGATTTCGGCGAGTTGGCGCAACAGCAGGGCGTGTCGCCGGAAAAACAACTTTTGGAAAACGCCGAAGCCGCCCTGGCCGCTCTGAAAAATTTCTCCGACGCCGATCAACAACTGATTCGCGACGTCCTGCAAATTATCCTCAGCGGTCAGGAATTGGATTTGCAGCGGTTCTCCTCAGCCGCTGCCGGAACCATCACCGCCCTGGAAACGGAGACGGAGCTGGACGATTACACCTATCGCGTGGCCGGCTGCGTCGGCGAATTCTGGACGCGCCTGTGCCGCGCCCATTTGTTCCCGCGCGCGAAGTTGGACGACGCGCAATTTCTCGCCGACGGCATTCGTTTCGGCAAAGGACTGCAACTGGTGAACATCTTGCGCGACCTGCCGGCGGATTTGGCCAGGGGCCGCTGCTATCTGCCACGGCAAAAACTGACGGCTGTCGGACTCACGCCGGCGGACCTGCTCCATCCGGCGAACGCAAACAAACTGCACCCCCTCTACCAAGCCTGTCTGGACACGGCCGAGAGCCATCTGCGCGCCGGCTGGAATTACACGAACACCATTCCGCTGGCACAATTTCGTGTGCGTCTGGCGTGCGCCTGGCCGATTTTAATCGGCGCGCGAACCATTGAGAAGTTGCGCGGGGAAAACATCTTGGATTCGCGGCGGCGCCTGAAGATTTCCCGCGGCGAAGTGCGGTGGATTTTGCTGCGCTCCATCCTGCTCTGCCCGTTCCCCGGCGCATGGCGCCGGCAGTGGCCCATCCGTCTTCCGGCGCGGCAAAAAAGATGATTCCGCCGCCGGCGCATAAAACGCGCCTTCGAAATCTTAGTCTGAAATCGCCGTCGGCCGATGCCTTTCGCGATCTCCTGCGTTGCGGCATTTCACCGGCGCCAAAGAAAAATGCCGCCAGCAACAGCGGCGCGCTTTGAAGTTTGTTGTCCGACCAAAGGGAAAGCCAGACGACACGGCCTGAACGACCGAACTGCGCCAACGGTCAAAGCCGGATGCCGGCTGCGCCGTTTTGACTTTTCAGCTTGATTGGTTATGTTTGTTTTAAATCGTTCGGATTACGAACATTTATTCCGAATCATAGATTCTGCCGAGAGAATCGTTGAGGCGGAAAGGAGGAAACGCCATGAGAAATGCAAATCGCCGAGTCATGGGTCTGCTGAAGAAACCGCCGTATTTTTGTGAAGCCTGCGTCAACACCTCCCCGCTGCGTTCGGAAGCTGCGCCTCGTTGGAGGCGGGGGAACCTTGCATTTACCCTCATCGAACTGCTGGTGGTGATCGCCATTCTTTCCATTCTGGCCAGTCTCTTGCTGCCGGCGCTGGTCACAGCCCGGATGCACGCGCAGACGGCACAATGCACCGCCAATTTCCGACAACTGCAACTGGCCTGGGCCATGTATAACCTCGAATACCCGGATTTTCTGGCCCCCAACAGCGATTACGGAAACGAGGGGAAGGACATTGACAATCCGGCGTGGGTGGCGGACAAAATGACTTTCGGCACCGATGCGGTGAGTATGAACGAGAACACCAATCTCGATTACCTGGTTGGGCCGGCCTACGCGTCGTTTGGCTCGCTGGGACCTTACACCAAAAATCCGAAGATTTACCACTGCCCGGCCGATCACAGCGCGGTGTTGGGCGTCGAACGCGTGCGCAGCATTTCCATGAACAGTTGGGTGGGCTTTGACACGCGGGACTGGATGCAGCCGGCCTCCCCACCGCTCTACAAATTGAATTTCAGGATGAGCGACCTGGTTCATCCCGGACCGGCGGATACGTTTGTGTTCATTGACGAACGGGAGGACAGCATCAACGACGGCTGGTTCGCGGTGGACATGGCTGATCAGGGCGCCAACGCGATGTGGATTGATCTGCCCGCCAGTCGGCATAATCACGGCGCGGTGCTTTCTTTTGCCGACGGTCACTGCGAGTATAAAAAATGGCTGGAGGCAAGCACGGACCCTCCGCTGGTTATGGGCACGACGTTCGCCAGTCCGCTGGCCTGTCCGAACAGCCGGGACATCGCCTGGCTTCAGGCGCACACCACGGGAACACAATGAACCCTCGTTGAGGCTTCGGAATTTTCTGACGCCATGCCTCTGCTCTGGAAAGCAAAATCGTCCCGGGCAGCCGTTTGCGCGACGGCGTTCGGCGTGCTGATGGCCGCGTTTGTCTCGGCGCAAAGCTACTCCGTTGTGGATGTGGGCACGCCGGGCGGTTTTACCAATTCTTCGGGCGCCTACAGCCTCGCGCACGGCATCAATGGCGCCGGGGCCGTGGCCGGCGAATGGGCCCCAAACAACGCCTCGCAACGGCCGTTCCTTTATGCCGGCGGCACTAACACGGATATCGGCCTGTTGCCCGGCACGCAGTACGGCGTCGCCGAGGCGCTCAATACCTCCAACCAGGTCGTTGGCGAAATGCAAAACACCGTTGGCGATACCTACGCATTCCTCTACACCAACGGCGTGATGGTGAATTTGACTCCCGACCTGATTCCACCTCCCGGTTTTGCCTACAGTCTGGCACACGCGATAAACGATGCCGGCGAAATTGTTGGCGAGTCGTATGTTTCCACCAGTGAAATTCACGCCGTTATTTTTCGAGGCAATCGGTCCATCAGCAACCTGGGCGTGTTGAGCAATGGCGATTACAGCGCCGCGTTCGGCATCAACCGTTTTGGCCTTATCGTCGGCGAATCCACCGTGATCAGCGGCGGCGTGACCAACGTCTATGCGTTTGTTTATTCCAATGGCACGATGACCGCTCTGGGCACGCTCGGCGGCAATTACAGCGCCGCCTTCGGCGTCAATGACGCCGGCCAGATCGTCGGCGAATCGGACAATGCCCTCGGTCAGACCCATGCCTTTCTCTGGCAGAACGGCGCAATGAGCGATCTCGGCACCCTCGGCGGCAACACCAGCTCGGCTCAGGCGATTAACAACCGGGGGATGATCGTCGGCTACGCCACAACGACCAATGGCCAGTCCCACGCCTTCGTCTGTGACGGGACGGCGATGCGGGATTTGAACGACCTGATTGATCATTCGGTTTGCAGCAACCTGGTCTCCGCCAACGGCATCAATGACGCCGGGCAGATTGCCGCTTCGGGTTACACGACCAACAACGTGTTTCATGCCTTTCTGCTCACGCCGGCTCTGACGCCGACGCTGGAGCTCGGATCGCCGGTGCGGACCAACGGCCAGTTTCAATTCACCGTGGAGGGCGCCCCCGGCTGGCGCATCATCGTGCAAAACTCAACCGATCTGCTGAACTGGGTCGCCTTTTACACCAACACGTTGACCTCCAACTCGTGGTTGTGCACGGACACAAACGCTCCGGATTTCCCTTCACGCTTCTATCGCGCCCTGTTGTCGCCTTGAAGATGCCGACGACCAACGAATCCATCACCGCTCCGGCCGTCGGGCACGTTCCGCCGGCGCCGCGATCGCCGTCCGCCATGGGTGGAAAACCGCCGCGCCTGCGCGTCGCCGGCAAATTTTTGTTCGCCGGCGAGGAAAAATTCTACATTCGCGGCGTCACCTACGGCCCGTTCCGACCGGACGATTCGGGCGGCGAATTTCCCGCCCCGACACTCGTGGCGCGGGATTTTGCGCAGATGGCCGCCAGCGGCATCAACGCCGTCCGCACCTACACCGTGCCGCCGGAATGGCTGTTGGACGCGGCGCAAAAACACAATCTCCGCGTCCTGGTCGGTCTGCCGTGGGAACAGCATATCACGTTTCTGGACTCGCCGCGCCTGGCCCGCGATCTGGAACGGCGCGCTCGCGCCGCCGCACGCGCGTGCGCCGGACATCCAGCGCTGTTGGCCCTGGCCATCGGCAACGAAATTCCCTCGCCCATCGTCCGCTGGTACGGCCACCGCCGCATTGAAAAATTTCTGGAACGGCTTTACCGGGCCGTAAAGAGCGAAGACCCGGAGATGCTGGTCACCTACGTCAATTATCCTTCGACCGAATATCTGGAACTGCCGTTTCTGGATTTCGTCTCATTTAACGTTTATCTCGAATCGCAGGATAAATTGCAGGCTTATCTCGCCCGACTCCAAAATCTCGCCGGCGAACGCCCGCTCGTCATGGCCGAGGTGGGTTTGGACAGCCTGCGCCACGGCGAGACGGCTCAGGCGGTTGCCCTGGAATGGCAGGTACGCACGGCGTTCGCCAACGGCTGTGCCGGCTTGTTCGTTTTTTCGTGGACGGACGAGTGGTTCCGCGGCGGCAGCGACATTGAGGATTGGAAATTCGGCTTGACAACGCGCACCCGTGAGCCGAAACCCGCCCTCGAAGCGGTCCGACATGCCTATCGAAACGTGCCCTTTGCTCCGGATGATTCCTGGCCCTTGATTTCCGTCGTCATCTGCACCTTCAACGGGGCGCGCACGCTCCGGCAGACCCTCAAAGCGCTACAACGGGTGAACTACCCGAAATGGGAAACCATCGTCGTGGACGACGGTTCGACCGACGCCACCGCCGCCCTTGCTCGGGAATTTCCCGTGCGACTCATCCGGCAACCCAATCTCGGCTTGAGCGCCGCGCGCAACACCGGCTGGCGCGCCGCCCAGGGGGAAATTGTGGCTTATCTGGACGACGACGCCGCGCCCGATCCGCACTGGTTGCAGTATCTGGCCAGCGTATTCATGGCCAACGCTCCGTCAGCGGATTCAAAAAAAGCGGGAGACGCCGGCTGCTACGCCGGCGCAGGCGGACCCAACATCGCCTTTCCGGAGGACAACTTCCTCGCACACTGCGTGGACCACGCGCCGGGCAATCCCACGCACGTGCTGCTCACCGACCTGGAGGCGGAACATTTGCCCGGTTGCAATATGGCCTACCGCCGCGCCTGTCTCGAAGCCATCGGCGGTTTCGACCCGCAATTCCGCGTCGCCGGCGACGACGTGGATTTGTGCTGGCGACTTCAGCAACGCGGCTGGAAGCTCGGCTTCCATCCCGGCGCGATGGTCTGGCATCATCGCCGCTCCTCCCTCCGCGGTTACTGGCGTCAACAGTTAAATTATGGACGCGCCGAAGCAATGCTCGAACGCAAATGGCCGGAAAAATACAACGCCGCCGGACATCTGACCTGGAACGGACGCCTCTACGGCAAAGGCTTCTGGTCCCGCACCACGAGATTTCACTGGAACCGTCGCCGCATTTACCACGGTCGCTGGGGTACCGCCCTGTTTCAATCCGTCTATGCCGAGCCGCCCGGCCTGCTCGCCGCCCTGTTGATGATGCCGGAATGGTATCTGCTGATGGCGTTGATGGCGGTCATTTCCCTGGCCGGGATGTTTTATCCGCCGCTGCGATGCGGTTTTGTGCTCCTGGCGGCGGCCTTCGTGCCGCCGGCCCTGCACGCCGGACTGTGCGGTCAGCGAACATTTTTCCGCCTGGAACCGCAAAACCGTTCCACGCGCTGGCGATTCGTCCTGATGACCGCACTGCTCCATTTTCTGCAACCGGCGGCCCGGCTGATCGGACGCTTGCAACAAGGCTTGACGCCCTGGCGCAAACGCGGCAGCAACCGCATGATTTTCCCCGCGCCCAAATCCATTGCCATCTGGAGCGAGACAACCTGGCGAAGCGCCGAGCAACGATTGCAGGCCCTGGAACTGGCCATGCGCGAAAGCGGCGCCGTCGTCGTGCGCGGCGGCGACTTTGACGCCTGGGACCTGGAAGTGCGCGGCGGATTGTTCGGCAACGCCCGCGCGACGCTCGTCATTGAAGAACATGGCCACCGCCGACAACTGGTGCGCCTCCGCGCCTGGCCCACCGTGTGGCCCGCCGGCCTGGTCGCCGCCACTTTGTTGGCGGCCCTGGCCACGCTCGCGGCGGTGGACATGACCTGGGGCGTCTGGGCGTTGCTCGATGCGCCGGCCTTGCTGCTGCTGGCGCGCACTTTTTACGAAGCCGGCATTGCCCTGGCGGTCGTCATCAATGCCGTCCCCGCGACTCTGGCGGATGGCGAAAAAATTGTCAAAGCACCCGCCGCCGGCGCGCCCGCGGGCGCGGAGAAATAATTTTCAGCCGCCTGCTGTGAACAACGACGAACCTCAAACGAGCGACACGCGCGGCCACACGTTTCCGGTGGCGTTGCGACTGCTCCGACAATTCATGCCCGGCGAAGGGCGTGGAGTGGTGCCCGGATTGTTGTTGTTGCTGGCGGCTTCCGGCGCGGCCCTGTTGCAACCCTGGCCGCTGAAAATCGTCCTGGATTCCGTGGTGGGGAAAATTCCGCCGCCGACGCCGGTGCAATGGCTCCTGGCGCCGCTGGACCAGGGCGCATTTTTTGCCGGCCACCCGAAATTGTTTTTGCTGACGGCGCTGTGCGCGGCGGTGCTGGGGATCGAACTTCTCATGGGCCTTTGCAATGTGCTCAGCGCCTATCTCCTCAATGCCGTAGCCCTGCGGATGGTGTTTCGCCTGCGCTGCGCCCTTTTCGACCACGTCCAGCGCCAGTCGGTGGCGTTTCACGATTCCAGAACGGTCGGCGACTCGCTCTATCGCGTGGCCTGGGACAGCTATTGCATCCAGGCGATTTTCAGCGAAGGGGTCGTGCCCGCGTTGACGGCCGGCGTCACGCTCCTGGGCATCGGCGCAGTGACGTTGACGCGCGACTGGCGGTTGACGCTGGCGACACTCGCCGTCGCCGGGCCGTTGCTGATTTTGATCCGCCGGCTGGACCGGCCAATGACCGAACAATCGTTGCGCGTGCATGAATTCGAGAGCGACGTGAGCACGCGCGTCCAGGAAACGCTCACCGGCATCCGCGCCGTGCAGGCCTTCGGCCGCGAACAGTTTGAGAGCGAACGTTTCCGCCACAAGGCCGGCGCCAGTCTGCGAGCCAACCTGCGGCTGACCGTCCTGCAAACTGCCTCCCAGGCCGCGGTGGGTCTGATTCTGGCCGCTGGCACGGCAGCGGTCATCTGGCTGGCCGCACGCGGCGTCCTGGCCGGGCGACTGACGCCCGGCGATCTGGTGCTGCTGGTGACCTATGTGGCCATGATTTTTAAACCTCTGGAAACGCTCGCCTACACCGCCGCGGCGGTGCAAAACGCCGGCGCCGGCGGCCGCCGGGTGCTGGCCATTCTCGACGCCATGCCGGACGTGGCCGACGCCCCCGACGCACGAGATTTGCCGGGACGCGCCCGCGGCGAAATCGTTTTTGAGAATGTCTCATTCGCCTACCGAAACGGCCGACCCGTTTTGCACGAGGTGACTTTCGAAATGCCGGCGCATTCCACCCTGGCCGTCGTCGGCCTGTCCGGCGCGGGCAAAACAACGCTGGCCAGTCTGATTCCGCGATTTTACGACCCCACGCGGGGGCGCATCACCCTGGACGGCTACGACCTGCGCGCTCTCACGCTCAAATCGCTGCGGCAAAACATCGCCCTCGTCACTCAGGAACCGATTTTGTTTGGCGCCAGCATCCGCGAAAACATCGCCTATGGTCGTCCGGAAGCCGCGCAAACTGAAATTGAAGCGGCGGCGCGCGCCGCCGGCGCCCACGAATTCATCGTCCAACTTCCCGACCAATACGAAACCCGCCTGGCCGAACGCGGCGCCACCTTGTCCAGCGGCCAGCGCCAGCGCCTGGCAATCGCCCGCGCGTTTCTCAAAAATGCGCCGGTGCTGATCCTCGACGAGCCGACCAGCGCGCTCGACGCTCAAACCGAAGAGCGCCTGCTGCAAACCTTGCAGGAACTGATGAAAGGCCGCACCACGCTCATTATCGCGCATCGCCTCTCGACCGTGCGCGGCGCCGACCGCATCATCGTGTTGCAGGACGGCCGGATCGTGGAAAGCGGCACGCACGAGGACTTGCTGGCGCGCGGCGGCGTTTACGCACAACTGTACCGGCTCCAGTTCGGCAAAACGGAACCGGCGCCCACCACGGCCAAAGGCTGATCCTCATGACCATTCCCCGACGCAAACCACCAGTCACCAGACACGGCCAGGACGGCGGCTGGCTGGACGGCAAGTTGCCGGCCAATGTCCGCCTCGGCGCGGACACCGTGCTGCGCGGCGATCACCTTTTCCATCGCTTCCGCAGCCGATTGAAACCGGCGCTGATCATTGGCCGGCATTGCACGATGGACGGCGTGCATTTCGCCCTGGGCGAAAAGGCGCGCGTGATCATCGGCGATTACTGCTGCTTCTCCAATGCCCTGCTGCTTTGCGAGCAGGAAATCCGCATCGGCAGCTACGTGGTGATAGGTTGGAACGCAACCCTGGCCGACAGCGATTTTCATCCTGTTTCACCCGCGCAGCGCATTGCCGACGCCATCGCCTGCTCGCCGCTCGGCCGGGGACGCGCCCGTCCGTCCATCGCCGTCAAATCGGTGGTCATCGAGGACGACGTGTGGATCGGGCCAAACGCGACCATCCTCAAAGGCGTGCGCGTCGGCGCCGGTTCGTTCATTGAGCCGGGCGCGCTGATTACCCGCGACGTGCCCCCGCACTCGCGCGTCATGGGCAATCCCGCCCAAATCATCGGCACGGTATGAACCTCGGCGCCGCTCGCAAATTGCCGGGAGACTGGCACGACGGAACCGTTCCGGCCAACGTGGTGTTGGGCGACGGCGCACACCTGGAAACCAGCTACAGCTTTCTGCTTTACCGCAGCGAACAGCCCGAAGGCGTCCGCATCGGACGCGGCAGCACGGTGTCTCTGGGGTGCATGTTCGATGTCGGCCCCCGCGGGCGCGTGCGCATCGGCGATTTTTCCCTCATCAACGGCGCGTGGTTCATCTGCGACGCGGAAATTGAAATCGGCGATTACGCGCTGATCTCCTGGAACGTGGTTTTCCTGGATAATTACCGCGCGGCGCTGGACGCCAACATCCGACGGCGGCAATTGCAAAACGTGCCGGCCACAACACCGCGCCGGCTGCTGGCCAATTCGTCCCCCAGGCCGATTCGCGTGGGACGCAACGTGTGGATTGGATTTGATTGTTGCATTCTGCCGGGCGTAACCATTGGCGAAGGCTCGGTGGTTGGGGCACGTTCGGTGGTGGCCAGCGACGTCCCGCCCTTCACCCTGGTGGCCGGCAACCCCGCGCGCTTCATCCGCAAAATTGAAAACGATGAATCCCCTTCCTCCCGCTAAAGGCAAAATCATCGTCTCCGGCATCCTGTTCTGGTATCCGCTGGCGGGCGTCACGTATCAATTCCTGCATTATCTCCTCGGCCTGCGACGGCTGGGCTACGACGTGTTTTACGTGGAGGATTCGGGACGCTGGGTTTACGATCCGCAGCGGGGCGACCTCTCGCCGGACGCCACGGCCAATCTGAATGCCGTCGTGCCCGCGCTCGAAGCGCACGGTTTCAAGGAGCGCTGGGCCTTTCGCGGAAATTATCCCGGCGGCCGGTGCTACGGCATGACGGAAAAACAAATCCGGGAACTTTACCGCCAGGCCGATGCCCTTCTGAACGTGACCGGCGCGCAGGAAATCCGCGAAGAACACCTGGCCTGCCGCCGGCGCATCTACGTGGAGACTGACCCGGTGGTGTCGCAAATCAAAGTCGCGCGCGGGGACATGGCAACGATAACCCTGTTGCAACAGCACGACATGCATTTTACCTTCGGCGGCAACTTCGGCCGACCCGACTGCGGCGTGCCGTTGAAACAATTCCACTGGCTCCCCACCGTCCAGCCCGTCGCGCTCGATCTTTGGAAAAATCCGATGGCCCCGCCGCCCGGCGCGGCCTACAACACCATCGCCACCTGGCGAAATAAAGGCCGCGACATCGTCTTCCGCGGCGAAAAGTATTACTGGTCGAAGGATCGCGAGTTCAAAAAATTTCTCGACCTGCCCCGGCGCCGCGCCGTGCCCTTTGAACTGGCCGCAGGCGTGGATGAAAAAACACGGCAGCGGTTGTTGGCCCACGGCTGGCGCATCACCGATCCGGTGAAAGTATCCCGCAACCTCCGCCATTACCGAGATTACATTTGCGCGGCGCGCGGCGAATTTACCGTGGCCAAGGATCAGAACGTCCGCTTGCGCAGCGGCTGGTTCAGCGATCGCAGCGCCTGTTATCTGGCCGCCGGCCGCCCCGTCATCACCCAGGATACCGGCTTCGGCAGCTATTTGCCGACCGGCAGGGGATTGTTCGCGTTTCAAACGATGGACGACCTCCTCCGGGCCGTGGATGAAATTGAACGGGATTACCCCGGCCACTGCCGCGCCGCCCGCGAAATCGCCGCGGAATTTTTCGCCGCCGAAAAAGTTTTGGGCAGCCTGATGCAACGTGCCGGACTTTGACTATGCCGCGTTACTTGATTGTCAACGCCGATGATTTCGGCCTTTGCCACGGTGTGAACCGTGGCATCATTGAATGCGCCGAACGAGGCATCGTGACCAGCGCCAGCCTGATGGTGCGCCCACCCGCCGCCGCTGAAGCCGCTGCCTATGCGAAGCATAACCCGCGCCTCAGCCTCGGCCTGCACCTCGACCTGGGCGAATGGATTTTTGAAAACGGCCAGTGGATTCAACGTTACGCCGTGGTCCCCACCGACGACGCCTGCGCCGTGAGAAACGAAATTGACCGCCAGCTCGCCGCATTTCGCGAATTGACCGGCCAGCAGCCAACGCATCTGGATTCACATCAGCATGTTCACCGCCGGGAACCCGTGCGTTCCCTCGCAATGGCGCGCGCACGG
>DASRCU010000172.1:0-9421 GCA_035652955.1 Verrucomicrobiia bacterium | reverse complement strand
TCAAGACGGGCAATTCAAAACGCCGCAAGCAGCGGCCGTTTCCATTCCCCCACCGATTGCTGGCGGGTCGCCGGCCAGAACCAGCCCGACATCATCCGCGCCGCTTCTGGAGGTGCCGTTGCGGCTGGTCGGCGTCATCGGCAGACTTTACGTGGTGCTTGAATCCGACCGGGGACTGGTCCTGCTGGATCAGCACGCGGCGCACGAACGGATTTTGTTCGAGCAAATGATGAACCGGCTGGAGCAAAACCAGGCGGCACCGTCGCAAAAACTGCTGTTGCCGGAAACCATCGAATTGCCGCCGCGCGACGCGCATTTTCTGCGTCAGCAACTGACCGTGCTCACCAAACTCGGCGTGGGCTTGAGTGAATTCGGCGAGCGAACGTTCCTGCTGGACGCCCTGCCGCCATTCGTAAAAGCCACCGACGCCCGCCGATTTGTGCTGGATGTGGCGGATGAATTGAAGGCCGCCGGGCGCGAAGTGAACCTGGCGCGACTGGGCGAACACACCGTGGCCAAAACCGTCTGCCGCCACGCCGTCAAGGCCAATGACCCGCTTGCCGCACCGGAACTGGAAAATTTGATTGCCGACCTGCGTCGCTGCGCCATGCCCTACACCTGCCCGCATGGCCGCCCGACGCTGATCGAAATTTCTTACCGCGAATTGGAAAAAAAATTCGGTCGAACGCCGTGAAACCCGCCGGTGTCTCCGATTCGAAACCACCCGCCGTTAGGCTGGGGCGGCTGACGGAGCGACTTAAAGCTTTCCCTTGGTGCTGGGCAATTGGCCGGCCATGCGCGGGTCGCGCTGCCGTGCCGCATCCGTCGCGCGGGCGAAGGCCTTGAACAACGCCTCGACAATATGGTGCGGCTCGTCGCCGTAAAGCAGTTCCAGGTGCAGGTTGCAGCGCGCTTCGTTGGCAAAGGCCTGGAAAAATTCGCGCGCCAGACCGAACCGAAAGGCACTGGACATGTCCTGATTTTTTTCCGCCGCGGAAATTTTCCGGTGGGCGAATCGGTCCAGCCCCCGCCAGACCAGATGCGGCCGCCCGCCAAAATCAATCACGCAACGCGCCAGGCACTCGTCCATGGGCACGTAGGCCTCGCCGGTGAATGGATTTTTCGGGTGAAATCCGAAACCGTAACGGCGGAGGCCGCGTTTGTCGCCCAACGCCGCGGCAAAGGCCTGGCCCAGCGCCAAACCGCAATCCTCCACCGTGTGATGCGCGTCCACTTCCAAATCGCCGTCGCATTTCAATTCCAAATCCACCACGGCGTGTTTGGCGAACAGCGCGAGCATGTGGTCGAAAAACGGAATGCCGGTACGCACGCGCGCCCGGCCCTGACCGTCGAGATTCAGCCGCACGGAAACTTTTGTTTCCGACGTGCGGCGCAGGATCCTGGCCCGTCTGGCTTTCATCGGGACAGCTTAAACGAAAATCGTCGTCGCGAAAACGCTAAATCGCCACGGCCGCCGCCCCAAACGCCCCCACCCTGCCCCGGCAGGACAAGCGGCGCGGCGGTGCCGAAAAAGGTCCAGATCGTCCGTGACACACGAAATTCCAATTGACAAAATCTGCGCCACGGCGGAGGCACCACCGCATGGTGTGGTTTGTGGTTTTTGGCGCGTAAATCGGCGGCGGAATTGCTCCAGACAAGGCGAATAAAAATTTGATTCAGGTCAAAGGCGCCGGCCGGAGTTCGGGATAATTTGGCTCTGATCGGCACTGAAACAGCCAGGCAAAGAAAGGACACCACATGTCAAACAATAAAAACGCAACCGAAACCCGGTTTGAACCGGCCCGTGTCATCCAGCCGGCGGCGCTGGTGGACTATCAGACTGGCGCCATTGTCAGCCGGGAAATTCTCAAGGGCGCCACCGGCAAGGTGGTATTATTTGCCTTTGACGCCGGGGAAGGCTTGAGCGAGCACATCTCTCCCTTCAACGCCCTGGTGCAAATCCTGGATGGCGAGGCCGAAATCACCATTTCCGGGCAGTCGCACCGGGTCAAGAGCGGCGAATGGATTTTGATGCCCGCGCAACAACCGCATGCCCTCAAGGCTCATCAACGATTCAAAATGGCGCTGACGATGCTCCGCTCCTGAGGCACGCCGCCGGCCAGGCGGCCACCCGCGCCGCACGGCCTGGCCCATAAAAATTCTGTGAAATCACCCGCGGCGCCGGCGTCTCCGCCCACCGCCACCGCGGGAAGACCCGCAACCGGCGGCAATTTTCATTGGCGTTCCGGCGGCCGGCGCAGTTGGATTTGCGCAAATCATTCCTTGTCGTTACCATACCGAACAGTATGGCTGATGAAACGACAAACCCCGGCCATCTGAATCTGGCCTGGCTGGAGAATTTGTATGCCGATTACGTGCGCGATCCGGCGGCGACACCGCCGGAATGGCGGCATTATTTTTCAAGCTTGACGAACGGCAGCGAAGCGGACAAAGCCGCCGCCGCCGAGCCGACTTTTCGTCCCTACAGCATCTTTAATCCGCCAGTGCCGCGAGCGGCCGCCATCCGGCGGGAAGAGCCCGCTCTGGCGGATTTGCAGGAACGCGTGGATTCGCTGGTGCGCAGTTACCGTTCCCGCGGCCACATCATCGCGCAGGTGGACCCGTTGCAGCAACCCCGGACGCCGCCTCCCGAACTCGACCCGGCGTATCACGGCCTGACGGAAGCGGACCTGGACCGACATTTCGCGTGCCCCACAATGGAGCCGGACCGGCTGCTGCCGCTGCGCGAAATCATCGAGCGACTGCGCAACACCTACTGCCGCTCCATCGGCGTGCAGTTCATGCACATTGACGATTACGGCATGCGCCACTGGCTGCAGGAACGAATGGAGCGAACGCAGAACCGTCTGCCCTTGAGCCGCAACGAGCAACTGCGCATCCTCACCCGGCTGACCGATGCGGTGGTGTTCGAGGAATTCATCCGCAAAAAATTCGTCGGTGCCAAAAGCTTCTCCCTGGAAGGTTGCGAAAGTTTGATTCCCCTCCTGGACCTGGCGATTGAACGCGCCGGCGAACTGGGCGTGACTGACATCGTGCTGGGCATGGCCCATCGCGGCCGGCTTAACGTGCTGGCCAACATCATCGGCAAAAGTCCGCGTGAAATTTTCCGCGAATTTGAGGACGCCGATGTCAAATCGCGGAACGGCGGCGGCGATGTGAAGTATCACCTCGGGTACAGCAACGACTGGACCACGGCCAGCGGCAAGAAGGTGCATCTGTCGCTCTGTTTCAATCCCAGCCACCTGGAATTCGTCAATCCCGTCGCCACCGGCCGCATACGCGCCCGGCAGGACCTGGCCGGCGACTTCGCCCGGGCGCACGGTCTAACGCTGCTGATTCACGGTGACGCGGCGTTCATTGCCGAAGGCGTGGTGCAGGAGACGCTCAATTTGAGCCGTGTGCCTGGCTACACCGTCGGTGGCACACTGCACGTCATCGTCAACAACCAGATCGGCTTTACCACCCCGCCCAGCGAAGGCCGCTCGACGATGTACGCCACCAGCGTAGCCAAAATGCTGCCGGCGCCAATCTTCCACGTCAACGGCGAAGACCCCGAAGCGGTGGCGCAGTGCGTGCAATTGGCCCTGGAATTCCGCGCGAAGTTCAAGCTCGATGTGGTGATTGACATGTATGGCTACCGGCGGCTGGGCCATAATGAAAGCGACGAGCCGACCTTTACCCAGCCGGTGCTCTACCGGCGCATCGCCCAGCGCAAATCCGTGCGCGAAGGGTATCTGGAACACCTGCTCCAGCTCGGCGAAATCACCCGTGCCGAAGCCGATGAAATCGCCGAACATCGCCACGCCCTGCTGGAAAAAAGTCTCACCGAGGCTCGGAGCGCCCCCGGCACGCAACTGATCGTCATCCGTTCGCCCAAATGGAAAGGCTACTTCGGCGGTCCGGAGCCCGCCGAGGAACCGTCCACGAGCGTTGAAAAACAGAAGCTTTCCACGTTGTTGGAAGCGCAAACTCGCCTGCCGGCGGATTTTCATCCGCACCCGAAAATCCAGCGTTGGCTTGAAGCCCGTCAAAAAATGGCGCGCGGGGAACACGCGCTGGACTGGGCCGCCGCCGAAGCGCTGGCTTTTGCCACCCTGGCCACCGAAGGCGTGCGCGTGCGGTTGAGCGGCGAGGACAGCGGCCGCGGCACGTTCAGCCAGCGGCACGCCGTGTTGCACGATTACGAGGATGGCCATCTTTACGTGCCCCTGCAGCATTTGGCTCCGGACCAGGCGCCGGTGGAAATTTGGAACAGCCCCCTCTCCGAAACCGGCGTGCTGGGTTTTGAATACGGTTACAGCCTCGATTGCCCCCACGGCCTTGTTCTGTGGGAAGCCCAATTCGGTGATTTCGTCAACGCCGCGCAAGTGATCGTGGATCAGTTCATCGTCAGCGCCGAGAAAAAATGGGATCATTTGAGCGGTCTGGTGCTGCTGTTGCCTCACGGCCTGGAAGGTCAGGGGCCGGAACATTCCAGCGCCCGGCTCGAGCGGTTCCTCTCGCTGGCGGCCGAAGACAACATCCAGATCGCCTATCCCACCACGCCGGCGCAGTATTTCCATCTGCTGCGGCGACAGGCGCTCTGGCGCTGGCGCAAACCGCTGGTTGTCATGACGCCCAAAAGCCTGCTGCGCCACCCTCAATCCGTCTCCACGCTGGACGAACTGGCCAACGGCCGGTTCCAGCGGGTCATCCCGGATGAACAGCCGGATGCAGCAGCCGATAAAATCCAGCGCGTGTTGCTGTGCAGCGGTAAAATTTATTTTGAACTGGCCGCCCAGCGCGAAAAATTGAAGCGCCACGACGTGGCCATCCTGCGCGTCGAGCAACTGTACCCGCTCCGCGACGAACTCCTGGAATCGGCCTTGGCCAAATACCGCCAGGGAACACCGGTCTTCTGGGTCCAGGAAGAACCGGCCAACATGGGCGCGTGGTATGAATTCCGCGTCCGTTTCGGCGACCGGCTTTTCGGCCGCTGGCCTTTTGCCGGTATTTCCCGGCCCGCCTCCGCCAGCCCGGCCACCGGCTCGTCCAATGCCCACAAACGCGAACAGGCCGCGCTGATCGCCAAAGCTTTTGGAGAAGAATTATGACCATGGAATTGAAAGTGCCCGCCGTCGGCGAATCCATCACCGAAGTGGAAATTGGCGACTGGCTCAAACCCGAAGGCGCCATCGTCGCCAAAGACGAAACCGTCGCCGTCCTCGAAACCGAAAAAGCCACCGTTGAACTGCCCGCTCCCGCCGCCGGCAAACTCACGAAGATCCTCAAAAAACAGGGCGAAACCGCCAAGGTGGGCGAAACCATTGGGTTTCTCGAAGCCGGGAACAAAGAATCTAAAGCCGCTCCGGAACCCCCGCCCGGTTCTGAAATTCGGCGCCAGGCGGAGCGCGACGCCACTTCGGCCACCAGCCAGGCCGAAGCCGCTGCCACGGCCGCTTCCAAAGCGGCGTCACCGCCACCACAGTCCAAAACGCGCGCCACACCCCTGGCCGAAAAAATTCTGGCCGAACACGGCCTGCGCGCCGACGCCGTGCCCGCCACCGGTCCCGGCGGGCGGGTCACCAAAGAAGATGTCCTGCGCCACATCGAACAGCTCCCAAAAGAAGAACCTGCCGTGAAACCGGCGCCGCCCGCCCGCCAGGAGCAAATCGTCCGCATGAGTTTGTTGCGCCGCACTATCGCCAAACGGCTGGTCGAAGCGCAACACACCGCAGCCTTGCTGACGACGTTCAATGAAGTGGACCTGTCCTCCGTCATCGCCCTGCGCCAGCAATACCAGGAAGCGTTCCAGAAAAAATACGGCGTCAAACTCGGCTTCATGTCCTTCTTCGTCAAAGCCGCCATTGACGCCCTGAAACAATTTCCGCAACTGAACGCCGAAGTCCGCGACACCCACATCGTTTATCGCAACTACCACGACATCGGCGTGGCGGTGAGCACCGATCGCGGCCTGGTCGTTCCCGTGCTTCGGGACGCCGACCGGATGAGCTTTGCGGAAATCGAGCAGGCCATTGGCGACTTCGCGCAGCGCGCCCGCGACGGCAAGCTCAAGCCGGAAGAGCTGGAAGGCGGCACCTTCACCCTCACCAACGGCGGCGTCTTTGGCTCCTTGCTCTCCACGCCGCTGATTAATCCTCCGCAAAGCGGCATCCTGGGTATGCACGCCATTCAGGAACGCCCCGTGGCCGTCGCCGGCCAGGTGGTCATCCGCCCGATGATGTATATCGCGCTGACTTACGATCATCGCATCGTGGATGGCCGCGAAGCCGTGTTGTTCCTGCGCCGCATCAAAGAAGGCGTGGAAAACCCCACGCGGCTGTTATTGGAAGTTTAGCAACGCTGAATTCAGTATCACCGGAAGGCTCCTGCACAATTCTCTTTCAAAATCGTTGAACCTGGCTGCCGCAAGGCCAAAATCCAAAGCGACCCTGTTTCACGCTGCTAACAACGGTCGCTAGCTGGCTTCGAGTCACAAGACTCAACTCCAGCCCTTTACCTTCAAGGTCAGCCAAGACATTGGCGTCAAGCAAAATCCACCTCCCGTACCCAAATCAAATTTTCACCCTGTGTTCTACCTTCTTATTGCGATAAGATGTAGAATTCCTGCGGCAAGGCGAGATTCAGGATGTTTGTGGACAAGTTCAGGTTGCCGTTGTTATCAAATGAATTTGTCAACAGCGGCGTCCATTGATTCAACGGCAGGACCAAATTGGTGCTACCTAATAGAACATACTGTCCTCCCGCCGCGCCGTTTGTGGCTGAAATTGTCAGTGTCGTTCCCGACAGGCTGATGCCGGTAATAATCGGCCTGGATGGGATAGTGCCAATCACACTCAACACACCGTTGGTAAAGACGAAATGATTTCCGTCACCGGCATCACCCAGAATAACTTCAAAATTACCGGTATTAGTCGCGCCCGTTCCGCTAAAAAGGGTGAACGACTGGCCGGCCGCAAAGGCGCCGCTGGTGACAATCTTCAGCACACCTCCGTATGTCACATTCCCACCCACGGCAATACCAGTATTTGCGAACGCGCTGCCATTCACCAGGAAGACATTCGTCGAACCGGCGTTCAGCACAAGATCACCGCCGACAGTCAACTTACCAGGGCCCCCATCGCCGGGCATCAACGTGGCGCCGGACATCACATTCACAGTACCGCCAATAATACCACTTCCACCGAGGAGAGATCCGGAGTTTACCGTTACATCTCCCGGAACCACACCCTCCATCAACAAACGGCCTGCGTTAATCGTGGTTGGACCGGTATAAGTGTTGTCGCCCGAAAGCATGAGCGTTCCTAAACCGGTCTTGATAATTCCATTACCTCCCCCACCAATCACACCCGAAATCACCAGGTCAACGTTGCTGGGCACGTTGCCTGCCGCGGTTGATATGGTAAGCGGCGATGTGCGCAAAGTAATCGGAGCGTCAATGACCGAAGGCACGTTGGTTGCCAGACTGTTGATGCTGTAACCGGTCGCACCGTCAATATTGTAAGCACCGCCACCCGATGAAGTCATCGTCCCACCCATCAAGTTGAATGTCGTCGCGTAGCCCTCGTTACCTGCTGTCGCGTTATCCATGGTTGCGCCATTAAGATTGACCGCGGTGACATGATTGGCAGAATAACCAAGTGCGTCCACGGCTGCAAGACTGACCGCAGCGCCCGGATTAACAGTCAGCACACCGTTAAGTGCGCCAGTTGCACCACCCTTGGCCAAAACCAATGTCCCACCGGCGACCACCGTACCGCCGGTATAAGCCTGATTGTTGCTAATAGTCAACGTAGCGCTGCCCGCCTTCGTCAAAGCGCCAATTCCACTAATAGTTCCGTTACCATAAAATACATAGTTATGAACATTGTTGGTCACCAATACGCTACTCGGCATCACCGTTAGCGCATTGCTAACCGTGAAATTGAACGCGGAATCATCAAACCTTACCTGATCAGGGTCTGCATAAGCCACGCCGTCGGCATTCTGGGTGGCATTGGACCAGTTAAAGGTGGTAGCATCCCAAATATTGCCGCTCGTGCCGCGCCACACCAAAGTGTCCGGCTGATAAACACTCACTGTCGCCAAACTGCTGGTGATAGACAGGCCAGTCAAATTGGTAATAACGCAATAATAGGTGTTAGTGTAGGCTGTGCTGGTGTTGGGAGTGTAAGTGCTGTTGATAGCACCAGCTATGGGGTTGTTATTCGAATCATACCATTGGTAAAAGATCGGACCAGGCAAACCGTTTGTGTCGGGACCTTCCGCCAAAACACCGATGCTGGCCGGATAACCAACCGGAACATTTGTACCAGCCGGCTGAAAAACGATAAACATGTGCGGATCGCTCAAAGGCCAGGCCATTTGCAGCTGGAGACCGTTGAAAACGGCATCGCTGCCACTGCCCGCAGGTCGCCCCCATAAGCCGCTGATTACGCCATTCGTTGCCGGCACACCAGTAAACAACACAAAATTGTTGCCTTCTACAAAGGCATTGTCCACTGTGTTGGTGACACCTTGGCTGGCGGTTCCGATGCTAAATCTTGTCTTGGAACCATGGTATGCATTGCCGGCATACAGGGCGACGTTGTAAACTCCAGGAATCAAATCGCTGCAGGTAAACATCCGATTTGTGTTGTCCTGAATTAACAGGTATTTATTGAAAAGATCAATGCCGGCAGTCGGGCCATTCCAAGTATACTCGGTGGCAATTCCAATCTGAAAACCAGCCGGAGTGGAGCCATCATCCGCAACGGAAGTCAAATTCTTACTGCTACCGTCCAAGGCATTCCAAAACGAGCCGACACCGAGCACCCCTGGACCACTGTAAGAGTTATAAACATAACTGGCAACAAGAGTCGCCGGAGCCGTGTTGACCGTCAACGTTTGGGGCGTGCTGGGTGTCGGGTTGCCGGCACTGAACGAGTTGGATGCCAGACACCGGTAGGTACCTGCGTTTGTTGAGGCTGCCGCAGAAATAATATATACCGTATTCGTGGCACCGGGGATGTCCACGTAACCGCTGCCAGTATCTACTTGCCACTGATAGGTAATCGGTTGCGATCCATTAAATGATGCGGTCATTACCACGGGGCCTTGCCCAACATACGCGGAAGATGGCACAATGGTCATGGGCGTCAACTCTACCGGCGCGCTGGCTGGCGTTAATCCAACAACATAGGCGGCGTCGTAATAATATCCAAATGTTGGATCCGGACTGCTTAGTTGCATCGCCCCTCCCCGAATCGGCGTCAGGCACGCTTGACCATTTGGGCCCGGCGAAGCGTAAACTGTGCAGGCCATTCTCCAATAACCGCTGGTGTTCCTCGCCAAAGAAATAGCATAGGTCGAATTGGGTTGCAGCATGTTCGTCAAGCCATCAATACGAACCCAATCGCCG
>DASRCU010000171.1:0-5625 GCA_035652955.1 Verrucomicrobiia bacterium | reverse complement strand
ACCCTGGGCGAATTTGTCGAAGCACTGGAAAAAGTCCTGCGCCATCTGGGGCTGGCCGTCTGCCCGCCGCCCGCCGCGGAAAACGACCTGAGCCGGCTGGCGCGCAATCCGGCGGAAAACCTTGAACTGTTTTTCTTCCCGCGGCTGCGCGATGAACTGCGCGCGCAATTGCGGCGATCGCCGCGTGTGCTCCGTTTCTGCGGCCTGCGCGGCTGCGTCAAACGGCTGGCTGGAGCCCGCCGCTGGAGCCGCCGCTGCGAACAGTTGCAGGAGCAGATTGTGGATTACCTCCGCGGCTGCTTGCGCGCTGAAGCGCAACCGGACGGACGCGCGCTCGTGGTGGCCTGATTTCAAAATAATATTGACTGATCCCAATGAACCGTGACTGTTTCCATCGGCCGTACGCCCAATCGCCTCTTCCTTCCGCATGAGCAAAACCCTGTTTGAAAAAATCGCTGCCGGCGAATTGCCGTCCACCATCGTTTATGAAGACGAGCAGGTGATGGCCATTCGCGATATCCATCCGCAAGCGCCCACGCATGTGCTGATCTTCCCCAAAAAACCCATTCCCCGGATTGGCGAGGCCACCGCCGAAGATCGGGAGCTGCTGGGGCATCTGCTGCTCAAGGCCGCTGCAATCGCCCGTCAACTGAATTTGAAAAACGGGTATCGGCTCGTCATCAACAACGGCCCTGACGGCGGCGAAACCGTGCCGCATTTGCACTGTCATATTCTGGGCGGGCGTTCCATGACCTGGCCGCCGGGTTGACCACCGCAAAAATTCAAAGAGAGCAAAATCAGAAGTCGTTGGGCTTGCCTGCTGCCACGTCGCTGCAGGATGCAGGCGGTTTTCGCCGGGTTCAAATGAGCCTCCGCAGCAGTTTGCCCGGTCGGTGAATGCGTTTGCAACACAACAAATAAGGCCAGGCGCGCAGAGCAAATTATCCCTCGCGTGGTCTGGGAAACTGATCAGGCAGAAACCCGGCTCGCAGGTTTTTCAGCGATTTTTCCAATCCAAACCGGCTGCTCGGCAGAATATTTCCACCGCATTTTCCTCAAAATCACGCTTGCTTCCTGGCGGGTTGTCTCGTAAATTCCGGCTCCTTTTGAAACTGGATTGATTTTATGCGACGTCCCAAAGGCATCAAAACCCGGAAATCCGTGGCCAAGCGATTCAAGCTGACCGCCGGCGGCAAGGCGCTTCATTTCCCCGCCGGCCGACGGCATTTGGCCCAATCCAAAAACGCCAAACGACGCCGGCGTTTGGGCAAGGCCGCGGTGGTGGATTCGACTGACGCCTATCGCATCACGCAGAATCTGCCGTTCAGCCGCTGATTTTCCTTTCACGCCAGCCGTTTAACACTTCGACGAACCATGCGAGTTACCAATTCTCCCGCTTCCCGCAAACGCCGCAAACGGATGATTGCCGCGGCGAAAGGCTTTCGCCTCAAACGCAGCAAGCTTTACCGTTACGCTTCCGATGCCGTGGATCACGGGCGGCAATACGCCTACCGCGACCGCCGCCGCAAGAAACGCACCTTCCGTTATCTCTGGCAGATCCGCATCAATGCCGCCGCCCGCGCCGCCGGTTTGACCTACAGTCGTTTCATGGAGGGACTCAAGGCTGCCCGATGCGCTTTGGATCGAAAAATTCTGGCTGATTTGGCGGCTACGGACAGTGCGGCCTTTGCCGAAATTGTTCGCGTGGCCAAGACGGCGCTTCAAGCCAAACCGGCCGCAACGTTGCCGAAAATTTAAGCGGCCTTTTGAACGCCGGTGGCGCGGTCCATCCAGTAGCGCGCAGACGCAGGAGACCGACTGCCTCAAAACCGCGCGCGGAGAACCGGGCCGGTGCGCGGGTCGGGTTTCCATATTTTGGAAACAGCGTGCAATAATCGCCATCGTTTCCCAAGCCATTCTTCCGTCCAATCAGGCTCCATTTCGGATTTGCGTCGGCGGAGCAAATCGCCAATCATCATTCCAGTCGGCCGGGTCGGAGCGTAGCTCAGCCTGGTAGAGCACCAGCTTTGGGAGCTGGCTGTCGCAGGTTCGAATCCTGTCGCTCCGACCAATCCCGTTTGCGCGGGGGGCCGGCGGCTGGACTCCGCTTCAGCCGCACTCTGGCTGAACAGAAAAACCAAGGCGCGGAAAGACAGCGGCAGAAAACAGTTGGCAGGCGATTGAGAGTTGCAGCGCCAGCCAAAAAACCGGGGACAACTCAAACAGGAAAGGAAAAATGCCGTTGGTAAACGTCAAGCTCATTGAAGGTGTATTCACGCCTGCTCAAAAACAGGAGATGATCCGCAAGCTCACGGATGCGATGGTTGCCGTTGAAGGCGAGCATTTGCGTCCGGTGACTTCAGTGGTCATTGAAGAAGTCAAAAGTGGAGACTGGGGCATTGGCGGCCATCCTCTCACGACTCAGGAGGTTAAAGCCCATGCGGCCGGTCAATCCAAGGGTTGACGGCTGATCTTGCTGAGAGCCAACGCCGTTACGCCGGTTGGTGAACGTTTTGAGTTTTGGGTTGGCGCAACTACTGGCCAGAGGGTTCGACTTTGAGGCCTTCACCGGTCGTTCGTTTCCAACCGTCGTGTTTGCGCTTGACGGTTGCCAACGCTTCCCAAAGCCCGGAACGGGTGATCAACCCGATGGGCACATTGGGATTTTCATGCGAGACCACCGGCAAATGCCCGACATCCTCCGCCGCAAATCGTTTGAGAATGGTGAACAAATCCTCGTCCGGATAGGCGCGATAAACAGTCGGGAGCATGATTTCCCGGACTTTCACGGCCGTGCGCCTGGCTTCCGGCACCCGGTGAGCGGCCAGTAACGAGACCCGTCCGCAAAGCTGGTGATTCTCCACTACCGGCAGCCCGCTCAGGCCAAAGTCGCCCATCAACGAAATGGCGTCAGCCACCGAGGCCTGGCTGTTCACAAATACCGGGAAGTTAATCATCACCTCGCCGGTCTTTACGCGACGGAGGGCAATGGGTTCAAATTCATCGGCGTGGAAGGGCGAATCGAGCCGGCTGTGGACCTGCGCCGGGAAAATGGTTCCTTTGCCCGAGAGAATAAAGGCGGTGACCACCGCGACCATGCCCGGCGCCAGAAGACCGTAACCGCCGGTCATTTCGGAAATCATGATGATCGTCGAAATCGGCGCTTTGGCGGCGGCTCCAAAGAAGGCAACCATGCCGACGATGGAAAAATCGCCCGGATGCGGCACCACCGATGGGAGAAAATGATTGACGACGTGTCCCAAAAATCCGCCGAACATTCCACCCGCGACCACGGTGGGACCAAAGATGCCGCCGGAATTGCCCGAGCCGAGCGTCAGAGACGCGCTCAGGATTTCCGCGAACGCGGCCAACAACAAAACAGAAGGCGGCAGCGCAGTGAAGTTGTTGCTGATGGCAAATTGCACCCAACCGTAGCCGGTGCCCAGCACCACGGGGATCGCCAGTCCGATGATTCCCGTGCACACGCCGCCGATGGCGGCAGCGAGCCAGAGCGGAAAACGCTTGAAAAATGCTTCAATGCGAAAATAAACGCCGAACAAAAACCGCGCCAGCAGGCCGCATCCCACGCCCAGCAAGGCGTAAAAAACCAACGACCACGGATGGCTGAATTCGATCATCTCCGGCGGCGGCGTGAAAATCGGCTGAAAGCCCGTCACCGAACCGACGAGGGAATAGCCCACGACCGAGGCAATCAAGCCGGGCACCAGCGCTTCCACCTCGAAATCTTCCGTATAAAAAATTTCCGCGCCGATGATGGCACCGGCCAGCGGCGCTTTGAAAATGGCCGCAATGCCCGCGCCAAGCCCGGCGGCCAAAGCAAGGTTGCATTCTCGCGCCGAAAGTTTGAGCGCCCGGGCAATGCTCGCTCCGGTTGCCGCGCCAATTTGGGCGACAGGCCCCTCGCGCCCGGAGGTTAAACCGCCGCCGATGGTGATCACGGAAGTGAGCAGTTTGAAGAGGGACGTTTTGATGCCGATTTTTTCTCCCGCATGAAACGCCCGGATGGCGGCGTTGGTGCCGATGCCGGCGGTTTCCGGAGCCAGTTTCCAGACCAGTAATCCTCCCACCAGGCCGGCCCCGCCGGTGACCAAAGGCAACAGCCAGGGCCGGGTCATCTGGAAAACGTATGGTTCAACACCACCTTCACCTCCCGGCAGCGGTGGGGTATAACCCACAATTGAGCCGAGCAAGTGGCGCGTGAGCAATTGAATTCCCCACAGCAAAGCCAGGGCCCCGGCCCCTGACCCAAGGCCAATCAGGATGCCAATGAATCCCCACTTTCGGAGAAAGGTGGCGCCTGCCTCAAGCTCCGGAACCTGTTTGTGCCAAAACCGTTTCAACATATTCTGCCTGAAAGCCAAAAAACGTCGTCGTGGTGCGCAGTTGGATTCACTAAAGCCCGCCGACGAAAGGCGAGTTCCAAATTTCGTCCATTTTGGGAAGGGTAACGATTTGCGGCTAACTTGTCATTAAAGTTAGCAGAATAGTTTAACCGGAACCGGCCGAAAGATATCGGCCAGAATTTCGGCGATGTTCAAGATGCTGAGCGGCACGAGCCGGCGCAAATGGCTTTTGCCAATTACCGGCAGGCGATGCGTGTCGCGGCAGGAGAGAAACTGGCGTTTGATTTGTTTGGACGATTTGGGAGTAAAATCACTTGGCGCGCTTGACGCGGGCTTCCGACTTTGGCGAAGCCGGAAAATCTCCGCCCCGGCCGGTGTGCGCGCCGGTTGCCTGGGCCAACCCCTTGAAATACCGCCGCAGACCGGAGGATTCGGCAGGCTGCTGAAATTTTTCCGCATTGCATAAAACTCAACAGGCCGCCGGCTGTGCAAAACGGCGCTGCCGCTCGTTTTCCCAATAAAACGGCCTGTTTTTGTCCCGGTGAGAAACTGGCATTGACGTTGCTAAAGCCGCCGCAATGGACGCGTCCTGGCTGAAGCCAACGGCGCGTCCGCAACAAACTCAAGCCCATGAAGAAAATTGAAGCGATCATCAAACCGTTCAAGCTCGAAGAAGTCAAAGACGCACTGAGCGAAATCGGCATCGAAGGCATGACCGTAAGCGAGGTGAAGGGATTCGGGCGCCAAAAAGGCCACACTGAAATCTACCGCGGCAGCGAATACACGGTGGATTTTCTGCCCAAGATCAAAGTGGAACTGGTGGTGCCCGACAGTCAGACCGACGCCGCTGTGGGCGCGATTATCAAATCCGCCCGAACCGGCAAGATCGGTGATGGCAAGGTGTTCGTCTCCGCCATCGAACAGGCCGTGCGCATTCGCACGGAGGAAAAAGGCGAAGCCGCCGTTTAACTTCTTACACCCGTCTGAAATTCAATCCATCCCAACCATGAAACGATTTTTTTTAAGTCTTGTTTTGCTCACCGCTGCGGTGCTGGGCGCGTTCACCACTTGTGCGGACATCCCCACCAATTTGCCGCCGCCCTCGCTGGAACAACGCGTGGCTTCCCTGGAAGCCTACATTCAGAATAGCGATCCCTCCAAGCCCTTGCAGGACACTAACGGCAACGTGGTCTTTCAGTCCACGCCGGTGATGAACACTCCCGGTCCGGGCCACAATGCCTGGATGATGACCTCCACGGCG
>DASRCU010000170.1:0-6289 GCA_035652955.1 Verrucomicrobiia bacterium | reverse complement strand
AGACCTCTGCGAAACCGCAGTGGCGCCAGTTTAACCGCGGGATTTTTCAAAAATCCGTGGAATTGAAATATAGCCGCCGGTTGGACCGCCCCGTCATTCCATTTCACCCGCCGCCATAACTGGTGGCTCGGCGGATGGATTGACTTGGGCGACTTTTCAAGAGCGCAATCCGGCGATCGGTTTCGAGGAGGAAACGGGCAACGCCCGCGAACGGATTCGTCTTTTTTGGCGGGTGGACACCGGTATTTTACCCTGCGGCGACAGAGGATTTTGCCAAGGTCAGTGGCAGCCGGATTTTGACCGTGGTGCCGCCGCCCACGCAGGATGCGATCGTGCATTCGCCGCCGGCGTTTTTGAGCCGGGCGGGCAGATTTTTCAAGCCGTGGCCGTTGTGTTCGTCGCCGGCAAAGCCCTTTCCGTTGTCGGCAATTTTGATTTCCAGTGTGTTGTCGGAAACGGTCAAGCGAAATTCCACTTCCGTGGCTTCGGCATGGCGGGCGATGTTGTTCACGGTTTCCTTGACGGCCATGAGCAAATCGTGGCGCACACGGCCTTCGACGGTGATGGGCGGAAACGACAGAGGCACTTTGAATCGGCAGGAGATGGGCGTGTGGGAAAAGAACTCCTCGACATACCCGCTCAAATAATCGGCCAGCGATTGCAGCGAGTTGTCTTCGGGGTCCACCGCCCAAACAATGCCGTCCAGGGCGGCAATGAGGCTGCGCGCCTTGGCGGCGATGGTCTGGAACAACGCGGCCACCTGGTTTTCATCCGGCAAGGGGCGCTGACCGGCACTGGCCAGCACGCTGATTTCCGTGAGGCTGGAACCGAGGTCGTCGTGCAGGTCCCGCGCGATGCGCGAGCGTTCCGCTTCCAGGGCGTGTTGGCGCTCCACGTATTCGCGCTGGCGAATTTCGTGTTGGAGCTGGGCGGTGCGCTGCTCCACCAGGCGATGCAATTGGGTGATCCAGATGGCGGTGAACGCCAGAATGATCAGTAGCACGCTGACCAGAACCAGGAGCCGCTGCAAGGTCCACCACGACGGCTCCGAGAGCACGTGAATGTCTGCGGGTGAATTCAGCAACAGCTCGAATGAAGCCGGTTCGGCACCGGCGCGCGGCGGGCGGCCCTGGCCGACGTAAACGCCGTCCAATGCCAGGCGACTGCCGGCGCGCAGGGTCAGGGACCGGTTGTCACTGGCATCGAGACGGGCCAGAAACAAATGTCCGCCGGACTGCATTTCCAGAACGGGCGCTCCCTGTTCGGTGTGCCAGCCCAGCAATTTACCTTCCACGCGCACGCGCGTTGAATCCAGTCCCGCCTGCGTGAGGTTGTTTTCAGACAAAATCCGCGGCGGGGGCAACGGAGCTGCGCCGGTCTGGCGCACGAGCGCTTCGCGCAACAGCAGCGAGCCGTTTCCGCCGGGATTGATTTCCGGGTATCCCACCGCCTCCACCCGGTCTCCGGGATGCACCTTCACCGGGCCGGCAGGCAACACGCGCAGGCCCGTGCCGTCTTCCATCAGAAACAGCCGGCTGGCGCTGGCGTGAATGATCTGTCCGCGCACCTTGACGCGGCGGAAGGCCGTGGCCTGTGCGTCAAACAGCAGCAGTTCCCGCGGCGTTTTCACCACGGCGTCGAAGGGGTCAGCGGGCGCGGGCGTATCCACGTTGATGCTGGCGTTGCGCATCAGGATGGTGCCCACCAGCAGTTCCCGCGTGCCGGTTTTCCAGGCGGCGTAAAGCACGCCCCGGATGCGGACGACGGCTTTTTCAAAGCGTTTCAATTCGGATTCATAATGCCCTTCCATTTGCACAGCGATCTGCCCGTCGGCCAGCAGCAGGGAAAGGGTGTTGCTGTGCACCTCGGTGACCAGGCCCTGAAATTCCACCCATTGAACATCCAGGCTGCCATTGATCAATTCGTTCCAGGCCGGATGCACCGGTTCGGGCAGGCGCCCTTTGCCCAATCGAATGCCGCGGTCGGCCACCACGATGGGGGCGAAATCGCCGGCGCCGGAGTGCCCGATGATTTCCCAGAATTCGCCGGGGACCGGCGCGGCGTTGGTCAGCGCATGAATGTCCACAAAAATCCCGCGGGTTTCGTCCTGAATGGACAACCAATAGTCGTAGGGCGGGCCGACGCTGGTGACGACGCCGCGCAGGCGCACCGGGAGACTGCGCCGGGCGTCCGGCAGAGGCAACGTTTGCACCTGTTGCGCCGTCACCAACGGCAACGGCAGGGGCGTTGCGCCGGGCGGTGTGCCGAGCATTTCAAGCTCCCGGCCACTGGCGGCAAGCAATTGTCCCAGGATAATCCGCTGATCCAGGTTAAACACACCGCAGCCAACGCCTGTCACCCGCACGCGCTCATTCAGCAACGCCGCGGGGTTCAGGCCCTCTGCATCCGCCATGCGGACTTCCAGGGAATCGCGCTCGGAACGCAGCTCCAACTCCAGTCCCCTGCCGGCCGGTCGCACGAAACGGACCGTCCCCTCCACCACTACCCAACGCCGCATCGCCAGAGAAGACAGGGGTTGACCGATGATAGCCGGTTCGGGGGCCGGCACCGGTGCCGTTCCGCGCCGGGTGACTGGGACGCTCGGATTGCCGAGGAACAGCAGGCTGCCGTCGTCAGAAGCCGTGGCAAAGGTGTACCGGCCGGTGTGAGGCGCATCGAAAAATCCCGTGAACTGCAGGCCCACCATTTCATCCTGCGTTCGGAATTGCAGATCGAAATTTGTCACCACGCCGGTTTTGACCGGCGGCAGCAGTTCAAAATCCGGCACGTCATTCCAAAATCCTTCGTAACAGTTCACGCGCAGTCCGGGCCGGAACACCGTCCGACCGGAGGATGGATCGGTCACGGCTTGCCAGAGCGAGGCGGCGCTGATTTTTTCCGGCGCGCCGTTGCCGAAGGCACAGGTCACCTCCAGGTCCAAATCCCGGAACTGATTGAACCAGTCCAATTCCAGCGGATGCCGTCCGGCTTCCAGCCAGACGGTGCCACTGCGATTGGTCTGACTGTGCACCCCGTCGTTGTCCACCACCGGCACGGCAGAGATTTTCACGCCCAGGTCGCGCCGGCGCAACAGGGCGTGCGGTTCCTGGATTTCAATTCGATCACCGGGCGCCAGCGCCTGGGTTTGCGGACCCAATTCAAGCATTTCCAGGCCGCTGTCATCCTGCACCGCCACCACGCCGAGTTCCGGCCGGCTGGCTGCACAGACCGTGGCCGTCAGATGAACGCTCCCCACCAGGTGCGGTTCGGACTCCACCGCGCGCGCCAATTGCATCAGGTTGGTGATGGTACTCGGGGCGGCCTGGAGAGAAAAGGCAGGCAAGAACAAAGCAGCCGCCCGCAGCAGGATGAAAAACCGGCGCCCTACTTTCGCTCTGCCGGCGCAAGGGAATTTAACGGCCAGGGCGGACATACCCTCTCAATGTAATCCCTCGGAAACCCCGCGGGCAACCTTTCAAATTGGACTGAAAACGGAACAGCCGCTGTTTTTATTCAAACAGCGGCTACCCGCTTCCAAGCCAAACATGCTTATTTGCCGCAGCAAAGGAAGCCGTCGCCAAACCCTCGCTCGCCATTTTGTCGCAGGCGCTGTATTTTCCAACGACTTCGGTCTCAAGATGATTTCACATCTTTGCGGTGTCCTGAACCAAACGGAGTTCACCAAGGCGCGTCAGCATCTTGGAGTGCGGTGGGGTAACACCGCTCTTGGCCGGTTGCCTTCCCAAGCGGCACCGCGCCCGGCCGCCGCGGCACTTCAAAACCTTGCGATGAGCCGCGCGGTTCGGGAACGGATCAGTTGGTCGCCACTGAACGCTGCCGGGCACCCTCCCCCCAAAGCGAGCCGGGTTTCAGGAACGCGGCTTGAGTTTCAACACCACAATGCTGTCCGGCGGCATCGGGTAAATGAATTCCGACTTGACACCGTGAATCGTTTTGGCGACCGGGACGACTTTTTTCGGTTGCTGAATGGAATTGGTGTCATCGGGATTTCCGGCCAGCGTCAAAACGGTGCCCCTGGATGCCAGTGGCCCCGCGCCGTCAAGCTCGATTTTCAAGGGCACCGGATTTGTCGCGGGGTTCACAAGTTTGAGGTAGATTTCGCCGGTTTTGCTGTTGCGCGTGGCGCAGCCTTGAACGGAGGTTTCGGCGGAGGCGGTGCTTAAAATCTCGTCGCCCAGGTTCCGGCTGAACATCCCAATCGCGTAATAACTCGGGGAACCATAGACCGACAGCCCGTCGTAGCCGATCAAGTCCGGCCGCCACTGTCGCGCGCCGGGATTGACGTTCACCAACAACGGCGCGTAACAGTTCATCCTGATGAGGTCGGAATTCCGCTCCATGGCCGTCATGAACGTTGCATCGCCAATGGCCGCCCACAGGTCGGGTGTCGGCGGCTCGTTTTGTGAACGTTTGTCCCACGGCGGAAAGGAGGTTTCATGCGAGGCCCATTCACCGACGAAGACTTCCGGGCCGTTGCGATCATAATTTTTCGCGTAGTCCGGCGACATTTTCAGGAACGATTCCACCGACCGGTAATAGTGTTCGTCCATCATGTCGGGCTGGACGCTGTGGACGCGCTCGCGTTCGGGCTGGTCGTAGCCGATGGTGGAGATGAGTTTGAGCTGGGGATACTTCGCCTTGATGGCAAGGTAAAATTGCGCGAAGCGCTGGTCGTAACTGCCCGATCTGTCGAACCAATCCTCGTTGCCGATTTCAACATAATGCAGCGGGAAGGGCCTCGGATGGCCGTCCTGGGCGCGGCGAGCGCCCCAGGTCGTGTTGGTCGAGCCGGTCACGTATTCGATTTCATCCAGCGCGTCCTGCACAAACGGTTCGAGATCCGGGCCGGGGTTGACATGTGTGTGATTCAAGGAATAACCGGCATAGACCGCCAGCACCGGTTCGGCCTTCATATCCTCACACCATTCCAGAAACTCCAACAGCCCCAGGCCATCCGAGGAGTAATAGCCCCAGGGACAGGGATGCCCGGGGCGCGCCCAGATTGGACCGATGGTTTTCTTCCAATCAAATCGTGTGGCAATGGTGTCGCCCTCCACATAGTTGCCGCCCGGAAAACGCAGAAACCTGGGATGCAAATTGATCAGCATTTGCATCAAATCCGGCCGGAAACCGTTCGGCTGATTGCCCCATGTGGGCGGAAACAGCGAAACGAAACCGAGCCAGATCGTTCCCGGAGCGTCAAGCATGATTTCGAAACGCGCCCGCGTCGCGGGTCGGGTCCAGCCGGTGTGGAGCGTGACTTCAAATTTCTTCCAATCCGTCGTCAGGCCGGAAAATTGCCGCTTCGCGTAAACCTTCCGCCCGTCGTCGCTCACGATGGCGAGCGTCACCGGTCCGGAGAAACCGGCATCCGCCTTGGCAAAAATCGTGGCGCGGTAGCGGGTATGGGGCTTGACCGGAATACCCCAGTAACCATCGTTGGCCACGCCGGCCGGATGCTTCCTGTCCGCCGCCGTCACTGTTAAGCGCAGGCTGCGGGTCAGAGCGGCGTTCAAACCGTTGTCGGAATCCAGCGCCATGGTCGCGGCGGCATTGTCGCCGCTTGCGACCGACCAGTGCACCGGCGTGGCGGGGTCTTCGTTGAACCCGCGGTTCTGAATCAGCTCGGCGTAAAGCCCGCCATCGTAGCTGTGATTGATTTCCTCGGTCATCAGCCCGTAAAAGATCGGGCTGACTTTTCCGGCGACATGGCCGGCGTCAACGGTGAACGTGGGAGCAGCCGGCAAGCAGACCGCCAGGGCCAGGGCGACGCCGGCGCCGAATAATATGATCATTTTCTTCATGCGAATAAATGCCTGGTTATTTCACCAGCCGGAAAAATTGTAACGAATGAGTGACCGGCAAGGCCACTTGAAAATTCGTGCCCACGATTTGCGGCGCGGGCGAGGAAACGGTCATCCAACTTCCCAGAGCCAAATTTGTGGAAACCTGCAAGGTGAAACCGTTAAATGCCGCCGGCCACGTCAGGATGAGGTTTGTCCGGGTAAACGTCAGGCCGGCAAAGACGCTCCGATCGAGCACCACGGTGGTCAGCGACAACGGCGGCAACGCCAGCGGTGGGTTCAACGGGCCAAGCGACTGGAAGAAATTTGTGCCTGAGGTCTGATAAACACTCGAGGGGCCTGCATTGAACGCGCCGAGGCTGAAATTCATCGCCGATGCCGCCGTGGCATTGGTGTTGATCAGGACGATCACCAGCCGCAAGTTGTCCGGCGAAAGAAACGCCGAGCATCGGACGTTGACATCG
>DASRCU010000169.1:0-1933 GCA_035652955.1 Verrucomicrobiia bacterium | reverse complement strand
ATGGAATCCGGCGTGGCGGTGCCGCGGGCGCGCTCGATGCTGGTGGCGGGATAAATGGTCCAGCGCGCGGCGCGATCCCAGGAGAAATGGTCACAGTCGGCCGGCAACGTGAATTTCCAGCCCAGTTCCTGAACTTCGCTGCGGGGACCGGTCCAGCGCAGGCGGTAACTGAATTGGCCGTGATCGAATTGCGCGTGCAGGCGCCCGACCACCCGATCGTGGGCGCCGCCGATGACGTCGGCGTCCAGTTGCCGGAAGGTCGCCAGCGTGGCGGCCGCGGGCGGCTCCAGAACCACGTTGGCCAAATGCGTCGGGAAACGCGGGACACTGTCCCATCTCCGCGCGGGCAGGCGGGTAATGAGGTTGAATTGCGGCTCGGCCCAATTGGCCGGCAAGGTTGGATTCAATCTTGACGTCGGCGGAATTTCCCTGAGCGTGAAACGATGGGCGATGACTTCCTCGCCATCCGAGTGAACAAAGGCCACGCGCAGTGAATCGGCAGAGGCAAGCGCGTCGGCGGGCGGAGAAATTTCCGCCGTGCCGTGGTGGCGCGGCGGCAGATTCACGCGAGCGTTGCCGGAGGCGATTGTCCGGCCGGCGCGCTCCAGTGCCCAGGCCATGTTCAAATCCGCCAGGTCAGTGAACGAATAACGGTTTTCCACCGGAAAGGAAATTTTGCCGTTGGCCAGGGAAAAGGTGTTGCCGATCTGCACCGGCGAATAAATCATTTTCACGTCGTAAAGCCACGGGCGCGGGTTGCGGTAACCGTCCACGAGACCCTTGATTTTGAGCAGTTGGATGCCGGTGTCGGGGAAACAAAAATACAGCTTGGTCGGACAACGGTCGGCCACGGCGCGATCCTGCCATTCCCACAGAAAAATGCCGGGAATGGTGTCATTGGTCACGGCGACGGCCCAGGTGCGCTGGAGGACGGCGCCCCAGCGTTCCCAGGCACCGGGATCGGCGGCGCGGCGAATTTCCCACGTGTTCGGGTCTTCGAGGTAAATATGCGGCGCGCCGGTGGCCTGGGAGCGGGCCACGGCTTGCTCCATTTGGCGCGGGGTCCAGTAATGCGAGTCGGAAAGCTCGGTATGGTATTGGCCGGCATCGAAACAGGAAACGTCGCGCGGACGCGTCGGGTCGAGCTGTTTCACCAGGTCGGCGACCGCCTGCAAATTGCGGCCGGCCTGGTTTTCATTGCCGATGGTCCAGATGATGACGCAGGGATGATTTTTGTCGCGGCGGATGGTTTCGCGGGCGCGCTGCTCAAAGGCGGGCAACATGTCCGGCGAATTGAGTTCGTTCGTTGAACACCAGCAATAAGGCAGTTCGTCCACCACATACATGCCCAGTTCATCGCACAAGTCGTAAAAGCCCGAACCGTAAGGGTAGTGGCTGGTGCGGATGGCATTGATGTTTGCGGCCTTCATCATGGTAATGTCCCGGCGCCACAAATCCGGCCCGACGGCGCTGCCGGCGGTGGCCGAAATGTCGTGCCGGCAGATGCCCGCGAGCTTGACGGGCACGCCGTTGACCAGCAGCACGCCGTTGTGGATGGTGACTTCGCGGATGCCGATGCGCCGGGAAAAGGTTTCGGTGGTCTGACCGGTGGCGTCTCGCAAGTCCACCGTGAGTCGGTAAAGATTGGGGAATTCCGCCGACCACAATCGCGGGTGATCCACGATTTGCGTCAGGATGACCCGGCCGCCTTCAATTTTCGCCGTTGTTTGGCCCGGGACGCCGTCGAGGTGCATGGCGACGCCGGCGGCGGCATGGCCCGAGACCGCGACAATGACTTTTACTTCTGCGCGGTCACCATCGAGTAAATGCGTCCGCACCGTGACGTCGGCCAAATGCGTTTGCGGGATGGAGAACAGCGTGACCGGCCGGTAAATGCCACCGAGGAAAAAATAATCGCCGCTGTCGAGGTCCG
>DASRCU010000168.1:0-9726 GCA_035652955.1 Verrucomicrobiia bacterium | reverse complement strand
GTCGCCCATGAACACCTGCGCCGGGTGACAGTTGAACCAGAGGAATCCCAGCCCCGCGCCAATCAGCGCGGCGCAAAACACCGTCAGTTCGCCCGCGCCGGCCACGTAGGGAATTTGCAAATACTCCGCCGCCCGGATATTGCCCGCCAGATACGTGAACGCCAGAAACACGAAACCGGTGATGAGCGTGCAGCCGATGGCCAGGCCGTCCAAACCATCCGTCAAATTGACCGCGTTGGAGCTGCCGACAATGGCCAGCAGAATTATCAGGAGCCCCACCGCCGGCCCCACATAGACCGGCCATTTGTAGCACGGCAACATCATTACACTGACCAGGTTGCTGACTATCACGTGATGGCTGCCGGCCAGACGCAGTTCGCTGGTCGCCGGCAATTTCCACAGGTAAATGCCCACGAACAGACCCAGGGCAACTTGCGCCACAAGCTTGACGCGCGGCGGCGTGCCTCCGCCGCTTTGCTGGATGATTTTGGCGTAGTCGTCGTAAAATCCCAGTCCCGCCAGCACCAGCACCGCCAGCATGGTCAATTCCACGTGCGCGTTCCATTGCGCCCAGAGCATCGTGGCAAACAACAGCACCGTCACAATCAGCACCCCGCCCATCGTGGGCGTGCCTTTCTTGCTCAAAACACGCGCCGCCAGGCCGCCGGATTCCTCGGCCTTGTCCCGGTATTCCTGGCCGAATTTCAATTGCTTGAGCCAGCGGATGATGCCCGGCCCCAGCCACCAGCTCAACAGCAGCGCCGTGATGGCCGCCCCCGCCGCGCGCACGGTGATGTAGTGAAACAGCCGCAGCCAGGAAAAATAATCCGCCGCGGACGTTCCCTTGGTCCACTCGATCAACTGCTGACTTAAATAATAAAGCATGATCGAGGTTCACGGCTCACCGTGCCGCTGAAGGGGACCCTTCGTGGGGCGCGTCAACCTTTCCCGGCGCCGCGCCTCGGCCCGCTTGTTTTTTCTGTTCGGCGTTTCACTCATTTGCCGGCCTTCAATAATTCCACAATTCGTTCCAGCCGCACGCCGCGCGAGGCTTTGAACAACACCACGTCGCCCGGCTTCAAAAATTTTTGCACGGCTCCAGCCGCTGTCTCCACATTTTCAAATTCCATCACCCGTGTCAGCCCCGCCTCGCGGGCTGCCTGCGCCGTGACCGAGGCCATCCGACCGACGGCAAACAATTGGCCGACTCGCCATTGCGCGGCGCGCCGGCCGATCTCCGCATGCGCTGCCGCGGCCTGAGCGCCCAATTCATTCATGTCGCCCAGCACGGCCACGCGCCGGCCCTGCAGCGGCAGTTCGCACAAGGTCTCCAGCGCGGCCAGCGTCGAATCGGCATTGGCATTGTAGGTGTCATCGAGCAGGCGGATGCCGCCGGCCTCCTCAAATTGCAGCCGCATTTTCGGGGGCGGGCAGTCGGCCAGGCCGTCCCGGATTTCGGAACGGCCCAGGCCGAGTTCCTCACTGACCGCCATCGCCAGCAGGGCGTTGACCGCCTGATGGCGTCCGAGCAAAGGCACGCGGTATTCGCCGCAAAATTCTTTGTCTGGCGCCTCCACGTGAAACGTGGTGCCATTTTTGTCAAGTCGAATTTTACGCGCCCGCCAGTCATTTGTCTCGCCCCAACCGATCCGAACCACCCTGGCCCGCGTGCGCGCCGCGATGGGTTTCGACCATTCGCTGTCGCCATTCAAAAACAGCGTTCCGTCCTCCGGCAGCTCCTCGGCCAGCGCGCCTTCTTCGCGCGCGACACCTTCCAGGTCGCCAAAAAATTCCAGGTGTTCGCGGCCGATGTTCGTGATCACGCCGAACTTCGGCCGAATCATTTTTACCAGCGGCGCCAGTTCGCCGGGATGATTCGTGCCGGCTTCGAGCACGGCAACGCGGTGGACGGTTTCCAGGCGCAGGAGCGTCAGCGGAACGCCCACATCGTTGTTGAAACTGGCCTCGCTCCAGAGGGTGGGGAATTTTTGCCGCAAAATCGAGGCCAGTAATTCCTTCGTCGTGGTCTTGCCGTTCGAGCCGCCGATGCACACCACGGGCAGATCGAACTGCCGGCGATAGGCCCCGGCCAGACGCCCCAGCGCCCGCCGGGGGTCATCCACCACCAGACGGGGAACCGACGGAACGGCCGCGAGGCGATGGATTTGGGATTGGGCAACGACCACGGCGGCCACGTTTTTGGCCACGGCTTCATTGATAAAATCATGGCCATCATGGCGCTCGCCGCGAATCGCAAAAAACACGTCGCCCGGCCCCGCGCGGCGCGAGTCGGTGCAAACATTTTCCACCCGGATCGCGTCGGCCCCGCGCGGCGCCTCTGCGCCGCAGGCTTCGGCAATAAATTTCAAAGAACGGGCTTCCACAAAATTTTCCAACTGTTTGGCGTTTTCTGGCGCAGGCGGTGCGGCTCAACGCACCGCGGCCATTTGCGGCGGCGCGTTGGTCGGTTCCTCATTCCGGTCCGGCGGAATGTTCAGGTAACTGGCGCAGCGCTCGGCGATTTCCCGAAAAACCGGGCCGCAGACCTGGCCGCCGTAATAGCCTTCCTTGGGCTCATCCATCACCACCGAAATGCATAGCTGCGGGTCGTCCGCCGGGAAAAATCCAATGAAGGAGGCGAGGTATTTGCCGTGAACGTAAGCGCCGTTTTCCACTTTTTGCGCCGTGCCGGTCTTGCCGGCGACGGTGTAATCCTTCATTGCCGCGCCGGGCGCGGTGCCGTCGGGCGAGACGACGGTTTTGAGCGCTTCAATCATTTCCCTGTCCGCTGCTTCGCCGATGACGCGGCGGACACGCTCCGGTTCGTACTGCTGCACCACCCGACCGTCACGGGTTTCGAGTTGTTTGACGATCATGGGGTGCATCAGCCAGCCGCCATTGGCGATAGCCGCCATGGCCATGATCATTTGCAGGCGCGTCACGGCCACGCCCTGACCCATCGGTATTTGCGCGATGGAAATTTTCGTCCAGCGGTCCACCGGATTCAAGATACCGGAGACTTCGCCCGGCAACGGAATGCCCGTACGCGCGCCGAAGCCGTAATCGCAGGCATATTCATAAAGCCGCTCTGCTCCCAGCCGGATGCCGATTTGCGCGGCGCCGATGTTGGAGGATTTGGTAATGATGCCTTCGACCGTGAGGACGCCGTGCGGTTCGGCATCGTGCAAAATCCGGCCGGCGTAGGCAAACCGCCCTTCGCCGCAATCAAACGAGTCGTTCAGATGCACCACGCCGTCGTTCAAGGCGCCGGAAACGACGACCACCTTGAAGGTTGAACCCGGTTCCATCACGTCGGTGATGTTGCGGTTGCGGGTTTCGGGCGTCACGGTGTTCAAGTCGTTGGGGTTGTAGCCGGGCAGCGAGGCCATGGCAAGGATTTCACCGGTGCGCGGGCGCACGACGATGCCGGTAATGCTGCGGGGGGTGTGTTTTTGCATCGCCCCGGCCAACGCCTCTTCCACGATGTGCTGCACCGCTGCATCAATCGTCAGCACCACGCTCAACCCGTCGTGCGGATGCACGTCTTCGTCACGCCAGACCACCAGTTCCCGGCGCCGCCGATCCGTCTCGGTCACGCGCCAACCCGGAACCCCCCGCAAGGCGGAATCCAACGTCCGTTCAATGCCATCGCGACCGACGAGTTGCCGGATCACGTAACCGGACACCCTGGTTTCCTCCATCCCGCAAAAGCCCAGCACCTGCGCCGCCAGCGCGCCGTTGGGATAAACGCGCATCGGCTCCGATTCCGCATAGACGGCGTACCGGCGCAATTGGTCCAGGAAAGTGCGGTCGGCGCGGGGGAGTTTTTTTTCATCCACCCCAAAGGACAACTGATTCATCGTGGCCTGAATTTTTTGCCAGGTATCCTCCGGAACGTTGTCTTTAAGGCGGACGTAATGCAGGTTGTTGGTGACGATCTGGCCTTGACCATTCCGGGTCAGGCGGGGAAACAATTTTTGATACAGCGCCGTTTCGTCCATTTGCAGCAGAGGCGCCAGGGCATGGGCCACGACCGCCTGTTGATTGCCCAAAAGGGAGGGGTCGGCGCAGACGATCCGGGCCGAAACGCTCGTGGCCAGGAGGTTGCCGCGCGCATCGAGGATGTCCCCCCGGCGCGGCGCCTCCCAGAATTCGCGCTGCGTGTTGTCTTCCGCCAGCCTGGCCAGTTCATCGTGACGCAACACTTGCAAATCCACCAGCCGCCAGCCGAGGCCGGCAAAGGCCAGGATCAGCAGGGTCAACAGCAACAGGGTGCGCCGGAATTGTCGCGGATTCATGGCCGGAAGATTTTATCGGCCGGCCGCCCGTGGCGATCGGTTCCTCACTCCCGACGGCGTCACGAGCGGCGGCCAAAAGGTTTTCATGGTGTCGTTGCGTTGGCGGCGCGCGCCGCGAACTGCGGTGGCGGCGTTTCGATTTCCGTCGGCGGGGCCACCGGTTCAGGCAGTCGCCAGACCTGCTCCGGCCGGGCGGGGCCCAAACCCAGGTTCAACTCTCGCACGCGCTGGTCCAGCATCACCGGCGAGCGCAGAATGGCCAGTTGATCGCGCCGTTTCTGGTTCTCGCTTCGCAACTGCGCCAGGCGCGTTTCGCGCTGGCGAATTTCCTGGCCCAGCCGGTAAATTTGGCTCTTTTGCCAGACATACCCGACTGCCGAACCGCACACTGCCGCGCACAGCAAAACCACTTTCAGCACCGCGCCGAAGTGGAAGGCCGCCGATTGATTTTCGCGATGTCTTGCCATTGTGTATATCGTCCCCGCTACAGTTTTTCCAACACCCGCAACTGGGCGCTGCGGCAACGCGGATTTTCCCGCCGTTCCGCTGCCGCAGGTGTAATGGCCCGGCGCGAAATCCATTTCATCTCCGGCGCGCGCGGCCGGCGTAATTCCGGCACGTCCACCCCGCCGGCAAAGGTGTAATCCCGCGTCTGCTCCCGCCCGAATTCCTTCACCACCCGATCTTCCAGCGAGTGAAAGGTGATCACCGCCAGCCGGCCGCCCGGCTTGAGGATTTTCAGCGCCGCCTCCAGCCCGCGTTTCAAAGAACCGATTTCATCGTTGACGGCGATGCGCAGCGCCTGAAAAATTTTTGTTGCCGGATGCGTTCGTTTTCCGGCGCGCGGCGCCAGGCGCTCGATCCATTCGGCCAGTTGCCGTGTCGTTTCAAATTTTCTGCGGGCGCGTTCGCGCACCAAGGCCGCCGCCAGCCGGCGCGCGCGCCGCTCGCCGCCGTATTCCCAAAAAATTTTTGCCAGTTCATCGGCGCTCAACCCGTTGACCAAATCCGCCGCCGTCGGCATCTGCCGGTCATCCATGCGCATGTCCAGCGGCCCGTCAGCCTGAAAGCTGAATCCGCGTTCGGGCCAATCCAGTTGCGGTGAACTGACGCCCAGGTCCAGCAACACGCCGTCGCAACTGGCCGCCGGGATCCAATCGGCCATGTCCGCAAAATTGCCGCGGCGGATTTCAAACCGGCCGGGGAACTCCCGGCCTAACCGTTTCACGGCGGCATCAACCGCGGCGCCATCGCGATCGCACCCAAACAGCCATCCAGTCGGCGAGCTGGCGGCCAAAATGAGCGCCGCGTGCCCAGCCCCACCGATCGTGCCATCGGCGTAACGCCCGCCCGGACGGGGCTTGAGCGCCTCCAGCACCTCCGCCGCCATCACCGGCTTGTGTTTGAATTCTGGCACGTTGCATTTTCACAATCGGCCCGGCCGCGGCGCGGTGCGTTCAGCCGCCTGCCGGTGGGCCCTGCCGAGACTACAGAGCCGTTGCTTTCAACAGACGCTCGCCCAAAATTTCCCAGGTGCGCTTTGGCATTGGCTGTGCGGGCGCCGCCGCCACCGGCCGCGACTTGACCGGCACGACCTCCACATCGGTGTCGCTTAAATCGTTGTGAACCACCCTCACCGTTTCCAACGACAGTTCCGCCTGGACGGTGGCGCCGGGGGGAGTTTGCGACTGGCTCCGCGGCCGGTGCCAGAGGGAAGCGGGATTCCATTTTGCCGTCCACAGTGCCGTCCGGGGTGCTCTGGAAACAGATGGCGCAGCGGGCGGCGTAACCGGCGAAGCCGGCGTTTGATTTTTGCACGGCGCGGCGACGGTCTGTGGCGCCGGTTTGGGCACCAAAGGATTTTTGGGGGAAACAAATTTGGGCAAAGCAACCTGTTTGCTCTCGCGGTAGCGGATGGTTTCACCGCCCCGCGTGACACTTTTGCCTGCGAACAGCAATTTTCCAAGATTCATGGTCATTCCATCAATTTGAAGGCCTCGGACGCCAATACGGCGTCGGCGGCCTTGACTTTTTCGTAGCGGTCGGGGCTCCAAATCTCGAACCGGTCGAGCAACCCCACCAACACCACTTCATTTTTGATGCCCGCCGCGCGGGCCATGGCTTCCGGCAAACAAATCCGCCCGGCCTTGTCCAGGGTCACCTGCACGGATTCGCTGCCGATAAATCGTTTCAGGACTACCTTGTTCGGGTCGCTGTTTGGCATCGCGTCCAGGTCTGCCTTCAACTTGGCCATTTGTGAAGGCGGCAGCACTCGCAAACACGCGCCAGCCTGGTGTTTGGGCCATAAAATCAATGTCAATTCCGTGCCTTCCTTCTCCGGCCGCCATTTGGCCGGAATCTGCACACGCCTTTTTTCATCCACGCCATGCCGATAGCATGAATTGTAATAAGTCGGCTCCTGTGCCTGCGTCTCGCTCATGGCGCGAATTATTCACCGCAACTCTAAAAAACGCCTCAACGACCCACAACTCAACACATTTATCCACTTTGCCCCACTTAATGTCAACCAAAATCCGCAAAAAAAATTGCGTTTTATTCAAAAGTTATTCACAACCCTTTTTCATTGAAAATCGAGTCGAGATTGACCTAACTGCCACGCGCCAAATGAACCAGCCTGGCCCGATGCAAACTGCCGATTTCGATTTCCATCTGCCGCCGGAACTGATCGCGCAACATCCCGCGCCCAGGCGGGATGAATCACGACTGCTGGTCTTGCATCGGCGCCCCTTCCGGCTCGAACATCGCCGTTTTCCTGATTTACTGGAATTTCTGCACTCCGGCGACGTGCTGGTGCTTAACGATTCGCGGGTCATCCCGGCGCGTTTGTGCGGGGTCAATGCCCGCACCGGCGGCCGATTTGACCTGCTTTTGCTGGAAGAGAACGCGCGAAACGACTGGTGGGCACTGCTCCGCCCCGGCAAACGCGCCCGCCCCGGCACGGTCATTCAAATCCAAAATCCGAAAACCAAAGCCCGCGCTCTGTCGGCCATCGTTCGGGAGAAAAATGACGAAGGCCACGTACGCCTGGGCTTTGAGAGCGCGACGGACATCAAAACCCTCCTGGATGAAATCGGCCAGGTGCCGCTGCCGCCTTACATCGAACGGACCGAATCCGACGACGCGCGCGAAGATCGGGAGCGTTACCAGACCGTTTTTGCCCGCGTTGCCGGGTCGGTGGCGGCGCCGACGGCCGGACTCCATTTCACACCGGAGCTGCTGGAAGCCATCCGCGCCCGCGGTGTGGAAGTTTGTTTCGTCACCCTGCACGTCGGCGCCGGAACCTTCGCGCCTGTCAAGAGCAAATCGCTTGAAAAACATAAAATGCACCAGGAATGGTTTGAAATCAGTGAAACGACGGCGTGCCGGGTGAACCACGCCCGCCAAACCGGCCGCCGCGTCGTCGCCGTGGGCACCACCACCGTCCGCGCCTTGGAAACAGTGGCTGCCCGCACCGGCACCGTGCAAAAAACCATTGAAAAAACGGGCCTTTTCATTTACCCGCCCTTCTCCTTCCGGGTGGTGGATGCGCTGTTGACGAATTTTCATCTGCCCCGTTCCACGTTGCTGATGCTGGTCAGCGCCTTTGCCACCCCGGGCGAAACCAACGGGCGGGAGACCATCCTGTCCGCCTATGCCGAAGCCATCCGCCGGCGCTATCGCTTTTTCAGTTACGGCGATGCCATGTTGATTTTATGAAACGCCTCGCTGAAACCAATCGCGACGACCGACCGTTTGTCTTTTCCAACTTTGCGATGACGGCGGACGGCAAAATCGCCTTTGCAAACGGACGGTTTGAACCTTTCGGCAGCGAGCGCGATGCTGCGCATGTTTTTGAGTTGCGCGCGACCGCGGACGCCATCTTGTGCGGCGCGCGTACGGTGGCAACCACGGGAACCATTTTGGGAAACGGCGGAGAAATTTTTCGGAAGCGGCGCTTGAAAAACGGCCTGGCCGAATTTCCGCTGCGCATTGTCGCCAGCGGGCGGGGTTCGATAGACCCCGCCGCTCCGATTTTCCAAAAACATTTTTCGCCGGTGATCGTTTGGACCACGGCACAGATTTCAAAATCGAAACGCGAGAAACTGCGCGCCGCTGCCGACGCCGTTGAAATTTTCGGCCGGCGGGAGATAGATTTCGGCCGCGCGCTGCGCTGGCTGCGCACACGCTGGGGCGTCCGCCGGCTGCTCTGCGAAGGCGGCGGTGAATTGCACGAAGCCCTGCTCCGTGCCGATCTGGTGGACGAAATCCACGTAACCATCTGCCCGAAAATTTTCGGAGGCCGGCACGCGCCAACCCTGGCCGAGGGTCAAGGCGCGGAACGCTTGTGCGCGGCCAGGCTTCTGCATCTTCAATCGCTTCGGCGGGTGGGCGACGAATTGTTTGCCGTTTTTCGGACGCGGCGGCAATGAGTTGCTCACAAGTTATTCACAAGCCGAGGCCGGAGGTTTTCAGTTTGAATGATGAATTCCGAGCGCCGAAAAGCGCCGGAGTCGCATCCGTCAGGTGGAAATGTTCGCTTTCGCGGGGGGGCCCCCGTTCAACGCGGCAGAGCCAGGGCAAACTGCACTTTGCGCAGATCGCTCAAATCGGCTCCAGTCACAGAAATGGGCTGCGGGGCCGGCGCGGTTTCCAGGCTCAGCAATTTTCCGCCGAGCCAGCGGAAGGCTTCGGCGTGGCCGTCGGCAAAGGAAAATCCGGCGGTCTTGATGTGGCGGGCGGAGGGATAATTGAGCCATTCGTTGACGGTGTTGTTGGGGCCGGCGGGCGAAAGACCGAATTGCCCGTCGTCAATCGTATTTGGGCTTTCTTCGACAAAGACAAAGGCGTTCACGGGCGGCGGCGTGCGGATGTCGGACAGGCGGGTATTGACCGGGTAACCGCTCAATCCGTAATGCGTCCTGCCGATATCCTCGCCGTTCATGTAACAATTCATCGAGTAACTCCGCACCGCAAGGACATGGCTCTGGAAATTGGGGCGCTGATCGGCGGGACATCGGTATATGCCCACGTTGCGGTTGTAGCGGTAAAGCAGGCCTTGTTGCAACAGCGCGGTGTTGGTGGCCTGGACGGCCTGGCTCAAATCCCCGGGAACCCAGGAGTTGGGCGAAGTAGTTTTCTTGGGATTGGGCGGCAGGCGGTCGCCGTTGTCATCGGCGTACATCAGCCAGCACAATTGCAGTTGTTGCAGGTTGTTCAAGCACGCCGTCTGCTGGGCCTTGCGCTTGGCGGTCGCCAGCGCCGGCAACAACAGCGCCGCCAGAATGGCAATGATGGCAATAACCACCAACAACTCAATCAAGGTGAACCCGACTTTGCCCCCGCGGCGGCGTGCGGATGTCGGACAGGCGGGTATTGACCGGGTAACCGCTCAATCCGTAATGCGTCCTGCCGATATCCTCGCCGTTCA
>DASRCU010000167.1:0-1224 GCA_035652955.1 Verrucomicrobiia bacterium | reverse complement strand
GTTTGCCGCCAACGGAACCCGCGCGATTCCGTTCACGATCAAAGCGGGCGACACGGAGTTTTTGCTGCAAGGCCAAAGCGGCGCTGTCTTTCAGACGGGAACCACGTGGGGTACGATCAGCTTCAGCGTTTCAGTCAACGGTCCCGTCGCCGGCGCGGCAACCGCGTCGATGGCCATCCCGCCCGCGCCCCTCGCAGTCGACAACGCAATCGCCACTAGCCGGTCCGGCGATCTGGATGTCCAAGTTTGGGGCTACGACAACACCTATTCGGCGGGAGCGATGGCGTTCACCTTTTACGATCTGAACGGCAACGTGATCCAGCCGGGAGCCGTCCAAGCGGACTTCACGCAACAGTTTCGCGCCTACTTCACCACAGGCAACGCGGGTAGCGCGTTTCAAATGCGGGTGAGCTTTCCGGTCACCGGAGACGCCAATCAAATTCTGGCAGTTGATGTGCAGTTGACGAATTCGGCCGGAATTACAACGATTCAGCACCTAAATTTTCAATGCGCGGGCGGGACGTGTCCGGTCACTTCGCAATGAAGATCACCGCGGCCCGGCGGGCACGGGCGGATTCGCATGATGCACCATCCTATGAATCGCCAGCGCCCGTTCGAGCGCGGCGTTGAATTCGCAACCAAACAGTGCGATCACGGCGAGCACGTACCACCAGACAAGGAGCGCTAGGCTCGCTCCCACGCTGCCATAAAGCACGTTGTAGTTTGTAACATGGCGCATATACCATCCCACCGTCACGGTTGCGAGCAGCCATAACAAGGTTGCCAGAACGGCTCCGGGAAACACCGCGGCGAAGGTTTGTTTGCGCTTGGGACCTAAGTAGTACAGCAGGGCCGTCACCAGAACAAAGGCGCAGAAAGCAACCACGTACGCCGTGGCCTGGGCCGCGAACAGGAGCCAGCCGCCAATCTCAACGCCGTTCTGGAAGGACGGCAATAACGAAAACAGTTTACGCGCCAGCTTCTCGCCGAAAACGATTAAAATCGACGCCATGCCGACGGGCGCAACGGAAGTAAACACCAGCAAGATAGCGATCGCCCGCTCGCGCAACAACGAACGCCCGCCGCGGATATGGTAGGCGATATGAAAACCCGCCATCAAAGTCGTGATGGCGCCGGACGCCGCCCATACAGCCGCAAAGATTGCAACTACCAGCAAATAATTCGGGCGCTGCCCATGGACGGTGAAGAGCCTTTGGAACACTT
>DASRCU010000166.1:0-8535 GCA_035652955.1 Verrucomicrobiia bacterium | reverse complement strand
CCGGTAGGCTTCATGCAATTGCCGGATGCGCGCCATTTGAGCGGCATTCAGATGAAATTCCTCGCGCAACCAATTCAAATCATCCGCCGGATTGGCACAACAAACCGCGCCCACGCGCTGACCGGCAAAATAAGCGCCGGTAAAAACCGCCGCGCCCAAGGCCAGCGCACCCAGAACGATGACCAGCGAACGACTCATGCGTCAGCGCAGCGGGTTCGGCGCAACGAGCGCGACGTAACGCGCTTGCGCCGCCTGTTTGGCGGCTTGCGCGCCTTGACGCGCGCCCAATAGCGCGCCGGCCAGAATCAACGCCGCCGCCGCGGCGCAAGCGAACCGCGGCCGCAGCACCAGCACCGCCAGCGCATCCAGCCAGGAACCGGCTTCCACCGTGGCAGCGTTTTCAATTCGCCGCCAAACGCCTTCCTGAAACCGCGGCGGCAGAGGCGGTGAGTCGCGTCCCTGACGCAACAACGCGGAGAGTTTTTCGTCGTCGGCAGACACCATGCTTTCTTTTGCGGTTCGACAGACGGCGGATTTTGGGCCGCCGCCAATTTATCCCTGCGATCGTTCCGGCACAACCCGGCGATCATTCGTTTTACTTTGCCGCCGTGACGCCGCAGCAGGGCATGTTCGCAGGATTCGCCGCGCAGGCCTGGACAACCTTCGGGCTGGCGGTCATGCGTTTGGCGCACAACGTGGCGGGGTTCACGCGGTCATTCAGGCCGGTGACAACCTTGATTGAGTTGCCGGCTGCGCGGGGTGAAACCGCAGCGACCGCGGGGCCGGTCGAATGGGCTTCATGGGCCGTGCCGGAAACGATTTTGATTTGGTTGCCCGCCGCCCGCGGCGAAAGCAGCGCGCCACCGGCGGCGACAGACAGGGTGGACGCCACCAACCCCGTCACACCGAGAGTGAGGATCAGGTTTCGAGTTTTCATTTTCGTTCTTTCTTTGGGCGGCGGGAAATTGCACCGCCGCTGTTCAGATTAAAATACCCCGGCGCCGCCCAAACCCCGCAACATTTTGTCCCGTTTGCCCGGCCGGTTCACTTCATTTTTTGCTCGACATTTGGGCCGGAAGGGCGCAAGGTAGTTGGCAATAAAGCGCTCAGGGGAGTTTTTTATGGCCAGGCTATTGATTAAATCGGCGGGACTGGAAAACCGGACGTTGGAATTGCGCCTGGGCGTCAACCGGATCGGGCGGGATCCGGAATGCGACTTCCCCATTCCCCATCCCACCGTTTCGGCGCGGCACTGCGAAGTGGAAGTGTCGGCCAGGGGCGTGACCCTCCGCGACTGCAACTCCACCAATGGGACGTTCCTCAACGGCGACCGCATCCGTGAAGCGCAATTGATGCCGGGCCAGGAGCTCCGGCTGGGCGATGTGGAATTGTTTGTGGAAAACACCGACGTGAATGTGGCCATCCCGGAATTCGAGCGGGAACGACCCAAACCGCCGGTGGTGCTGCCCGATGGACGCCTGGCCTGCCGGCGTCATCCCCAGGAGCCGGCCACCTACCAATGCACCCATTGCCGCGAAGTGATTTGCAACCATTGCGTTCACATCCTGCGCATCAAGGGCGGTCAGGCACTTTTTCTGTGCCCTTTGTGCAGCCACAAATGTGAACCGCTGGCCGGCGGGCTGCCCCCCAAACGCAAAAAAGGATTGGCCGCCCTGCTGGACACGGTCAAACTCAAGTTTGGCTACGGGCCATCGCGCGAAAGGTCGTCCCGCTAGGCACACGGCGCCAGGTTTGCCCGGTCATCCGTCGCTCGCCCGATCTTCCTCCAGAAAGCGACGCGCCATTTTCTCCAGCGCGTCAATCCAACGCGGATGTTCGTTCAGGCAGGGAATCAGGGTGAATTCTTTCCCCCCGGAGACCAGGAACGTTTCCCGCCCGCGAATACCGATTTCTTCCAGCGTTTCCAGGCAATCGGAAACGAAGGCGGGACAAAGGACCAGCAATTTTTGCACGCCGCGCTTCGGCAGCTCGGCCAGTACCACATCCGTGTAGGGCTTCAACCACGGGTCGCTGCCCAGCCGCGACTGAAAGGACACCGACCACTTGCCGGCCGGCACGTTCGCCACTTTGACCAGTTCCTCCGCCGTGCGGAAGCATTGATGGCGATAACAAAACCGGTGCGCCTCGCTCGGCGCATGGCAGCAATCCTCCGCCGTCAGACAATGGGCGCCCGTGGGATCGGATTTTTTGAGATGGCGTTCGGGCACACCGTGGAAGCTGAACAGCAAGTGGTCGTAGCCCTGGCGCAAATGAGGTTCGGCGCTCACCGCCAGCGCGGCGAGATAATCCGGCAGGTCATAATACGGCGGCTGAACGGTGATCTTCATTTGCGGTGCCAGCCGGCGGGCGACGTCTTGCACGCGCACCACGGCGGTTTCGTAACTGGACATCGCGTAATGCGGAAACAGCGGCACCAGCAACACCTCGTTCACACCGCGCTGCCTCAAGTTGATCACCGCCGAAGGAATGGATGGATTTTGATACCGCATCGCCAGCCCCACCGGCACATTCAAACGCGCCTGCAATTTTTTTTGCACGTTGCGGCTGATGACGATGAGCGGCGAGCCTTCGGGCGTCCAGATGGATTGATAGGCATGGGCAGACTGGCGCGGCCGGCGGATCAGAATCATACACACGATCCATCGCCGCAGCGCCCACGGCACATCCAGCACGCGCCCGTCCATCAGAAACTCGTTCAAATACCGGCGCACGTCCGGCACGGACGGCGAATCCGGCGAACCGAGGTTGACCAGTAAGATGCCCTTGCTCATGCGCGAAACATTCAATCACGAAAGGTTTGAAATTACGAAAAGAAACGGAAGCGGCTGCCGGAATTATTTTCGCGGGTTTGGCGGTTTCACGAAAACATTTTTGCGACGCGTTCGGCAAGGTTCCTGCCCGACAAAATCGAATCGCCCAGCGAAACGCCGTCCCGGTAATGCCCGGCGAAAAACAAGCCGGCGCAGTGATTTTCCGCCGCGTCCAGCAACGCCTTGAATTTGCCGTAGCCGACGTTGTATTGCGGGATCGCTTGCGGATAGACCGCTGTGTGGGCAAACACCGGCACCCCGTTCACGCCCAGCAAGATGCGCAAATCCGCCAGCGTCGTCTCAATCAACTTTTCCGGCGGCTGCAATGCCAGTTCGGGATACCGCGCGCCTCCCACGTAACTGGTCAGCAACACGCATCCCTCCGGCGCGCGGTTGGGAAACAGCGCCGACGAAAAAATGGTGCCCAAAATTTTGAATCCTTCGATTTTTGGAATCAACATGCCGAAGCCCCGGCACGGATGCGCCACGTCCTCGCGTCGGAATCCCAACACCACGCTGGCCACCGGCGGGTAATAAATTTCGGAAAAGGCCGCCAGTGCGGCGACGGCTTCCTGTGCCCGGTCGTCACTTCCGGAAACGCCCGCCCGGGCGCCGGTGCGGATGTTCAACTCCGCCAGCCGATAGGCCGTGCCGCAATAAATCACCGCGCCAAAATCCATGTCACCGTCCGGCGTCGCCACCCGCCAGCCGCCGCCGGTTTGCTCCAAGCGGGTCACCAGCGCATTCAGCTTCAACGAATCGCCCAGTTGCGCCGCCAGCGTGTCGGGCAACACCTGCAGTCCTTCGTCGAAGGAAAACTTGGGCGCGCGGTCCCTGGCCACTTCGCCGCGGCGTTTCCGTTCGCGCGCGCCGAGAATGGCGCCTTTGACGAGCGAGCCGTAACGATCTTCGAGCGCTTTGAGCCGCGGAAAGGCGTGCGGCAGGGACAATTGATGCGGGTCGCCGGCGTAAACTCCGGCCACCAGCGCATCCACCGCCCGCTCCAGAATCTCGCGATTCAACCGCCGCGTCACAAACTCAGCCACGCTTTCCTCGACGCCGTCGCGGCGCGGCGGCACAAACGGCTCGCGCAACACCGCCAGTTTGGCCTGGACGGAAAACAGTCGGGTCGTCAGAAAGCCTGGCGGCGAATCGGGCATGGCCACGGGCTGTTTGTCCCGCACCAAAAAGCGGGCCGCGGCGCGCGGGTCGGTGGCGAGTTTACGGTTTTCCAAACCGGCGTCGCGGATCAATTGCGTGATTTGGGGTGAGGTTTCGAGGATGGTGTTTGGCCCGCACTCGGCCAGAAATCCGTTTTGGCGGACGGAGCGGATCACCCCGCCGGGGCGCGGCCCGGCCTCAAAAACGGTGACCGGGACGCCGGAACGCTTCAGGTAAAACGCCGCCGTCAATCCCGTCACGCCGGCGCCGATGACCGCCACGGATTTCATTCGCCGGTTCAAATCGTTCGGGAATACCGGCGCTCGTTCTCCGGCGCCAGCGTGGCATCGAAAACCATCGCAATGTTGCGAATGAACAGCCGGCCGGCATCGGTCACGTCCAAACCACCGGGACGGCGCCGCACCAAACCGTCGGCCTCAAACGGCGCCAGCGCGGCCAGTTCCCTGGCGAAATGCTCCTCGAAATGGAAGCCAAAGGTTTGCGACAGAGCGGCGTAGTCCAGCGAAAGGTCACACATGACCCGCATGATCGTTTCCCGGCGGATTCGGTCCTCTTCGGTAAGAAAATAGCCGCGATGCACCGGCACCCGTCCGGCGTCCACGGCAGTCTGCCATTGGGGCAATTCCTTTTCGTTCTGCCAGTAGGCGTCGGGAATCTGCGAAATGCTGGACATGCCAAAGGCGTAGATATCCGCGCCGGCGCGGGTGCTGTAGCCCTGGAAATTTCGCTGGAGCTTCTTCTCGCGTTGCGCCACTGCCAACTCGTCGGTCGGCCGGGCGAAATGATCCATGCCGATGTAAACGTACTGGCCGTCGGCCGTGAGTTTTTCGATGACCAGTTTGAGCAACTGCAATTTGGTTTCGGGGGCGGGCAGGGCTTCGCGTTCCAGAATTTTCTGCGACGGTTTGACCCACGGCACGTGGGCGTAGCTGAACACCGCCAGCCGATCCGGTTTCAGCTCCAGCACGATGTCCAGCGTTTCGCTGAACGACTCCAGCGTCTGGAACGGCAAACCATAAATCAAATCCAGATTGATGGAACCGAAACCCAGTTCGCGCATCCAGTTCAAGGCCTGCTCGGTCAGTTCGCGCGGTTGAATACGGTGAACGGCCTGTTGCACCCGCGGATTGAAATCCTGCACGCCCATCGAGGCGCGATTGAATCCGATCTCGCGCAACGCCACCAGATGATCGCGCGTCAGCCGGCGCGGGTCCACTTCCACTCCGGCTTCAATGTCGGGCGAAAACCTGAAATGTTGGTGAATGATTTGGCCCAGCCGCCGGATTTCATCGGGGCGCAGAAAGGTGGGCGAGCCGCCGCCCCAGTGAAGTTGCACCACCGGGCGTTGCGGATGGAGCCGGGGCGCCATTCGGGCCACTTCGCGTCCGAGCGCCTCCACGTAGTCCCTGCCTTTGTCGTGATTGAGGGTGATGACGGTAGTGCAGCCGCAGAACCAGCAGAGGGTTTCGCAGAACGGAATGTGAAAATACAACGACAGGTCGCGCGGCGTGCGGTTGTTCTCCTCAATGCGCGCCGCCAGTTGTTCCCAGGCGATGGCCTCGGTGAACTTCGTCGCCGGCGGGTAGCTGGTGTAACGCGGCCCGGGCACGTTATATTTCTTCACCAGTTCAAGATCAACCTGCAACGTTTTCATTTGCAATTTTTCGCCGCCGCTCAGGCGCGACCGATTTCCCTGCAATTTTGCGCGGAACGGCCCCAAAAGCGAAGGGGAAAGTGGAAAACCGGTGAATCCCTGGCGTCGCTTCGCGGCCGTGGCGCCGTGCGGATGGTTCCAGATCCGTCTTCACTTTGCAGCCGGCCGGCGCGATTTCGGTGTATTTGATTCGTGGTGGCATGATGACTTCCTTTCGCGGTCAGGATTTTTTGGGCCGGCCTTTAACCGCTCCTCCAGCCAAGTTTTCAAGACGACGGCGTTGTTGTGTGCGGTGTCGTGGGCGCTGAACAGCAGCGTGAGGTTTCCGGTTTGGGCCGCTTCCAACAGCGGTTGCCAGGTTTCCGGTCTGGCTTCCAATTCAGCCCGGTAACGCCGCTGAAATTCCTTCCATTTGGTTGGGTCGTGATTGAACCATTTCCGCAGTGGGTGGCTGGGCGCCGCTTCCTTGCACCAGCCGGTCAACGCCAGCGCTTCTTTTTTGATGCCCCGCGGCCAGAGCCGCTCGACCAGAAACCGTTGGCCGTCACTTTTGGCGGCCAGCTCGTAAACTCGTTTGACTTGAATCATAATTGTCCTCCGTGTTGGCCATCACGCGGCTGGATTTTTCGCTTTGCCGGCAACCAGTTGCTCCGCCGCCGCTGAAACGGTTCCGGACGACCCGTTCTGGCCGGTAATGATGCGCGATCCCAGTTTGTAAGTGAAATAGGAATAGGTCCATTGCAGCAGCACCGCCAGTCGGTTGCGGAAGCCGATGAGAAAAATCAGATGCACCAGCAGCCAGACCGCCCACGCCGGCCAGCCGGAAAATTCCAGTCGCCCAATCTGCGCCACCGCCGCCGACCGGCCAATCGTCGCCATCATGCCCTTATCCCGATAGGCAAACGCCGGACGCGCCCGCGAACCGGCCTTTCCGTGGTTCAAATCGTTTTCAATCAGCCGAGCCACGTGACGGGCCATTTGCATGGCGGCGGGGGAGACGCCCGGAACCGGCCGGCCGTGTTCATCGCGAACGAGCGCCAGATCGCCGATGGCGAAAACTTCCGGGTGACCGGGCACGCTCAAATCCGGATTGACAATCACCCGGCCGGCAGGGTCCAGTTCCACACCGAGCCGGCGGGTGAGCGGATTGGCGATGACGCCAGCGGTCCAGAAGATATTGGCGCTTTCGAGGCGACGGCCATCGGCCAGTTGGAGAAAGCCGTCGCCAATGGTTTCCACGCGGACATTCGTCCACACCTCGACTCCCAGCCGGGCCAGTTGTTTGACCGCCCTGGCGGAAAGTCGTTCGGAAAACTGGCGCAGGATTCGCGGCGCGGCTTCAATCAGAATCACGCGCGCCTGACGCGGATCAATTTGTCGAAAATCCCGCTTCAACACGCGCTTGGCAAGCTCGGCGAAAGCGCCGGCCAATTCCACACCGGTCGGTCCGCCGCCCACCACCACCATTGTCATCAACCGTTTTCGCTCGGCGTCCGCAACGCTGTTTTCGGCGCGCTCGAAGGCCAGCAGAACCCGGCGCCGGATCCGGAGCGCGTCGTCCAGCGATTTGAGACCAGGCGCATACGGTTCCCATTCCGGATGATCGAAGTAGCCGGGGCGGCTGCCCAGTGCCAGCACCAGATAATCGTAGGTCAAGACGTCGCCGTCCAAATGCACTTCGCGCCGGGCCAGGTCAAATCCGGTCACGTCGCGCATCAGGACGGTCACGTTGCGCTTGTCGCGCAGGATGGAGCGGATGGGCTGGGCGATTTCCGGCGCGGACAAACCGGCTGTGGCCACCTGATAGAGCAGCGGCTGAAAGAGATGATGATTCTGCCGGTCCACCAGCGTGACCCGCGCCGTGGGGTGGTTGAATGTGCGGCAAAACGTCAGGCCGCCGAATCCGGCGCCCAGCACCACCACCCGCGGCGGATTGTCGTTGGTCGCATTCATCGCCAATGTCCCGACACTTCAACCTAATTCTTTGCATCAAGACGAGTTTTGACTCAAGTCAAACAAACCCTTCGATCTCTGTTGGCAGGTGAGTTTGCCGTGCGGCAACCGAACGGTGAATTGGCCCACGCTGGTTTGGTTGAAGTCGTTTTCCGTCGCACCCGTGGCAAGGCAAAGCCGTTCCAACCGGCCTTTTCATCCCTCCGCAGAACTGCCAGGGAACTGTTTCACCGCCTCGACCAGCGCTGCGATGTTTTCCAGTTTTGCATCCGGCGGCACGCCATGGCCGAGGTTGAAAATATAACCCTTCCGCCCGCGCATTGCCTCCAGGAGTTTTTTCGACTCGGCGGCGACCGTTTCCGGCCGGCCGCCGCTCAACAGTGCCGGGGCGAGATTCCCTTGCAGGCCGACGCCGGCAGGCAGCAACCGACGCGCGTCAGCCAGCGGAAATCGCCAATCAACCCCCAGCACACTGGCGCCGGTGGCCAGCAGATCGTTCCAACTCCCGTGAGTGCCAAAGGAAAAAACGATGACGGGCGCGCGACCGGCCAGGCGGGAAATGATGTCCCGCAGCCAACGCGCCGAGGCCTCGCGGAATTCCGCAGGCGCGAGCAAACCACCGTGACTGTCAAAAATTTGCAGCGCGTCCACACCGGCGGCGATTTGCATTTGCAGATATTCGGTGACGGCGACGGTCAGTTTTTCCAACAACGCAAAAAAAGTTTTCGGCTCCCGGCGAAACCAATGCAGAGCGCGGGTGTATTTTGGGGCGCTGCCGCCTTCCAGCATGAACGTGGCGAGCGTCCAGGGTGAGCCGGCGAAGCCGATGAGCGCGGTCTGTTCGCCCAGCTCCTTGCGCAATATCCGCAGCGCCCGGTCCACGTAATTCAATTTTTCGCACACCCGATCGGCAGA
>DASRCU010000165.1:0-28366 GCA_035652955.1 Verrucomicrobiia bacterium | reverse complement strand
TGCGCGGCAGCGACCCCGATGCCGCCTTGTATTGGCTGGCAAAAATGATTCACGCCGGGGAAGACCCGCGCTTTATTGCGCGGCGGATGGTCATTCACGCTGCCGAAGACGTCGGCCTGGCCGACCCCATGGCGCTGGTTTTGGCGAACGCCGCCATGCAGGCAGCGGAATTTGTCGGCTGGCCGGAGGCCCGCATTCCGCTGGCTGAGGCGGTGATTTACATTGCCACCGCTCCCAAAAGCAACAGCGTGGTGGCAGCCATCGGCGCGGCCATGCGGGAGGTGGAATCCGGCCGCACGCGGGAAGTGCCGCCGCACTTGCGCGACGCGCATTACAAAGGCGCTGAACGCCTGGGCCACGGCGCCGGTTATCAATACGCCCACGATTTTGAAGGCCATTTCGTGCCGCAGGATTACGGTGTGGACAAAATTTTTTACGAACCGACGGAGCAAGGCGCCGAGAAATCCATCAAGGAACGGGTCGAGAAATGGCGCGCGCAATTGGCCCAAATCCGGAAAGTAGAATGCCCCGGCAAAGCCTGAATGCCCAAAATCCGGCGCGGGTCCGTCCAGGCTCCAGAATCCACGGCGTATGGACAAATTGAATTCCAAAGCCGCGCTGCGCGAAAAAATGCTCGCCGTGCTGAAGGCCATTCCTCCAGCCCAACGCCAGTCGGATTCGGAAAAAATCTGCGCCAGACTGGAGCAGCAGGAGTTTTTCAAAACGGCGCGGGCGATTTTGTTTTTTGCGCCGCTGCCCGAGGAAGCAAATTTGTGGCCGCTGTTGCCAAAGGCGCTGGCGGCAGGGAAGATGGCGGCGTTGCCATGCTTCGATGCCGAAAACCAGCGTTACACCCCGCGCCGGGTGAGCGACCTTCACGTGGAAATTTTACCGGGCCGATTCGGCATCCGCGAACCGGCGCCTGCCTGTCTGGAAATTCCGCCGGACGATTTGGACCTGGTTTTGGTGCCCGGTGTGGCTTTTGACCGACACGGCCGCCGGCTGGGGCGCGGAAAGGGATTCTACGACCGGCTGTTGCAAAACACCCGCGTCATTAAATGCGCTGTGGCATTTGACGAGCAAATGGTCGAGGCCATCCCGGCCGAAGCGCACGATGTGCGAATGGATTTCGTAGTAACCCCGACCCAATGCCTGGAACCGGTAAGCTGATTCCTCGGAATCCAGCGGCGCTGTCCGGTTTGGCCCGCTTCACGGATGTTGCTGGTCCATGATGGGCAGGCCGCCTTCCCAACCTTGCGGGGTGTTCCAGGGACGGGTGGAGGCGTTGTCCGGTTCGGTGGAAGCGCAGCCAGCGGCGAGAAACAAGGTAGCCAGAGCAAGGGACAGCCACAACCAGTGTGTCACGCGAAGGTTCATGGAAATCTTTCAGGAAGCCGGGTGCGCGGGGGTAACGGTGTCGCCCTCAAAAATTTCGCCGAGTTGCCAGCCGGGTATCACGTTGGCAATGCTACGGTCTTTTTCAACGGTGCGAACGATCACCTTGGCCACCAGACGTCCGTCCCGGCTGACCAGGAGTTCGCCGTTTTCCAAAACGCCCTGGTCATCCCCAATGTTCAACACCACAAAACCCCACTTGGGGTCCACCGTGAGGACCTTGCCTTTGAGATCGGGGCGCAGGCGAACAATGACCGGGCCTTTGCCGATGAGTTGTTCGAGTTGATTCTGCAGGCGGGCGTTGGAGCGGGCCAGGACTTTCTTTTCTTCGTTGATGGCGTCAATGGTTTCCTGGTCTTTTTTGATGATGTCGTCCAGTTGTAAGATTTGCTTGGGTGTTTTGCCGGTGGCGGTGTAGGCGGCCAAATTGGCCTGAGCCGTGTCGCGTTCCTGAACGGTTTGGGCCAGTTTGTCGGCCAGGTCCTTGTTCTTGCGGGTTTCCTCAGCCAAAGCGGTTTCAGCTTTTTTGCGGGCGGTCTGGGCGTCGGCCAGTTGCTGCTGGGTTTGGGCCAGTTCCGTCCTCGTGGTGACCAGGGCCTTGTTCGTTTTGGCCAGTTCGTCCAGAGCCGTCACTTTGGCGGAATGTTCGGAGTCGCGCTGCTGGACCAGAGCCGGAATTTGCGTGTGGATTTCGTAGAAGCCCAGTCCACCGGCAATCAGTGCCGCGACAATGGCGACAAACAAGCTAATGCGCGTCAACATGGTCCGTTCAAATTAAACAGAGGCGGGTTGGCTGTCAACGCCGGTTTGCAACTTGCCAAACGGCCAATTGGTCGCATCTTGTCTGTAGAAGCCCGACCCGTTCATGCAACTGAAACACGGCCAGCATCTGGCTTACAGCACGAACGTCCATGGCGGCCAGACGTGGCACGAGACGTTCGAGGCGCTCAAAACACACACCGCCGCGGTACGGGAGAGAGTCTGTCCTCACGCCCCGTTCGGCATCGGCTTGTGCTTGAGCAATCGCGCGGCGCTGAAATTGAGCGACCGGTTTGTGATGCAGGAATTTCAGCGCTGGCTGGATAAAAACCATTGTTACGTCTTTACGATGAACGGCTTTTCGTTCGGCCAGTTCCATGAACCGGGCGCCAAGGAACGGGCTTATTTGCCGGACTGGACCTCGCCGGAGCGGCTGGCTTACACCAATCTGCTCTTTGATTTGTTGGCGCAACTGTTGCCGGCGGGCGTGGAGGGCAGCGTCAGCACCCTGCCCGGCTCGTTCAAGGAATTCCATCCCTCGCCCGAGGCGCTCAAGGCCATTCGCCAGAATCTCTGGCGCTGCGTGGAACATGCCGCCCGCGTCAGCGAACTGAGCGGGCGCAAATTGCGCCTGGCCCTGGAACCCGAGCCAATGTGCCTGCTGGAAAGCAGTGCCGAGGTAATCCACTGTTTCGAGCGTTTTCGCGCCGAGCACCCGCGCGACGCGCGACTGGAAGAACACCTGAGCGTGAATTACGACGCCTGCCATTTCGCCGTCGGTTTTGAAGAACCGGGCGACGCGCTCCTGTGCCTGGTGGAGCGCGGGATTCCCATCGGCAAGATTCATTTGAGCTGCGCCCTCAAAGTCCGGCCCACGGCGGCGGCGCGCGCTGCGTTGCAGAAACTTGACGACGCCGTGTTCCTCCACCAGGTCGTCATCTGCCAGCCCGACGGCCAGCGTTTCATTTACCGCGATCTGCCTGATGCCCTGGCCGGCGAGCCGCTGGTTGAGGAGGACACCGCCGATTCAGAATGGCGCATTCATTTTCACGTGCCGCTGCAGGCGCCCGCCGTGCCGCCGCTGGAGGATACCCGCGATCATTTGCTGGGCGTATTGGATTTGCTGGCCGAAAATCCTGGGCTTTGCCGGCATCTGGAACTGGAAACCGGCACCTGGGAAGTGCTGCCGCCGGAATGGCGTTTGCCCGGTCTGGCGGATCAGCTTGCCGGCGAATACACCTGGACGCTGGCGCAATTGAGAGCGCGCGGGCTGGCCTGAATTCAATATACCTTCCGCAGATTGGAGGGCAGGATGCCCAGTTCGTCGCGGTATTTGGCCACGGTGCGGCGCGCAATGGTAATTCCCCGCGCGGCAATCAGCTTGACCACTTCCTGGTCGGACAGCGGACGGGTGGGGTCTTCATTTTTAAAAATTTCGGCGATCATGTCCTTGACACTGGTATTGGAAATTGCCCCGCCCGCGACTGTCTGCAGCCCGGCAGTGAAGAAAAATTTCATTTCAAAAATGCCCTGGGGCGTTTGCATGTACTTGCCGGAGACGGCCCGGCTGACGGTGGTTTCATGAACACCCACCGCCTCGGCAATTTGCGCCATGGTCATGGGCTTCAGATGGGCAATCCCTTTGTCCATGAACTCGCGCTGGCGATTCACAATCTCCCGGGCAATGTTCAAAATCGTCTGCTGCCGCTGATGCAGGCTTTTGATGAGGAATCTGCCGGCGCGGATTTTTTCGCGGATGTAGTTTTTTACCTCCGGCGGATGGCCATCCTGAGCCATGAGGTCCTTGTACAGATTGCTGATTCGCAAATGGGGGAGGTATTCGTCGTTGGTGCTCACGACATAGTCGTCGCCTGATTTCTGCACAAAGACTTCCGGGATGACGTATTGGTCCACCTCCGGAGAAAACGCGCGGCCCGGGCGGGGGTCGAGCCGCCCGATACGTTGAATGGCCTCCTGGACCTCGGAGGCAGAACATTCGAGGGCGCGGGCAATGTCCGGAATGCGCCGGCGGCTTAACGCCTCCATCTGATCGCGCACAATTTTGTATTCGAGCGAATCGGTTTTACCCGCGCGTTCCAGTTGGAGCATCAGGCATTCGCGCAGGTCGCGCGCGCCCACGCCCGGCGGATCAAAAGTCTGGACCACCTTCAACGCAGCGGCAATTTGTTCGACAGGCACCTGCGCGGCGGCGGCCAGTTCCTCCACGCTGCCGGTGAAATAACCGCGCTCGTCAATGTTCCCAATGACCAATTCCACCAGGGCGCGCTGCTCCGGCGTCAAATCGGCATCCCGCGCCTGGTCAAGCAAGGCATCTGCCAGCGACGGAGCGGCAGTGAGCGAATCGAGCAGAAACTGGTGTTTCTCCTCCTCTTCGGTCGTCTGGCGCAGCGGGATATTGGTTTGCGAAAAATGGTCCCGCCATTCCTGATCCAATTGCACCAGCCGGTCGAACTCCGCCTGAAAATCATCCACCGGCGTCTCGGCGGCCTTTTCGCCCTCAAAGTTTGTTTCCGCTTCCGTCGGGGCCTCGGCGGGGGAATCTTCGCCGGCTAATTCTTCCCGCGACTCGGCGCCGGTGACAGGAACTTCCTCCAGCACGGGATTTTGCTCAAGCTCCTGTTCAACCAGGGCTTTTAATTCCAGCACCGGCGCCTGCAGCAGCGCCAGCGACTGCTGGAGCTGTGGCGCCAACACCAACGACTGGGTCAATCGTTGTGATAATTGTAAGCCAACCGGCATCGGTCATTCCAAATTACTCAAGGGCAAGACAATGGCAAGACAAAATTTGGCACGACTTTCGCTGCCAGCAGGAACCTTGCCGCCCAATTGCCTGCAAACGCCTTCGCGTATCGGGCCTTTCAGAGCGCAGACACCGGCGCGCAGAAACCCGGCGGAAAAACTGGATTTTGCGTCCGCCCGGTTGCATCTTGGGCACATGAAGTTGATTCTCTCGACGCACAATGTGACGCTGACCAAGGCTATCGAGGATCATCTCATCCAGCGCCTGGAAAAGCTCGATCATTTCGATCAGCGCGCCGTGGATGCCCGGGTGACCCTCGAACACGATCACACCCGCGCGCCGGGGCGGCAGTTCAGTTGTTCGGTGCGCCTGGCCGTGCGCGGGCCGGATTTGTTCGCCGAAGACCGCGAGAGCGACCTGTACGCGGCTATTGACCGCGTGATGAAAAAAATCGCGCAACAGATTCGCACCCGACACAACAAACGCAAAGCCCGCAAGCACAAGGCCGCCGCCAAATTCAAGGACACCCGGCGCGCGGCGGGCATTTGAACGCCAAGGGAATTCCAGACGGTGAAAAGTCAGGCGCAGAGCGCGACCGAGCCGGCGGCGGCCGACGCGCGAGGCGCCACGGCTGGTGACCAGATGATTCTTCGCGCACGCCTCGTTCTGCCCGTTGTTGCGCCGCCCATCGAAAATGGCGCGGTACTCCTCTCCGGCCATCGCCTCGTTGCCGTCGGCGCGTGGAGTGATATTTCCCGTCACACTGTTGGGCACCGCATTTTCGACCTCGGCGAAGTGCTGTTGTTGCCCGGATTGATCGACGCCCACTGTCACCTTGATTACACCGACATGGCCGGGCAAGTCGCGCCGCCCGGCAATTTTCTGGATTGGATTCCACAAATTCTGGCTCTCAAGGCCGCCTGGGGCTTCAGCGATTACGCCGCCTCGTGGCTTCATGGCGCCCGAATGCTCCTGCAAAGCGGCGTTACGACCGTGGCCGACATCGAGTCCGTGCCCGAACTGTTGCCGGAAGTCTGGAGCGCCACCCCGTTGCGCGTCATTTCCTTCCTCGAGATGACCGGCGTCCGTTCCAAACGTCCGCCGGGGGAAATTCTCCGGGAGGCCCTCGAAAAAATCGAAGCGCTGGGTTGTTTAGACGAGGCCGGCATGTTCCGAAAACTTCCGGCGCTTTCGCCGCACGCCCCCTACTCCACCTCGCCCGAACTGCTCCGGCTTTGCGCCGCGGTCGCGCGCGAAAAAAAACTGCTCCTGGCGACGCACGTGGCCGAATCCGAAGCCGAATTTGAAATGTTCGCCTGCGCCCGCGGCGAAATGTTCGACTGGTTGCAGCGCAATGGACGCGACAACTCCGATTGCGGTCGCGGCTCGCCCGTGGCGCATCTGGAGCGCACCGGCCTGCTCGGCGAAAATTGTCTGGCCGTTCACGCGAATTATCTCGAGGGCAACGACTTCGAGCGACTGGCCCGGCACCAGGTCAGCGTGGTTCATTGCCCGCGCAGCCACGATTTTTTCCGTCACCGGAAATTTCCGCTGACCGCGTTGCTGCGGGCCGGGGTGAATGTTTGTCTGGGCACCGACAGTCTGGCCACGGTCCGCTGCGGCGGCGAACCTCCGGAATTGAGCCTGTTCGCTGAAATGCAAACGCTGGCGGCAAACGAACCCCGGCTCCGGCCGGAAACCATTTTACGTCTGGCCACCGTGAACGGCGCGCGCGCGCTCGGCCTGGCCGGGAAAATCGGTGCGCTGACCGAAAAGGCCTGGAGCGATCTGATCGCCATTCCGTTCCGCGGAAAAATTTCCACCGCCGCCGAAGCCGTGGTGAATTTCTCCGGCCGCGTCCAGGCCTCCATGATTGCCGGCGAATGGGCAGTCACGCCGCCGTGATTAACCAGGCCGATGAGACCGGCCGGCTTTTGGCTCGCAAATCCCAATGCCCCAATCGTAGATTCATCCGGTGACTTCATTTGACGACGAGCTGCGGATTGCTTTGGAGACCATTCGGCAGCGGGGTTTGTTCCGTGAACTGCGCCGCGTGGATTCCGCGCAGGGACCGCGCCTCCGCCTGGGCGGCCAAACTCTTTTGAATTTTTCGTCCAACGATTATCTCGGCCTGGCGGAACATCCCGCACTGAAGCAGGCCGCCATCCGCGCCGTCCAAACCTTCGGGACCGGGGCCGGGGCCTCGCGACTGGTTTGCGGCTCGCTGGCGCCGTTTCACGAATTGGAAGAAGCGCTGGCCGCGTTCAAAAAGACGGAAGCAGCGTTGACCTTTTCCACCGGCTACGCGACGGCACTGGGGACGATGGGCGCGTTGCTCGGCAGAGAGGACGTGGTCGTTTTGGACAGGCTCGTCCACGCCAGCATCGTGGACGCGGCGAAATTGTGCGGCGCACAAATCCGTGTCTTTACCCACAATGATTTGAATGATTTGGAAGACAAATTGAAATGGGCGGTCCGCCGGAAAGCCAGCGCCCCGGCCTCAAAATCCAGGGTTTTGATCGTGACCGAAAGTGTTTTTTCCATGGACGGCGATACCGCGCCGCTGCGTGAAATCGTCGCCTTGAAGGAGCAATACGGCGCCTGGCTGATGCTGGACGAAGCGCACGCCACGGGTGTTTTTGGCCTCGGCGGTCGCGGCCTGGCCGAGGAACTGGGCGTGAGCGGGCAAATTGAAATTCAAATGGGCACGCTGGGCAAGGCGTTGGGCGCCAGCGGCGGATTCATCTGCGGCTCGCGTGCCCTGGTGGAGCTGCTGGTGAATCGCGCCCGCAGCTTCATCTTTTCCACCGCGCCGGTCCCGGCGGCGGCGGCCGCAGCAGCAGCGGCCGTGGGACTCGTTCAATCGCCGGAGGGCGAATTGCGCCGAAGCCTCCTGCGCGAGCGCATCCGACAATTGAACCGGCAACTCGGGATTTCCAAAGCCGGATTGGCCGGCGCCATCGTTCCGATTATTCTCGGCGCAGAAGACCGGGCCGTGGAAGCCGCAGCGCAATTGCGTGAGCGGGGTTTCTTCGTTCCGGCAATTCGCTTTCCCGCCGTGGCGCGGGGCGCCGCGCGGTTGCGCCTCACGGTAACGGCGGCGCATTCCGCGGAAGAGGTGACCCGACTCGTTCACGCGCTGGAAGAAATCGTCGAGCCATCGCGGGAAAAGGTTGGCGGAAAATGAATCCGTTTGCCCAATGGGACCTGAAATACGTCTGGCATCCGTTCACGCAGATGCGCGACTGGCTGCGGCGTGAACCGATTGTCATTGTTGCCGGGCGGGGGGCGGAATTGCGCGACGCGCGGGGCCGGAAATTCCTCGACGCCAACGCCTCAATCTGGACCAATCTGCACGGCCACCGTCATCCCAAAATCAACGCCGCGATTTCACGGCAGTTGAAAAAAATCGCCCACAGTTCGGCGCTGGGGCTGGCCAACGAACCGGCCAGTATGCTGGCCCGGAAACTGGTGGCGGCGGCCAATCCTCCCGCGTCAACTTTCCATCCGCGCCTGTCGAAGGTTTTTTTCAGCGACGACGGCTCCACCGCCCTTGAGGTGGCGCTCAAACTGGCCTACGAGTTCACCCGCCGCGAACGAAAAATCCCCAAACCGAAATTTCTTTCGCTGGCCGGTGCCTATCATGGCGACACGGTGGGTGCGGTGTCGCTGGGCCACATCGAACTGTTTCACGCCGCCTACGGCGGACTGTTGTTTCCGAGCGACCAGGCGATGGCGCCATACTGCTACCGGTGTCCGTTCAATCGCGCCCCGCCGGAGCGGGCCGATGCGCGGGTTTACCGCCGTTGCCATTGGGAATGCGTGGGGGCGGTGGAAAAAAAATTTGCTGGCCGCAGGAAAAAGGGCAGTCCCTACGCCGCCTTCGTCTTCGAACCGCGAATTCAAGGCGCCGCCGGAATGATTCCCCAGCCGCGCGGCTGGCTGAATCAGGTCTCACAAATCGCCCGGGCGCATGGCGCGTTGCTGATTGCGGATGAAGTCATGACCGGCTTTGGAAGAACGGGAGTTTCCAGCTTCCCCAATGCCGCTTCAGACGGTCGGCCGGCGGAACGGGAAAATCCGAAGCGGGAACTGCTGTTTGCCTGTCACCAGGAAGGTGTTCAGCCGGATTTTTTGTGTCTGGCGAAGGGGTTGACCGGCGGTTATTTGCCGATGGCGGCCACACTGACCACGCCGGCGGTTTTTAACGCTTTCCTGGGTGAATACCACGAGTTCAAAACTTTTTTCCACGGCCACAGTTACACGGGCAATCAACTGGGCGCGTCGGCGGCATTGGCCAGTCTGGAGATTTTGCAGAGCGTCGCTTCGATTCGCGCGCGAGCAGCTCTGGAAAAAAATTTGGGCGAGGAATTGCAAACGCTGTGGCGTCTGCCGCAGGTCGGCGACGTGCGGCAGGTCGGATTGATTGCCGGCATCGAACTGGTCAAAGACTGGCGGACGCGCGAGCCCTTCGATCTCCGCGAACGCGCCGGCATTCGCGTGTGTGAAGCGATGACTCGGCGCGGCGTGTTGACCCGGCCCATTGGCAACGTGATTGTGCTGATGCCGCCCTATTGCACCACCCCCGCACAACTGCAAAAAATGGTGGCCGCGCTGCGCGAAAGCATTGCGGAGGTTTGGGGACGTTGAACGGGAAACGTTTGCGACACCCAAATGGTTCTCCGACGGCGGCTGGCGTGCGGAAAGCCGGCAAATGCCTTTCGGCAGGCTGTCCCCCCAAATGGAATGCAATCTGCTGGAAATCTGTTACTCTGACCGCGGCTCACGATGCCTCATCTATGTTGACGACAGGCAGAACAAGAGACATGCGGCTGGACGCGATTCGGGGCTATTTTCTGGTGGTAATGGCCGCGGTGCACGTGCCCACGCCGCTGTCGCACCTGTTTCAGGAACCGCTGGGTTTTAACAGCGCGGCCGAAGGATTTATTTTTTTGAGCGCCTGTCTGGCCGGCCTGGTTTATGGCCAGACCTACCGGCGCGAAAACTGGCGCGCCATGGCGCGGCGTATCTGGAACCGCACCCGTTTAATCTATGCGGTTCACTTGGCGGTGTTGCTGCCCATCACGTTGTTGGCCTGGGGACTCGCCGGGCAAATTCCCCCGCTGGCCAACCATTTTCACGATTTCCTGGTGCATCCGTGGGGCGCACTGGCGCTGATGCCGTTGTTGCTGCATCAGCCGCCGCTGTTCGACATCCTGCCGCTTTACGTGATTTTTCTTGGCCTGACGCCGTTGGTGATGGCGGCGGCGCGGCGTTGGGGTTGGGGGCGGGTGTTGTTTGTCTCGGCGTTGGGCTGGTTCAGTGTGCAAAGCCATTGGGAAGCGCGGCTTTGGGGCGACCCGTCGCGATGGTTGCCTTTGCGTCTGGGAGCGTTTGACCTGCTCGCCTGGCAGTTTCTCTGGTTTTGCGGTGTGGCCATTGGAGAGACTTCTCTCCGGCGGCCGCTTTTCCAAGGAGCCTATCGGGTCGCGTTGGCCATACCCGCCGCGGCGATTGTGCTGGCGGGTCTGCTGTTGCGCCATGGCTTGTGCCCTCAGGGCTGGTGGAATCCCGACTGGTTTTTGTGGATGGACAAATGGACGCTCGGCCCGCTGCGATTGCTCAATTTTGCCGCCTGGGTGGTGCTTTTACTGGCATGGAACCCGCATCCATCCGAACGCCTGCTGGCTCCCACCGCGCTTTTGGGCAGGCACTCGTTGAGCGTCTTTGCGTTCCATCTGCCGCTGGTGATCGCCGCCACGGTTCTCATTCAATTGTGGACGCCCGCTCCCGCTCTGCAAACCATCGTGGGGCTGTTCGTCATTGCCCTTTTGTTCGGCTGGGCGACGTGGCGGGATAAACGGAAGCGGCGGGAGAAAAAGGCGGTGGAACGTTTCAACCCTTCATCTTCGCCAATTCAAGCAACCGGCTGAATTGTTCGCCGGTCACCGGCGAGACGGACAGGCGCGGTTGTTTGACGAAGACCATTTCGCGCAGCACCCGATCGGTTTTAATTTGCGTGAGGGTGACGGGGCGCGGCAGCGGCTTTTCCGCCTGCAGGTCCACGCAGGACCAATCCCCCTCGCGGGCCGTTGGATCGGGATAGAATTCCCTTTCCACGCGCGCCAGACCGACAACAGATTTTTCCCGACCACTGTGATAAAATAGAACCCGGTCGCCGCGGCGCATCGCACGCAGATGCCGGCGCGCCGCGAAATTGCGGATTCCCGTCCACGCCGTGCGGCCTTCAGCCATCAATTGCGCCCACGAATAGGTTTCCGGTTCGGATTTCACCAGCCAGTAATTCATGCCGGAGTTAAACCCCAACGTCGTGGCTGGACAAGAGGAATTTTGCCGCCGATTGAACCTTGGTTTTCCGGTGATTTTATTGTTAATTGCCGACATGAGCATTGCTGAAAATCTGGCGGCCATTCAGCAACGGATTCGCGCCGCCTGCCAACGCGCCGGTCGCGACGAAAATTCGGTGCTTTTGTTGGCAGTTTCCAAAACCCATCCGGCGGAGGCTGTCCGCGAAGCGGTTAATTGCGGTCAGATTTTTTTTGGCGAAAGCAAGGTGCAGGAGGCCAAGGCCAAAATTCCGGATTGTCCCGGCCGCGCGCGCTGGCACTTCATCGGCCATTTGCAGACCAACAAGGTGCGCGATGCCGTGGCCTTGTTTGAAATGATCCAGAGTGTGGACAGCTTGAACCTCGCCCGGGAAATTTCCCGGCGGTGCGAGGCGGCATCCAAAACGATGCCGATTTTGCTGGAAGTAAACGTGGCTGGCGAAGCCAGCAAATTCGGCTACCCACCGGAGCGGTTGCTGACGGAACTGAACGCGCTGGGCGCCCTGCCGCGAATTGAGATTCAAGGTCTGATGACTATTCCGCCTTACGCCGCCGACCCGGAAAAGGTGCGAAACCATTTCCGAAAACTGCGCGAGCTTAAACAAACCTGCGAAGCGCTCCTCGGCGCTCCCCTGCCCCATTTGAGCATGGGCATGAGCGGGGATTTTGAAGTGGCCATTGAAGAAGGCGCCACCATCGTGCGCCTCGGCACCGCCCTGTTTGGTCCGCGAAGAAGCTTTTCCACGCGGCAAACCGCGGACGAAGAACCTGTCGCCTGAAGAACAAACAGCTTCACCGCGCTCCGGTTTGTCCGGCTTTCACGGCAGGCGACGCTTGCCAACCGGCGATGCGTCTTGTCTAATTTGTCCGTGCTCAATCAGCAAACATTGAAAGACGCCGTCCGTTTTTCGGGCATCGGCCTGCACAGCGGGAATCGGGTCAACATGACCCTCCTGCCGGCGCCGCCGAATTCCGGCGTGCGGTTTCGTCGTGTGGACCTGGCGGGCAAACCGGAGATCGAAGCGCGGGTGGAAAACGTGGTGGAAACCAACCGCTCCACCACCCTTGGCAAAGGCAACGTCAAAATCCACACCGTCGAACACGTCCTGGCGGCACTGGCCGGCCTGGGCGTGGACAACGCCGTAGTGGAGTTGGACGCCAACGAACCGCCGATCGCCGACGGCAGTTCGCGCGAATTCTGCCGCCTCATTCGTGAGGTTGGCCTGACGATACAGTCTGAAAAACGGGAATTTTACACGCCCGGCGAACCGCTCGAATTGGAGGCCGGCGAAACATTGATGACGCTGTTTCCCGATGACGGCTTCAAAATCACCTGCACCAGTTCGGATCGGAAAGGGCGTTTCACACAATTTTTCACCACCGAAATCACACCCGCCATTTGGGAAAAGGAACTGGCGCCGGCGCGCACCTTTTGTTTCTACGAGGAAATCGAGCAGCTCATCAAAAACAACCTCATCAAGGGCGGCAGCCTGGAAAATGCCGTGGTCATTCGCGACGATGCAGTGTTGACCACCGAGCCGCTGCGGTATCCTGAGGAATTCGTGCGGCACAAGATGCTGGACATCGTGGGTGACCTCTCATTGCTGGGCCGTCCCCTGCGCGGTCATTTGATCGCCGTCAAACCCAGCCACGCGGCCAACTGCGAGTTGGTCCGGCAGATTGTCGCCCAAATGAACCAGTCTCTGCGCGCCACCCGCACCTTTGCACCGCCTCCACCCGACAGCGCCGCCCCCGCGCCGACGGTGGCCGAATCCGGAGCGATGGAGACTGAGGCGATTATGAAACTGTTGCCTCACCGGCCGCCGTTCTTGCTGGTGGACCGCATTTTGAAGATGGACGGCAACCGGATCACCGCGATCAAGGCCGTGACCATCAACGAGCCTTACTTCGAGGGCCATTTCCCCGGGCATCCCATCATGCCGGGCGTTTTGCAACTGGAGGCGATGGCGCAAGCCGCCGGCATTTTGTTGCTCAAACAGGCAGCGCTGGCCAATCAAGTGGCCTATTTCATGTCCGCCGAAAACGTCAAATGGCGCAAGCCGGTGTTGCCCGGCGACACGTTGATTATCGAAGTGGAAATGACCAGGATTCGCGGCCGGATCGGCAAGGCACGAGGCGTTTGCAAGGTCGGCAACGAGATCGTCAGCGAGGCGGAGGTCACCTTCATGCTCCGGGACGCATGACAACCTCGATGATGGCCGACGGCTGATTTTCAAACCCGCGCTCTCTATCGTTCATCGTCAACGCATGCTTCATCCAACCGCCATTGTTCACCCCAGGGCGAACATCGGGACCGATTGTGAAATCGGCCCCTACTGCATCATCGGCGAACAGGTCACCCTTGGTGACGGCTGCCGGCTCCATTCGCACGTGGTCATTGAGGGCCACACGACGCTCGGCAAACGCAATGAAATTTTCCCCTTCGCCAGTATCGGACTGAAGACTCAGGATTTGAAATGGAAGGGCGGCCTCACGCGCACCGAAATCGGCGACGACAACACCTTTCGCGAATACGTCACCGTTCACAGCGCCACGGGCGACGGCGAAGTCACGCGCATCGGCTCACACAATCATATTCTGGCCTACTGCCACATCGCGCACAACTGCACGCTCGGCAATCACATCATCATGTCCAACGTGGCGACGCTGGCCGGCCACGTGACGGTGGAGGATTTTGCCGTCATAGGGGGGCTGGCAGCGGTGCATCAATTCTGTCGCATCGGAAAAATGGCGATGATTGGCGGCTGCTCCAAAGTGGTACAGGACGTGCCGCCGTTCATGATGGCCGATGGCAATCCGGCCCGGACCCGCACCATCAACAAGACCGGCCTGGAACGCAATGGCGTCTCCGACGCGGCGCAAAACGCCTTGCGGCAGGCTTACAAAATTCTGTTCCGCGAAGGGCTGACCGTTTCCAACGCGCTGGCCGAAGTGGAAAAGAAACTGCCGCCACTGCCGGAAATCCAACACTTGATACAATTCGTCCGCACCAGCGAACGTGGCCTGAGCAAATAACGCCCATCCCCCGCCGCCACCTGCGGAGCGGCGCCGGCCGCGTGCAAAAAAATCACAAAAGATTGCAAGTCCAATTGACGACAAACATCGGCGTTGCGGTTAAGGTTCAGCAATCTGATTATGTCGTTGCGGACCCGATTGACGTTCATTTCTTTTGCGGAAGCGGCCGAGGCTTTCGAGGCGGATGAACGCGCCCCCGGGCGCAGCGCACCGAAGGCTTTTACCCTCATCGAACTGCTGGTCGTCATCGCCATCATCGCCATTCTGGCTGCGCTGCTGTTGCCGGCCCTGGCTGGCGCCAAAAAAAAGGCCGCCCAGATCGCCTGCCTGAATAACATGAAGCAACTGGGGCTGGGCATGATGCTGTATTTGGGCGACAGCGGCGAGGTGTTTCCCTTCTCCGCCTCAGCCAACGGAATTGTCAGCCCGTCGCCGGGAGAAAATGACGATTGGATTTATTACCGGACGTATCCGCCCTATTCGACGGCCTTTCCTCCGCAAAACAGTCCCATCGTGCGCGAGCTGGGCCATGTGGCGGTGTACACCAATGCCGCCGGCGTCAGTGGCGCCTCGTTGTTCACTTGTCCGTTGGACCGCGTGCCTCTGGCGCAACGCGGCGACGACGGCGGCGGGAAATACCCTTTCAGCTATACCTTGAACAGCGTGGCACTCAGCGGCGGGCCGGATTACGGTTTTACCAGCATCGGAGCCAAAAGCTGGTATCAGCCGCCGTACCTGTATTTCAAAAGCACGGCCGTCCGCCGGCCGGCACAGAAAATGATGGTTGCGGAAGAACCGGTGGTGGATCAGCCCTGGGACATGCCGCCGGGTTTCAGCAGTGTGGCAGGAGATGGCCGCTGGGTACCGGTGGATCCGTCGAAAAATTTTCAGAAACAAAACACGCTCACCGTGCGCCACGCCGGCCGGGCCAATTGCAATTTTGGCGACGGTCACGCCGAAACCGTCTTTTGGTGGCAAGCCACCAATGCGGACAATGTCGTGCCCGCACTTTGAACCGCAAACAGAACCAACCCGAAACTCAAGGAAACCTTCAAAATTATGGAGCGCCTTATGCGAAATTCCTTCCTTGCTCGCCTTTTCCTCGCCGCGCTGCCGATGGCGTGGCCCGTCGCGGCGCAGACCTCATATTACAAGGCTGACAACAACTTGAGCCTGGACCAGCCCGCCAGTTGGACCAACAACAACGGCAGCACGCCCCAATCATCGGATTGGGCAATCTGGGACGCCCACGTGGCCACTCCCGCCAACTGTACCAACGAAAACATCGGCAGCAGCGCCAGTTGGGGCGGCATCCGCGTTCTCAATCCCGCCGCCGCCATCACCATCACCAATACGGGCAAAACACTCACCCTCGGCAGTTTGGGCATTGACATGAACGAGTCGAACACCACCGTGGATTTTTATGAAAATGTCCCGCTGACCATTCCCGCCGGCGCGCCGCAAAGTTGGAACATCGCGCCCGGTCGAACTCTGAACTTTGGCATCGGCACCGGCTCGTCCATTCAGATCAGCTCCGACCTGACCATCAACGGGGTCGTCCGACTGAACGCCAAGGATTTCCGGATCGGTGTCAGCGGCCCGATGACCCTCACGATCACCAACGCCAACACACTGCTGGATTTCTCGGCCGGCGCATTGTCTTTGAGCGTGGGTTACGGGAATGACTGCACCGTGAATCAAAATGCCGGCGTGGTGAACCTGCTCAAAAACTCCACCAGCACCGGCGCCCTGCTCCTGGGGGCCAGCGGCAGTGGCATCACCGGCACCTACAATCTCAACGGCGGTGTTTTGCAGGACACCAATCCGGCCACGGCCGATTACCTGTCCATTGGCGACGCCAATGCGGACGTCGGGGTTCTGAACGTCAACGGCGGCGTGGTGAACGTGCCGCAATTCCAAATCGGCAACAAGGGCTACGGATACGTCAATTTAACTAACGGCAGCATCATTACCGGAGCCGGCCCGAAAGGGAACGACTTTATTGTCAACAAAGGTTCCAGCTCGTTGGGCGGCTGGCTCAATGTTTATGGCGGCATGTTGACGGTCCTGGGGCATAATCTGGTGGTCGGCAAAGGCGGCAATTCCAGCTTTGCCAATTCGGCAAACGTCTATCTGACGGGCACCGGGATCATCAATGTGGACGGCACGGTGCAAATTCCCGGCGGCAGCGCCTGGCCGGGAAATGTGACCATGGATGGCGGCGCCATGAATGCCAGCAACGGCGTGGTTCTGCTCGCCTCTGGCAGCGGCAGCGGCACGTTCAATCTCAACGGCGGCGTGCTTACCACGCCGGGGGTCAGCGTAGGCAGCGGCACCGGCGCCGGGACATTTAATTTCAACGGGGGCACACTCCGCGCCGGCGGCAACAATGACAATTTCATCCCCAACACCAACAGTCTCACCGTGAACATCCTCGCCGGCGGCGCCCTCGTTGACTCCGCCGGCTTTGCGGTGACTGTTCCGGCGGCTTTGCTGAATGGCACCGGTGGGAGTATGGACGGCGGCCTGACCAAGCTCGGCGCGGGCACACTCACGCTCGCCGGCGCGAACTCTTACACCGGCCCGACACTCATCGGCTCCGGCGCCCTGGCGCTCACCACCACGAATCTGAACGGCGGCGCCATCGTCGTCAGCAATCACGCCACCCTTCACCTGGCTCTGGCCCGAGCGAACGACACCCTGGCCACCTCGACCCTCACGCTGGGTGCCAGTTCGTCGGATACCACGACGGTGGAATTTGACCTGGGCGCGTTCGGCACTCCCTCCCGCCCCCCGATTTACGCAACCAATCTGGTCGCCAACGGCACCATCCTGGTTAATGTTTTCGCCGCCACCAATCTTTCGCCCGGCGTTATTCCGTTGATTCACTACGCCGCCGGCGCCGGCGCGCCGGTTGTCAAGTTGAATTTCGCGCAGGGCGTGGGCGGTTATCTCACCAACGACACCGCTGTGCAGACCGTGGAACTGGTCGCGCAAATTCTGCCGCCGGTCATCTGGCGCGCGCTGGTGGATACGAATTGGGACACGACAACGCCCAATTGGGTGAGCACTGTGAACGGCGCCACCACCCTATTCGCCAACGGCGCGGGCGCGCAATTTGACGACAGCGCCAGCAATTCGCTGGTGAACCTCACCGCGCCGCTGTCGCCCACCGCCGTTTTGGTAAGCAACAATGTTTTGAATTACACCTTCGCCGGCCCCGGCAAAATCACCGGTTCGAGCGCTTTGCTCAAAGAAGGCGCCGGCGCATTGACCCTGGCGCTGACCAACGCCAACGACTACACCGGCGACACCGTCCTCAGCAACGGCCTGGTGCTGCTGGGTGCCGCAGAGCAGATTCCCGACGGCGTCGGCAAAGGCGATGTGGTGCTCGAGGGCCGATGGGATCTGGCCGGTTTCAACGAAACAATCAATGGCCTGAACGGCGTCAACGGCGTGATTGACAATTCCGGCGCGACACCGGTCACCCTGACGGTCGGCGCCAATGGCGACGGCGGTGTTTTTGCCGGCCTGATCACCAACTCCGGCGCGAGTCTGATGCTGAACAAAACCGGCGGGCACTTGACTTTGCTGGCTGGCAACGGCTATTCCGGCGGCACTCTTAATGAAAATGGCGAATTGACCCTGGCCTCCGAACAATCCATCGGTTCCGGCCCGCTCACGTTGAACGGCGGCACGCTGGATTGGACGACCGGCTCAGCGCATACCTTGACCGTTCCTGTCACCCTCGGCGGTAATGTCACCTTCGGTTCGCCGACCAATGCCAACGGCCTGCTCACCGTGGCCGGTCCCGTGAATCTCAGCGCCGGCACGCGCAGCCTTATCTGCAACGAAGACGTGTGGCTGCCTGCCGGCGTCACCAACGGCGCCATCGCCAACAAGGACGGTCCAGGAACGCTGCTGCTTCAGAACAGCACCTTTCAGGTTCCTGGCACACCCATGCGCGTTTCCGACGGTACGTGGATCATGGATCACGACACCATCATTGAAAATGGAAGCAACATCCGCGTGCAATCCGGCACCGACCAAGGCCTGGCCCGACTGGTCGTGACCAACGGCGGCGCGTTGATCATTTCCAATACCGCCTCTGCCAACTTCCGCGTCGGCGCAACGGATGTTTCCGGCGGCGCCGGCTGCACCAACATTCTGGATGTGGCCGGCCTGGTGCGCATCATTCCCATTGGCACAGCCGACGCACTCCTGTTGGGTGGCTCCAGCAGCGCCGTGGACGCCGAGGATGACGTAAACCTGCTGCCGGGTGGCGTGCTGGAGGTGCACCAAATCAAAGCTTCCGCTGCCGGGCCGATCACCGCCCTCAACTTCAACGGCGGCACGTTGCGCGCCAACAAGGACGATTTTGCCAGCGCCTTCCTGCAGGGGCTGACCGCCGTGAATGTGCTCGACGGCGGTGCGATTATTGACACCGCCGGCTTCAACATCACCATCAGCCAGGCTTTACTGCAGGCCGGCACGGGTCTGGGCGGATTGATCAAAAACGGCGCCGGCATTTTGTTTTTGAATGGTGTCAACACCTATACCGGCCCAACCCTGGTGAACGCCGGAAGCCTGGGCGGCACCGGCAGCCTCAACAGCCCGGTGACCGTCGCCTCCGGCGCCAGCCTGATGGCCGGCGCTTCGCTCGCCAGTCTGGGAACGCTGACGATTAACAATTCCGTCACCTTCAACGCCGGCAGTTCCGCCGTGATGAAGATTACCAAGACCGGCGGCCTTACCGGCAGCGACAACCTCGCCGGTGTGACTGCCATGAATTACGGCGGCACTTTGATGGTGGTAACCAACGCGGACATGACCGACACCCTGGCGGCAGGCGACACATTCACGTTGTTCAGCGCGGCCAGTTACCACGGCTCTTTTGAGGGGTATCAACTGCCCGTGTTGCCCGCCGGTTTGGCTTGGGACACGAGCGATCTGGCGTCCGACGGCACCTTGCGCGTGGTCACCGCTCCGCTTGCACCGCCGGTGTTCACCTCCGTAACCCTCCGCGGCGGAAATTTGATTCTCAGCGGCTCCGGCGGCGCCGCCAACAGCACTTACCGTGTGCTGGCTTCCACCAACGCGGCCTTGCCGCTGAGCAACTGGCCGGTGATTGCCACAAACAATTTTGACGCCGCCGGCGGTTTCAGCTTCACCAATCTGGTCAATTCCACAAACGCCGTTCAGTTCTTCAACATCGTGACGCCTTAAAGCCAATCCGTCACACATTGGCGACCGGGAGACGAAAGCATTTTCCCGGGCGCGCGGTGACATGATATGTTGGCCGTGAAAACCGTCTTAAGCGATGAGGCGAACCCGTCACTTATTTAAAATGCTCGGCCTGCTGGCGCCGGCCATGTCCGCGGCCGCCGCCCTGGCCGCCAGCTTCAACGTGCGCGATTACGGCGCCAGGGCCGACAAAACATCCAATGACGCGCCGGCCTTTCAAGCCGCGATTGATGCCGCGGCCCGGGCTGGCGGCGGCGAGGTGCTGGTGCCGGCCGGAAATTATTTCTCCGGCAAAATCGTTTTGAAAAGCCGCGTCACACTGCGGCTCGAAAACGGCGCGACCATTTTTGAAAGCGGCGACATCCGGGATTTCAACCCCCATCCCAAAAAAGGCGAGCACGGCTACCTGTTCGTGGCTGACGGCCAGGAAAACATCGTCATTGGCGGGGATGGACAAATCATTGGCACCGGCGGGGAGGATTTGGGCCGGCGCGCCAACGCGCCGCATCAGGAACATCCGCCGCATCGCTTCGGCATCCTTCATTTCAGCAATTGCCAAAACGTGCGACTGCGCGAGGTAACCATCCGGGACAGCGAGGCCCACACCGTCGTTTTCAGCGAGTGTAAAGACGTCTTCGTGGATGGCATATCCATCCGGAACAATTATTTCCGCGTCAACACCGACGGCATTGATCCTGAATCCTGCACCAATGTCTTTATTTCCAATTGCTCTATTATCGCCGGCGATGATTGCCTGTGCCCCAAAACCGAAAATGGCAAGGCGATGGAAAATCTGGTGGTGAACAACTGCGTGCTGGAATCGGTCTCCGCCGCGTTCAAGCTCGGCACTGCATCCGGCGGCGATTTCCGGGACATCAAGGTGTCTAATTGCGTCATTAAAAATTCCGGCATTGGCCTGGGGCTGTTCATCAAGGACGGCGGCACCGTCGAGCGCGTGAGCTTTTCGAACATTTCCATCGAAACGACGCGCGCCGACGTGCCGGTCAATTCCGGCCTGCGCAACACCATCATTCCCATTTACATTGACCTGACGAAGCGGCACACCAACTCGGCATTGAGCCGCATCCGCGAGGTTGCGTTTGAAAACCTCCAGATCGCCAGTGACAACAGCATCGTGATTCAGGGGCTGACCAATCGTCCGATTGAGAATCTGACCCTGCGCGACATTTCGTTTCGGGTGACCGGCGCGTTCGATTTTTCAAGACGCGTCAAGCGCGAAGGCGGCGAAAGCACCTACCGCGATGAAAACAAAACACTTTACGTCCGGCAACCGGCCTGGTGCGTGCTGGCAAACGTGGACGGGCTGTTCGTGGACAATTTCCGCGTCACCGGCGACGAGGCCGTCGCAAAAAAATTCCCGCGTTCGGCCGTTGCCGTTTTCCATTCACAAAACGGCGTCATCGAGAATGTTTCGCGTTCGTCGGCAGAGGTCCCTGGTGCACCGCCACTGGTGGCGTTAAGCGGTTGCGAGCGGATTTCAATGCCGGCGGCGAGATAAGAACTCCTTCGGCAGGCGAACGATTGGTGGTTGATTTTCCACCGGCCATGGTTTATTTGTCCCGCGCCGAAATCAATCACACCAAGCAAACGCATGAAAATCGCCGTTGTCGGTTTGGGATATGTGGGTCTGCCCTTGTCGTTGCAATTTGCCCGATCGGGAGTTCAGGTGCTGGGGCTGGACATTGACGCCGCCAAAGTCCATTCGCTCAAGCAAGGGCGCAGTTACATCAAACACATCGAGTCCTCGGCCATCGCCGAGATGCTTCAGGCCGGCCGTTTCGATGCCAGCACCGATTTTGCGCGTGTGCGCGAAGTGGAGGCCGTGATCATCTGCGTGCCCACGCCGTTGAACAAGAACCGCGAACCGGACATTTCCTACATTCTGGACACCGGTCTGTGCATTGCCCCGCATCTGCAAAAGGGAACGCTGGTGGTCCTGGAATCCACCACTTATCCGGGCACGACCGATGAGGATTTGCGCGAAGTGCTGGAGAGCGGTTCGGGCTTGAAGGCGGGGGTGGATTTTCACCTGGCCTTTTCACCGGAACGTGAAGATCCCGGCAACGCCGACAGCAAGGTGGCGTTGATTCCCAAGGTGATTGGCGGCTACACCCCGGCCTGTTTGGAGCGGGCCAAGGCCGTTTATGGCCGGGCCATCAAAACACTGGTGCCGGTCTCTTCCTGTCGCGTGGCTGAGGCCACCAAGCTGCTGGAAAACATCTTCCGCAGCGTCAACATCGCGCTGGTCAACGAATTGAAACTGGTTTATGGCGCGATGGGCATTGATATTTGGGAGGTCATTGCCGCCGCCCGAACCAAGCCCTTTGGTTTCATGGCCTTTTATCCGGGACCCGGCCTGGGCGGACATTGCATTCCGATTGATCCGTTTTACCTGACTTGGAAGGCGCGCGAGTATGGGCAGAGCACGCGGTTCATCGAATTGGCCGGCGAGATTAACACCGCCATGCCGCTTCATGTGGTCAATCGCACCGCCGAAGCCTTGAACGAGCAGCGCAAACCGGTCAAGGGCAGCCGGGTGCTGATCGTCGGCCTGGCCTACAAACCCAACGTGGACGACGAACGCGAATCGCCCAGCTATGTGCTCATGGATTTGCTCAAAGCCCGCGGTGCCGAGGTGGCCTACTACGATCCGCACGTGCCAGTGATCCGCCCCACACGCGAGCATGCGCACTGGGCCGGCACACGCTCGACGAGCTGGGACCGGGAGACCATCGGCAGTTTCGACGCCGCCATCATCGCCACGCACCATCAAGCGGTCAATTATCACGAATTGGCCCAGTGGTGTCCGTGCATCGTGGATACCCGCAACGCCATGGCCGCCGTCCCTACCCGACCCGGTCAGGTTTGGAAGGCGTGAAACCCGCGCAAATGACAGAAATCAATTTTCCGAAACCGCGCCGTGAAAAGGAACGCCGCCGCCCTCCTCGCGCGGCCTTCCCGAACGGGACAAAATCCGCAAATTCCTCGTCACTCGAATTTATCTGAAAATCTGGCGGAGAGGGGGGGATTCGAACCCCCGATGCCTTTTGGGCATTCACGCTCTCCAGGCGTGCGCGTTAAACCACTCTGCCACCTCTCCGAAAATTCAGCCCGAAAGCCGGCGCTCATTTGAAGTGCCTCTCTGAAATTCATTATTGCCGAAACTCACGCCGGGGCAAGCCCAATCGGCATCCTCCAAAACGGCCCGCCGGCCTTTGCCATTTTCTTTCCGACGGATTCCTGTTTACCTTTTGAGGATGCTGAAATCGGTTGACTTGGATCGTCCGGCGGCTGACCCGCACCACTGGCTGCTGGATCCGGAAATTCTTTTTCTGAACCACGGCGCCTTCGGTGCCTGCCCGCGGCCGGTGCTCGAATTTCAAAACGAATGGCGGCACCGCCTGGAACGCCAGCCATTGCAGTTCCTGGCGCGCGAGCTGGAACAGGAACTGGATGGCGCCCGTGCGGCCCTGGCCCGGTTTGTCGGGGCCGAGGCCGATGACCTGGTCTTCGTGCCCAACGCCACCAGCGGCGTCAATACGGTGCTGCGCTCGCTTTCCTTCCAGCCCGGCGACGAATTGCTGGTGACGGACCACGAATACAACGCCTGCCGGAACGCACTGAACTTTGTGGCCGAACGCTCCGCTGCGCGCGTCGTGGTCGTCAAGATTCCCCTCCCCTTCTCGGACGAAAACGAGATCATCGGAGCAATTTTGGACGGCGTGACCGCACGCACGAAACTGGCGTTGCTGGATCACGTCACCAGCCCCACCGGCCTGGTTTTGCCTGTCGCCCGAATGGTCGGCGAGCTGCGCGCACGCGGCGTGGATACGCTGGTGGACGGCGCGCACGCCCCCGGCATGGTGGCGCTGGATTTAAATCGCCTCGGCGCGGCGTATTACACCGGCAATTGTCACAAATGGCTTTGTGCGCCGAAGGGCGCTGCGTTTCTGCACGTGCGCCGCGACCGCCAGAAATTGATCCGCCCGCTCGTTATCAGCCACGGCGCCAACTCCCCGCGCCGCGACCGCTCGCGTTTCCTCATCGAATTTGGCTGGCAGGGCACCTTTGATCCCTCCGCCGTTTTAAGTGTGCCGGAGGCGATTCGATTCCTCGGCTCGCTGCTGCCCGGCGGCTGGCCGGAAATCCAGGCCCGGAATCGCGCCCTGGCGCTGGCCGCCCGAAAAATTTTGTGCGACGCCTTGAAAATTGCCGAGCCCTGTCCGCCAGAATTCATCGGCGCGCTGGCGGCCGTGCCGCTGCCCGATGCCGCCGAAGATGCCCTGCCCCGATTGCCCTTCAACGAATATCCGTTCCAGGAAACCTTACGGGAAAAATACCGCATTGAAGTCCCGATCATGGCCTGGCCGGCGCCGCCCCGGCGGCTGTTGCGCATTTCGGCGCAGCTTTACAATTCACTGCCGCAGTTCAGGCAACTGGCTGCGGCGCTGACGGCGGAATTGCGCCAGGATTGACGGAGCAAACCTCCGCCGCGAAGGCGACACTCAACGCTCCGATTGTTGCCCGGCCGCACTCTCTATCGGGCGGGACAACTGCGACTCGATTTCCTGTTTCCATTCTGCGCCGAGCGTTTCCAGCGTCTTGCCCGTGTGTTGTTGCCAAAAGCCGTCCGTGTAAGTTCCCTCGCGCAGCGCGGCGTTCACGGCGGGAATGATACCGGCGCCGAATTTTTCCGTCAGCCAGTTCAGAAAATTGGCGGTGACGCGATAGCCGGCGTCGTAGCGCGGCGAAAAATTTTTCTGCCGCCGCATCCAGACCAGGTCCGCGCCGTGACTTTGCGGCTCGAACTGGAACCAGCGGATGTAATCGGCCAGACCTTCGACAAGCCAGCCGGGCGCGCCGTGGTGATATTGCTGGACCACATGCACCATTTCATGGACGAGTGAGCCGATGGCTTCGCCATGCATCTGGTCGCGGCACCAGCGCGCGCTGGCCTCAATGTCGGTGCCGCGGGTGTAGGCCACGCCGCGCATCGGACGGATGGTCACCGTGAAATGCGCCGGGGCGACGAAACCCGGGCTGGGGAGCAGGGCGACGATTTTCGGATACCACTCGGCCAGCACCGGCGCCAGCGTGTGATCCGCCCAGCCGCTCAAATCCGGCGCCTCAAACGTGTCAATGGTTATTTCGCATTGGCCGTCCGCTGAATGAATGACAAACGGTGGCGGCGCATCCGATTTCAAAATTTCAATGGCGCTGATTTTGGCGTTTTGGTCGGGACTATCCGGCGCGGCGGCCACGCGAATGGTAATGTTCCCGCGCCGATCGGGCGTTACCCCGGGAAATTCCTCGACCAGTGCCCGGTTCATGCCGCCGGCCGCCGCGTAAATGTCGAGATTGGTCAACACCAGGCGGCGGTTCAGATAAATGTTTTCCATTCGCTGACCGGGCCCGTCGTCAAAAATTTCCGCAAAGTGCAGCCGCACCAGATAGCGTTGGCCGGGAGGCACCGGAAACGTGTAGATGAAATGGTTGCCGTATCGTTCACTCTGATAAACGGCGGCGGGCGCGGCGTTGGAGGCGCTGGTGTCAATTGCCGAATCCACGTGGTTTTCCTCGCCCTCCAGCATGTTCGGGTCGGGCACAAAACCGGCCACCGGTTCGTCGCTGCCGCACACCACGCGGATTGGCAACGTCAGCCGCGCCGTTTGATTGGTCGGCGCCGGCGCGGGCAACGGCGGGTATTGAAAATTCGCCGGCATGGTCGCCGGCGGGCGGTCGGCCTCGGCGCTGCCCCAGTCGGGATTCGGTTTCGGCCCCATCACGAACCGCAACGTGCCGCCGGCAATCACTTCATCGCGCGTAATCCACGGGCGGCGGAGCGGTTTGCCGTTCAGCGTGGCGGATTGGATGTAAATGTTGTCGGCGCTGTTGTGTTCGGCAATCACCGTGAACGTGCGGCCATGATAAATCTTGCGGTCGAGGTGAATGACCGCCTTGTTGACCGCAGGACTGCCGATGGCCAACACGCCGCTGTCGGGATTCATCGGATAAAATCCCAGCGCGCTGAACACATACCACGCCGCCATTTGCCCGCAATCCACGTTCCCGCATTCGCCCGCCGGCGTGTCGTCGTAAAGCGTGGACATGATCTTCCGCACCCAGAACTGGGTTTTATAGGGCGCGCCGGCGTAGTCGTAGAGATAGGCCACGTGATGACTCTGCTCGTCACCCTGCGAGTATTGGCCAATCCGCCCGCTGATGTCAGGAATGCCCGTTTGGATGAAGGAGTCGGCGGCGAACATGGCGTCCATTTTCTCAATGAACCCCGCGTCGCCCCCGTAAAGGGCAATCATGCCCGGCACGTCCTGTTGCACATCAAACGCGTATTGCCAGGCGTCGGCTTCGGTGTATTCGTCGTTGACCAGCGCGATGGGCGAAAACGGCGTGCGCCAGGCGCCGTCGGCCAACCGGCCGCGGAAAAAGCGCGTGGTGCGGTCAAACAGATTGTAATAGTTGGCCGCGCGGTGGTAGAACAATCGAGCGTCGGCGTCATGGCCCAACGCCTGGGCCAGGCGCGCGATGCACCAGTCGTCGAAGGCGTATTCGAGCGTTTTGGAGGTTGCCTGCTCGTTGGGGCGCGAAGCCACGTAGCCGAGTTCCTTGTAAGTTTTCAGGCCGTTGCGATCCTGCATGGCCGTGTCGCGCATCGCCTGATAGGCCGCCTGGGCGTCGAATCCGCGAAATCCGTCCAGGTAAGCCGCGGCAATCATGTCCGCAGAATGATAGCCGATCATGCACCAGGTTTCGTTGGCCCAGAGCGGCCAGATCGGCAGGGTGTGTTCGCCCAGTTGCGGATACTCCGTTAACATGGACTGCACCATGTCGTTGATGCGCCCCGGTTGCAGCAACGTCAGCAACGGCCATTCGGCTCGGTAAATGTCCCAAATCGAAAAGGTGGTGTAGTTTTGAAAACCCGGCGCCAGATGATTTTGATGGTCGTAGCCGCGATACGTTCCGTCCACGTCATTAAACAGCGTTGGCGCCAGGCAGGACAGATATAAATTCGCGTAAAAAGTTTTTCGGATGTGCGGATCAAACGTTTGCACTTGCACGGCGTCAAAAACCTTTTCCCACTGGCGGACGGCGGCGGCGCGCACCCGGTTGAAATCCCAACCCGGAATTTCCGCCGCCAGATTTTTCCGCGCGCCGTCAATGCCCGTGCCGGAAATGCCAACCTTGACCAGGATCACTTCGTTGGCCGCCGTTTGGTAATTGAAAACCGCCTTGACGATTCGGCCCTTCGCATCGCGTGCGTTCGACTCCAGCCGTTGGCCGTCCTGTTCAATGCCCCACGACTCAAACGGTTTGGAAAACTCCATCACAAAGTAAATTGCCCGCCGCCCCCCCCAGCCTTCAGAAATGCGGTAGCCACTGACGGTGTGATCATTTTCCACATGCAGCGCTGCTTCCACCGGCCGATTGCCGATACCGTGCGCCAGGTCCAGGATGAAATGCGCCTGGTCAGAGGCTGGAAAAGTGTATTGGTGAAAGCCGCACCGCTCTGTGGCGGTGAGTTCCGCCGTGACTTTGGGCGTTTCCAGAAACACGCGGTAATAACCCGGCGTGGCGACCTCCTGCGCGTGGGAAAATTTCGAGGCGTACCCATCGCCCGGCGTGCCGGCGTTCCAATGCACCTCGCCGATGGTGGGCATTAACAGCACATCGCCCAGACAGGCCGCACCTGTGCCGCTCAAATGCGTGTGGCTGAACCCCAGAATCGCTGTGTCGGAATAATGATAACCCGAGCAACCGTCCCAGGTTTCGGTGCGCGTGTCGGGGCTTAACTGCACCATGCCAAATGGCACCGTCGCCCCCGGGTACGCATGTCCGTGCGCGTCGGTGCCAACCATTGGCAGCGTTTCGTCCACCGGTGGCAGCGACGCCTGGACAACCGCGGTCAACAATCCAGTTCCCAACAATAAGGCGGCTGATTTGCTAAAATTCATAAATCATTTTCACCTTCGAGTTACTCGAAATTTGAAAGACTGGCAAGCCGCCGATATTCCCAGCCCCGATTTGTACTGGCCATGCAGATCCCGCGATTTGCAAAAGAAAACCTGGCGCCGCTCGGAACCGTCACATCAGCCAGCCGCCAGAGTGCCGATGGTTTTCTGGTCCGCCTTAGTTGAAAATTGACCTTCCTGTGAATTGAGGCAGCACTTAAGCCGGTGCGGAAGGGATAAAAGCGGAGAAGGCAGACGGATTGTTGAAAGGGGTTTCAATCGGCAGTTGACCGACTCGGTGGTCTTCAAGATCCAACCCCTCGCACGTCTGACCTCATTGAAGAGATTTGCCACTGTCCAACATCCATCCTCATCTTTGTATTGAAGATGATTTGGACGCATAGCTTTGTGCCCAACCCATTCGGGGAGTTTTCGGCGATTTGCTTTTTACACTCAGGCCAGCCAGGACGCCAAAGATTTTAAAGAGTTTCTTGGGGCCAAAATAATCTCTCCCACTGTGCGGCGTTGTCACCGGGCTGTTGTTTCTTTTGCGGCGGTGATTTCCGCACGAGCCGCCGCCAGGTCCTGCCGAAAAGCGGCGCAGGCGTTTAGTTTCCGCACGATGGCCTGGGCCAGCACACGGCCGGCGTAGATGTCGGTGGGATAATGCCGGGCGATTTGCACCCGATGCCAGCCGATGTCACGAGCCTCAGCGATCAGCGCGTCCCGCTGTTCGGGAAACAATTCCGCCAGCACCAGTGCCAATACCATGGATTCTGTCGAGTGACCGCTGGGATAACTGTAGGAAGCTTCCAGCGGGCCGTTCGCCAGCCGGG
>DASRCU010000164.1:0-2129 GCA_035652955.1 Verrucomicrobiia bacterium | reverse complement strand
TTCCCTTCTCACCCAGGCCGCCACCCGCCTCGATTCCTACCCGGGCAAAAGCGGAGCGGAATTCAACCCCACCGCCGGACTCGTCTGGCAGGCCGCGCCGTGGGCGCGCGCGCGGGTCGACATCTACCGTGCTTTCCGCCTCCCCACCTTGAACGAATACTACCGGCCGTTTCGCGTCGGCAACAACATCACCGAGGCGAATCCCTCCCTGGCGGTCGAAACGCTCGACGGCGGCGAGGTGGGGCTTGACCTCGGTCGCGAGCCGGCCGGCGCCGCCGTCACTGTCTTCCTCAACGATCTTCATCATGCCGTGGGCAACGTCACGGTCGGGCGCGGGCCGGGAAACATCCCCGGCTTCGGTTTCGTGCCTGCCGGCGGCCTCGCCATCCAGCGCCAGAATCTCGATACCGTCCGGGTGCGCGGTTTGGAGGCGTCCGTCCACTGGCGGCCGGTGCCGGGCCTCCGGCTGGAAACCAGTTATCTCCTCGACGATGCCAAAGTCGCCAGCGCGGTCCAGACCTCCTCGGTGGGAAAGCGGCTGCCGGAAGTGCCGCGGCACAACCTGGTGTTGAGCGTCGACTGGCTCGCCCCCGCCGGTCTCCACGTCACCGGACGTTTGCGCTGGGTCAGCTCACAGTTTGATGACGATCAAAACACGCTTCAGCTTGCCTCCGCCACCACCGTCGACCTGGCGGTGTCGCGGCGGTTCGGCCAGGAGGTGGAGGTTTTTTTGTCCGTGGAAAATATTTTCAACGCCCAGGTGGAGACCGGACTGGGGAGTGCGAACGGTCCGCTCAATGTCGGTCCGCCGCGTTTTGCCCACGGCGGCGTGCGCTGGACCTGGTGACGCAAAAAACGGCGGGAGACGGCAGGCATTTCTGGGGGTTATTACTCAGATAAGATCGTCTGTTTTGACATATTAATTACCCCTATCGAAGATTTTTTCTCGATGTGGCAGACGCCAGCGACTGACGCCAATTTTAAGGCTTCCATTGCCGGAGACATGATCAGAAATGGATAATTGTGTTACAAAATGCTAATAAAAAACAATTTAAAATGCACATAATTTGATATAATGAAGCTGCAATCGATTATATATAAAATATATAATGCAATTCGCTGGATCACCGGTAGCATATTCGTTCGATAAAAAGTCGGGCTAGTTATTCCGTCTTGGAAAAAATTATAAAAACGGATTTCTAGGGTTCTGGGCAGAATCCCCTATGCGGATTTTGCCGACGCTTTCCTCCCAATCGCCCGCGCGAACGCCGCTAACCTCCGCTTAGTTCCATCCTATGAAAACCATGTTTTCTTCTGCCGGGAGCCATCCTGGCCATCCCTTCATCTCCCCGTCCGTTCGCCGCCGCCTGATCCTGGGCATGGCACTGGCCGGAGCCGTCGCGGCCCATGCGGCCACTTATAACGTCAAAAATTCCCCCTACAGCGCCACCGGCAACGGCACGACCGATGACACCAGCGCCGTGACCAAGGCGATTTCCGCCGCCAGCACCGCCGGCGGCGGGGTGGTGGAGTTTCCCTCCGGCACCTATCTGTGCGGTTCCCTCCAGATTCCAAGCAACGTCACACTTCAGCTCGACTCCGGTTCCACCATCAAGGGTAACTCCGGCAAGATCAACGGACCGGAGACGGAAAACAGCTCCTGGTCATCCTACCAGGACTATGGGCACGATCATTTTCACGACGCCCTGATCTGGGCCGACGGCGCCACCAACATCGGCATCACCGGTCCCGGCACGATCGACGGCAACGGCGCCCTCAAAACCGGCCAGCCCACTAGCGGCAGCGGAATCGGCACCAAGGGCGTCTGCCTGAAACAGTGCGACGGCGTGATCCTTTCGGGTTTCACGATCAAGAACGGCGGCTGGTTCGGCCTCTTCACCCAGGGCACGAACAACGTGACCATGACCGGCGTCAATATCAAGGACAGCAACCAGCGCGACGCCTTCGACCTGGTCAACGGCCAGCACTACGACATCAGCAATTGCGACATCGAGGGCAGCGACGACGCCATGTGCCTGAAGTCGGACTACGCCCTCGGGCCGACCGATGCGTCGGGCAAAACCTGGGACAACCAGGACATTCATGTCGACGGCTGCACGATCCTTTCG
>DASRCU010000163.1:0-8814 GCA_035652955.1 Verrucomicrobiia bacterium | reverse complement strand
AAGGTTCAAATGCCTTTGTTCTTCGGCAGAGAGCACAAAACGTCCCAGATGATTCGTTCCGAAATTGACGGTGACCACCGGATTGGTGCCGGGATAGGAAAAGGTGGCGCGCGTCAGCGGCCATTTGAGGATGGCCACGACATAGTTGCCGGCCAGCAGGCAGACCAGCATGGCCAGCGTCAACGCCACGGCGCTCTTGATCAGCACCCAGCGGAAATCTTCGAGATGCTCGAGGAAGGTTTTGACCGGGCCGCCTTCGGCCTCGTCGGGACGTTCCGTTTCCGGGTCTCCGGCCATGCGGGGACTTCAGGCTTTGGGCGGGGGGCTGGATTGCGGCACCGTTTGGCTGGGCGGGGCGGTGTTGGCGGCAATTTTGTTGTTTGGCGCGGCGGGTTTATCCTCGGCGGCGTTCTGGATTTCCTCGGTCACTTCCCGCGTGGCTTTTTTGAACTCTCGAATGCCGGTGCCCAGGCCCTTGGCCAGTTCGGGAATTTTTTTCGCCCCGAACAGGATCAAAACCACGGCCAGCACCAGAATGATTTCACCGCCGCTGGGCGCCCATGCGAATAACGTATTCATATTTCTCGCCTTCTTGAAAAACTACGCCCGTTTGACCGAAAGTAAAGCCACAAAACACGCCCCCGCCTTGCCTGACCGCAAGGGACGGGCGGAACGGGAACAGCCGCGGTTTCGGTTCACGTGCCGGGTTTCGGGTGCAAAAGCACGAAATCGTCGCGGCGGTTTTTCGCCCACGCCGCCTCGTTGTGGCCCGGATCCACCGGATTGTCCTTGCCGTAACTGATGGTGCGGATGCGGCTGGGGTCCACACCCAGGTTGGCCAGGGCTTCGCGGGCAGCCAAGGCGCGACGCTCGCCCAGGGCGCGATTGTATTCTTCCGTGCCGCGTTCGTCGCAATTGCCTTCAATGAGCAGCTTGCAATCGGGGTGAGCGGCCAGTTGCTGCGCCACGGCCTGTAAATTGGCCTGATCACTGGAGCGGATGACGGCGCTGTCGAAGGCAAAGTGAATGGTGTAAGGCGCCAGTGCCGTCCGGTCTTTAATCATCCCTTCAAAATAATCCAGCGGCGCGGTGGGAATCTCCGTGCTGCCCGCCCCGGAGCTTCCCATGGCCTGCGACCCGGGGCCAAGCGGGTTGCCGGGACCTGGAGTGGACACCACCGGTGTGGGGCCGTTGGGCAGCGGCGTCAGACCGACGGGTTTGTGTTTGCAGCCGGTGGCGACCAGGGTGGCGGCCAGCGCCAAGGCCAGTGGGTAAATGGGTTTGATGATTTTCATACTTGTCCTTTAGGTTCAAACTTGGTTGCGTTGCGGAAAATTCACTCGCTATCTCTCCCAGCACGGTTCGGAGTCGCTGCCCGAAATCCGGGGAATATCCTTGTATTGTTTGGTCAGCACGTCAAGCACAGACAAGGTTTGCCGGTAACCGACCGAGCGATTGAAAATGAGCGTCCGCGAATTCGGCGCCCAGGAGGGGTCCTCGCCGCGCACCAGGATGGTGGGAGGGGCGTGGTTGTCGGCCGGCATGACGCAAATGTCAAACTCGCCCATCTGTGAAGTGAACGCGATCCACCGGTTGTCCGGTGACCAGTCCGGCTCGCTGGGATTGACCACGCCGGCGGTATTGAAATAATGGATTTCTCCGCCGTGGACTGAGATTTTTGCCAGGCGGCGGCGCTCCGACCGGCCCGTCTTGGTCGCGAAGCAGATCCATTGACCATCCGGCGACCAGCAGGGGGAGGAATCCTCGATGCCCGTCGTCAAGCGTTTCAAATTCGAGCCGTCAATGTTGCAGATCCAGACGTTCGGGCTGCCGGCCTTGCTCAGGATCATCGCCACTTTCGAGCCGTCCGGCGACACCGCCGCGCTGGTGTTGAGGCCTGAGTATCCCGCCAGCACGCGCCGCTGCCCGGTGCTCAAATCGTGGTAAAAAATGTCCGGGTTGCCGAGTTTGTAACTGGTGTAGCACAGCGCCTGCCGGCCCGGCACCCACGCCGGAGCGGCCACAATGGCGCCGTCGGAAGTCAGCGCCTGGGCTTCATAACCATCGAAGTCGGCCACATAAATTTCCCCGGGGCCGCTGCCGGTCGGCTGCGCCTTGAAGGCAATGCGCGTTTGCGCAATGCCTTTTTTGCCGGTGATGGCCAGGACAATGTCGTCGGCGAACAGATGCGCCTGGGCCAGCAGGGACGCGCCGGTGTAACGACGCGAAAGCAACGCCTTGCCCGCGTATTTATCGGTGACGGTGCCGACCACGTCGCCGGTATTGCTGCCGCGAATTTGATATTGCGCGGCGTCGGGCGCCACAAAGGCGAAACCCTGCACGTAAAGATCAAATTTCAAAACGTTCTCCACCTCGCCGGTAAATCCTTCCAGCGAGACGGGAACAGGCGGCGTCAGCCCGATGGGCTGCTCCTTTACGATGACAATTTCATTCTGGCTGTGCGAAACGTTGGCGCCGGCGATCACCAGCAGAACCGGCAGGCAGAATTTCCCAAGGGCGGCGGCAAACAAGCGCCGTCCGCATGGGCGTTGGCGGCGACGCCGCTGGGGCAGCGGTGCCGCGCGGTTCAACGCGGCGTTGGGTTCGGCCTGCCGCTGCCGTTCCAGATACGCCGGGGAAGGCGACCGTTCGCCGATGGTTCGCGCTGTTTTGCGATTCCGGTTTTGAGTGGCCACAGGTCTTTTCATTCCATCATTCTCTTGGCTTTGAGGTTGAAGTGAATCACGTAGGTCCGTTCCTGATCCGTCGAATCGTCGGGAAACGGGGCAATAATTTTGACGCGGTTGAGGGTTCGCTGAACCGAATCGTCTGTGGCCGGGTCGCCGGACGGTTCCAGGATGCGCGCGGAAATCACTGTGCCATCGCGGGCGATGGTCACCCGCGCTTTCACATCGGCGTCCTCGCGGGCGTTGTCCGGGGGAATCCACGCGTGTTCATAAACGCTGCGAACAATGGCGGCGTAGTTGGCGTAGGCGACGGTGCTGTCGCCGGGCATGTCAATGGTCATCGCCGGGGCAAGATTCTTTTTCAACGTCTGAATCGCGTTGTAGAGCGCGCGCTCGTTGTCCCGCGAATGTTCCGGAGGGGTATTGGCCTTGGAATTGGCCGGTGCATTGCGGATGACCGGCGTGAGGTTGGGCTGGATTTTGTGCTCCGTGCGTTCCGGTCTGGGCGCGGCGGGCTGGATGTTCGGCCTGGCCGGCTCCGGCCTCGGCTCCGGTTTGAAAAATTTCTCCACTCGCTCGGTGAATGACGGTTTGGGTTCCGGCGGCGGCGGGACGGCCGGTTTCGGCAAAGGCGGAGGCGGCAACAGTGACGTTTGGGGCGGCGGCGCCAACAAAGGTTGCGACGTGGGAGGCGGCGGTGCAGCGTGGCGCACGCCGCTGTTGAGCGCGGCATCAATCAAATTTGCCGGGATGACGTCGAGCACCGGCGCCTGGTCGGGCCTGGGCCGCGGATTGTAAAACGCCGGACCGACGACCAACAGCGTCAGCAGCAGCAGATGAGCTGCTGCCGTGGCGATGACGCACTTTTTTTGCAGCCGGTTCATTTGGCTTATTGGCCGGGTTCGGTGCGCAGCGAGTAGCGGGTGATGCCGGCACGCTGACAGCCGTCCAGCAACGCCGCCACGTATTTGTAAGGCCCGTTTTCGTCGGCGCGGACATAGACGATGAGGTTCGGATTGGCGCGGTAATCGGCCGCCAGTCGCGCCACCAATTCGCCGAGGCTCATCCGCTGGCGATTGAAAAAATAGACCCCGCTGCTGGTAATGTCCACGGTGCGGACGTTGTGCGGATTGATGGGGCGGTCCGGCTGGCCGCTGGCCTTGGGCAGGTTCAAGTCCAGCCCCCGCTCCAGCAGCGGCGTGGTAATGACGAAAATGATCAACAGCACGAACGCCAGATCCAGCAGCGGCGTGATGTTGATCTCGCTCAACGTCACCAGATGACTTCTTTGTGAAAAACGTCTCATGGGTGTCTGACGTTTCACGCTTCCGGCGGCGCCGAAAGGTCAAACGCGATTCTTCCGGTCATTCCTCCGTCAAAAATTCCATTTCCATTTTAGACACCAATTCCTGGGCAAAATTGTCCAGCCCCACGGTGAACACCCGGAGGTGATGCACCAGATAATTGTAGCCGAACATGGAGGGAATGGCTACGAGCAGGCCGGCCACGGTGGTGATCAATGCCGCCGAGACACCCGGCGCCATGGCCGCCAGCGACGCCACGCCCTGCGGGGCTTGCGCAATTTCCGCGAACGCGCTCATCACTCCCCAAACCGTGCCCAGCAATCCCATGAACGGCGCGCCGCTAACGGCAATCGCCAGCAGGATCAGCCCCGATTCCAGCTTGAGCGATTCCTGAGCCACCACATTTTCGATGGCGCGTTTGACGTGCTCCATGTTTTTGAGCGTGACGCTTTGTTTGCTGCGCCCGCCGCCCGGCCCGCGCAACCGCGCATCCAGGTGGGTGCAGCCCGTGCGATAAACTTCGTACAACGGACAGCCTTCCACCTGCAATTTGCGGTCGAAAATGTCCAGCACCCCTTTCTGCGAGCGGAATTCCTCGTAGAAATAATAATTCAGCTTTCGCGCGCGACGCATTTGCAACCCCTTGTAAACCATCACCGACCAGGCAATGATGGAAAAAAGGATGAGGATGACGATGATGACCTTGGCTTCCGGTCTCGCCCGATTCCAGACGTAGAGGAGTTCCGCCTGATTGGCAGCGGCCCCCACGACAACAGCAAAAAATTCATTCATCATGCCGACACTTCACCTGGTCGTGAGGAACCGATGTAGCGGCCAAGCGGCAGACCGTCGAGCGTTTTCTGCCGCGCCCCGTTGTAGCCGCCCCATCCGGCCGCAGCAACTCTTTTTTGAAAATAATTTTGGTTTTGCGGCGCACCCCGCTCCCCTTTGCGGGCCGACCGCGGAGTTTTTGAGCGCCCGATTCGGCACGTTGCTGGTGCGCGCGAGAGGACTCGAACCTCCAATCCTTTCGGAACCGGATCCTAAGTCCGGCGCGTCTGCCAGTTCCGCCACGCGCGCGCCCTCCGCCAGCTTGCGCCGCCGGTGGACAAAGCTCAAGCCGTTTCCAGCACGCAATTGCGCGCGGCGCGCCGTTCGTTTATTGTCGGCTGGATGTCGCTTGGAATTCGTTTCGGGGAACGGTGGTGGATCGGCGCGCTCATCCTGGCGCTGGGCGCGGCGCTCGCCGGCTGTTCCCCCGCTCCCGGCCAGGCCGATGAGGAAAGGGAACCTCATTTTCTTTTGGGCAAAAGCCGCGTCAACGCCATGGATTACACCGGCGCTGTGGAGGCGTTTGAGCAATCCCTCGAAGTCAACCCCCGTTCTGCCGCCGCTCATTTCGAGCTGGGCTGGCTGTATGAACAGAAAGTGCCCGACCCCGCCGCCGCCATTTATCACTATGAGCAGTATTTGAAATTGAATCCCAATGCCGGCAACGCCGCCATCATCCGGCAGCACATCGAAGCCTGCAAACAACAATTGGCCGCCGACGTCATGCCGCTGCCCAGCGCGCCCGCCGCGCAACAACAACTCGAAAACCTCCTGGAGCAAAACCGGCAGTTGCAGGCGCAGGTGGATCACCTCACCGATCTGGTCAGGCAGTGGAATGCCTGGTATGCCGCGCAGCAAACGGCCCCAGCGGCCGCCCCGCAGCCAAATTCCGCGTCTCCATCGGCCAGCACCGCCGCCACCGCACCCGCGATGTCTTTGGAAACGCAACCGCAACCAGCCCCAACCGCCCCCGCGCCCCCGCCGGCCCGCCGCCAAATCGAGCCGGTCACCCGCGCCGCCGCGCCGCGCAGGCACATGGTGGTGGCCGGGGAAACCGCCATGGCCATTTGTCGCAAAACCGGCGTCAAATTCAGCGCGCTCCAGGCGGCCAATCCCGGCGTTGACCTGAACCGCATCCGCGTGGGCCAGGTGTTGAACCTTCCCCCGCCTTGAACATGATTTCCCGGATTCTCTTCCTTCTGATTGCTGCGTTCTGGGTCGCCATGAACATACTGCTGTGGCGGACCGAATACGGTTCGCACGGCAGCGAAATCCCCGTGCCAGTGCGGCTGGTTTGGCATAAAATTCTCACTGCCCCGGACCCCTCCTCCTTGAGCGTTTATCAAAATGGAGAAAAAACCGGTTTTGCCGAATTCTCCACCGGCGTGGAACAGGAAATGGCGGCACTCGACGCGGACAAAGTCCCCCCGCCAGGATTTCCACCGCGTGCCGGCTACCAAATCCGCGTCAATGGAAATGTCGGCTGGGGCGATTTTACCAATCGGGTCAAGTTTGACGGGAGGATCCAATTCGGGCCGGATGGCGTCTGGCGCGAATTGAACCTGAAAATCACTGCCCGGGACGCCAGCCTCGGAATCAGCGCCGCCACCACCAACCAGATCGTTTCCGTGCAGTTGACCGGCGCCGGCGTGACCGCCCAGCGGGAGTTCACCTTTCAGGAACTTCAGAATCCGACCGCGCTGCTCCATTGGTTGGACCGGAATTTCGGCGATGGCTGGCTGGACGAATTTAATTGGCCCATGCCGGTACCCAACCCCAGCACGTTTTCTTCGGGCCTGCGCTGGGAGGCGCACCTGGACCGCCTGCGCTTGGGGCACACCTACGTTTCCGTCTATCGCCTTCGGACGAGTGTGCTGGAGCACCCCATCGTCATAGACGTCAGCACCCTGGGCGAAATTCTGCGCGTGGAACTGCCCGGCGGCCTGGTCGCCGCCGTGGACGAATGGAGCGAGCCGTGATCGAACTGATCCACCTGGTCAAGAAATTCGGCGCCCTGACGGCGGTCAACGACCTGACCCTCACCATTCCGCGTGGCGAATTTTTCGTCATGCTCGGCCCCAACGCCGCCGGCAAAACCACCACCTTTAAGCTCATCGCCGGCCTGTTGAAACCCACCTCTGGCTCTGCGCGCTTGTGCGGTTTCGACGTGCAACGCCAACCGCTCGAAGCCCGCCGCCGCCTCGCTTACGTCCCGGATTTCCCATTCCTCTACGACAAACTCACACCCTGGGAGTTTTTCCGGTTCACCGGCCAATTATTTCAACTGCCCGATGAAATCATGGAAACCGAGGCGCGGGAATTGACCGACCGCTTCAACCTGCAGGACTTCCTGCATCTGCCGCTGGAAAGCCTCTCGCACGGCACCCGTCAGCGGGTGGCTATCGCCTCGGCGCTCCTCCATCGCCCGGAAGTTTTCCTCATTGACGAGCCGATGGTGGGACTGGACCCCCAGCACGCCCGCGTCGTCAAGGACGTCCTCAAGGAACGTTCGCAAAACGGCATGACCGTGCTGCTGTCCACCCACGAATTAAGCGTGGCCGAGGAAATGGCCGACCGCATTGGCATCCTCCACGGCGGCCGCCTCATCGCCGCCGGCACCCGCGAGGAATTGCGCCAGCAAAGCGGCACCACCGGCGCTCTGGAAGAAATCTTCCTGACCCTGACGGCCAACGGAAACAAAGACGCCAGCCGACTTTCCTTCATCGCCCGCGGCGACAAAAGCCGGTGATAAACAGCTCCCATCCGACACGAACATCCCATGAAGCTTAAGTCGAGCAATTACCGGATGCAGAAAGTTCAAGGGAGGGGCGGTGTTTCCCCATTCACGTCATGACCGCCCGCCTCCCTCGTGTGGCCCTGCTGATTGAAAGCTCCCGTACCTACGGGCGCGGCATCCTGCGGGGCATTGCTCAATTCGCCCACGAGCGCGGGTCGTGGTCCTTTTTCATCGAGGAGCGCGAATTGCACAGCGGCATTCCCACCTGGCTGAAACGCTGGAAGGGGCACGGCATCATTGCACGCATTGAAGATCGTCGCATGGCCGCCGCCCTTCGGAAATTGGACGTGCCCGTCGTGGACGTGCTGGGCAACGCGCGTTTCAGAGAGATTCCCGCCTTTGACACGGACGCCGAGGCAGTGGCGCGGCTGGCCGCCGATTTTTTTCTGCAGGCCGGCTTTCAACACTTTGCCTTTTGCGGTTACCGGCGGGTGCCGTTTTCGGAGCGGCGGCAGGCGGCATTTGCCGCCCGTCTGGCTGAAAAAAACATTCCCCTGGGCGTGTTTTCTCCGCCGCTGCCTTCCGGCTCCCGTTCGCATATTCAGGCAGTTGAACAACACGGGTTGAGCATGGAAAACGCCATCGCCCGATGGCTCAAACGCCAGCCGCGCCCTCTGGCTTTGTTTGCCTGCAACGACGTGCGCGCCCAGCAGGTGCTCAACGCCTGCCGCGAACACGGCATCAAGGTGCCCGAAGAAGTCGCCGTCATGGGCGTGGACAACGACGATGTGTTGTGCAATCTGTGCGAGCCGTCTCTCACCAGCATCGAGCCGGATACTGAGCGGCTCGGCTACGAGGCGGCGGCGTTGTTGGACCGAATAATGCAGGGTCGGCGCATTCGTGACGAGTTGACGCTCATCCCGCCCTTGCGCGTGGTCGAGCGCGCCTCCACCGACGTGGTGGCTATTGAGGACCCGATCGCCGTTCAAGCCGTGCGATTCATCCGCGACCACCTCCATCAGGGCATCGCCGTTAAAGATGTGCTGGCGCATGTGAACCGTTCCCGCACTGATCTGGAACAGCGCTTCCGGCGCTGGCTGGGGTGCAGCATCCATGACGAGATTGTGCGCCGGCGCATGGTCCGTGCCTGCTCGCTGCTGCAACAGACCGATCTGCGGCTGGATGAAATCGCCCGGCGCACTGGTTTCAGCACCGCCTCCCACCTGTGCCGGTTGTTCCAGAAACAATTGCAACG
>DASRCU010000162.1:0-1736 GCA_035652955.1 Verrucomicrobiia bacterium | reverse complement strand
CGAAAGAAGCTGGGCTGGAATCCGGCCGGCCCCGGACTGATTGCCGATCTTGAGCGGATGAATTATCGATGAACCGACTCGTTCTCAAGGCTGCGCCAACTCCGTCAGCCGGACGATCCGTCGCGGCGAGCCTCGGTTAATTCAGCCTGAATGGCGGCCAACTCTACACGCGGTTCGTCATCGACATTTTCCATCCGGTTCGCGCGACGGTACCAATAGCGGGCGTTGCCCGAGTCGCCTTCGATTTTGTGCAGCACGGCATGAATCCATCCTGCCGTGGCATCGGCTTCGTATTTCTGGACCAGTTCGTGTGCGGCATCCCACTTGCCGGCCAACGCCAGTTCTACCGCTTTGACCAAGTCATCGTTCGTCGCGCTCATGCAGACTGTTTTACTGCCGAATTGGCGCAGCGGCAAGGGCGCGAAATGACCGATCGCAGGCCAAATGAAGATCGGTGAAAAAGACATTCCACACAAGAGACTCGCCATCAACGGAATCGAAGGCTTGATTATGGTTCCCGCCGGAATCAGCTTCCGTGGCAAGGAAACCTTATGAAAACCATTATCAGAAGCTGTTCCTCCCCGGCTCGTGTTGTCGCATCCCTTTTGGCCGCAGTTTTCGCCGGGTCCGGTTCTGCGGCGGCAGTGATTCTGCCGCCGGGGGCCTGACCGTGACCCCCTCGGGCGCCGATTTGATTCTGTCGTTCCCGACCACCAGCCCGAATTTCTATAGCGTGCAAACGAGCCCGGACCTGCAGCCTTGGTCCAGCGTTCAATCAGGAATTCCCGGCAACGGAACCGTGAGAGCAGTTACCATCACCAATGCGATTTCAGGCGGCCCGGGTTTTTACCGGCTGGTCGTTCAAAAGCCGTTGAGCCTGGTGCTGCCGCAGTCCACTGCCTTCTCCATCCTCGGTTACGATTGTGGCGGGATTCAGGAACAGTTAAGCGCCGGATTTGATGCCAGCAACGGATATCCCAGCGGCGTGGTGAATATGTCCACCTCGTGCGGCGGCAGCGGTCGCGGCGGCGGCTATCAGACAACCACCCACACGACGGCCGCGGCCGTGACCTGGGATTTCTCAGGTAACGTCATTTCCGCAATCCCGTTGACGAACGGGGTTACGGTCGATCCAACCACCGGCACCGACGGATTCGGTGATGCTATTTACAATAGCGGATCGGTGGCGTACCTCGTCGTTCCAGTTCCGGCGGCACCAACTGGAGTAACTGCCCATCAATCCAACGATCAATTTCAGGTATCCTGGACGCCGAGCGGTGTGAATCCGGTGGCGATCACTTCCTCCACCATCACGGCAACACCGGTCAACTCAACCGCATCCAACCTGACGGTCACCGTAACAGGGCCAGTCATGGCTGGACTCATTCCAACATTGCAGCCGCAGACCACCTATCAAATTACAATCGTGAGCACGACCATTGGAGGGTCCAGTCCTGCGTCAACGCCAATCAATATAAACACGTCGCCTGCCACGATTCCGCCTTCTGCTCCCACCGGAGTCACGGCGAGTTGGCCGGCCGGCGATCCCTCGGGCAACACGGACACCCTCACCGCCACGTGGCAAGCGCCGAATCCCGGCAACAGTCCGATTGACCAGTACCTGGTCACGATCACCGGCAGCGACGGCGGCGGCACATTTACGAATTGAGACCTCTGCAAAACTCTTTTGAACGGATGCTTTGAAAGTGCGTCAGAGGAATATGCAAACGACGACC
>DASRCU010000161.1:0-14523 GCA_035652955.1 Verrucomicrobiia bacterium | reverse complement strand
AACACCGCCAGCCCGGCCACCAACAGTTTTCCGGGGCCGGGAGTGATCAACCAGGTGAGAATGGTGGCGGCCTCGACCAATCTCCCGACGGGTGGAGCGACGGCGTTGCGATTGTTGGCGGACTTCAGCACGGGAGAAACCGATTCCGATCAGACAGCCAACGCGACCTGGAGTTCGAGTGACCCGACGGTGGCCAACGTCAATGCCGTCGGTGTGGTCAGCGGCCTTTCCACCGGTTCGGCCACGATCACCGCCACCTTCGGCAGTTTTCAACCTTCCCTGACGGTTTCGGTTCATGCCATGGCCTTTGCCGACGATTTTTCCACTCCGCATGACTATGTGGCCAGCGGCGTGGCCGGGTCGCCTTATGACGGTCTCTTTTTGAATTTCGGCGACGTTCCCGGTGCAGTGGCGGGTAATGATGGTGCCGGCTCCACGCTCACCCTGGATTCGCAAATCACCGACACCAATGGCCTTTACCTGTCGTCGGTGCAGTCGGATTGGCAGGGGCGTCCCGACGACGGCCCGTTCCTCTTCAAAATTGTGCCGGGCGCCAACCATGGCGTCTCGGGAGATTTTCAAGCGGTGGTGCACATCCAAAATATGAATGTATTGAACGGCGTTGTTGCCGGGCTGATGGCTCGATTGTATAACCCGGTCAATGCCGGGCCGGGGCCGGCCGGCCAGGAAAATCATGTCAATTACTGGAAGGTTCAAAACGGCACCACCTCCGTGCGCGTGACTCGCGCCAACGCCAATACCACAGTTCTGGCTGCGGGTCCTTCGGCTACAGACGGCTGGCTGCTTATCCAGCGGGTTAACTCCACCAACTTTTATTTCTATGAACGGGCAGCGACGAATGATTTGTGGGTGTTGACGACTAATGTCGTTCTGACGGCGGCGACCAACGATGCCCCGATGGAAGTCGGGCTGGCGCAACAATCCACTGCCGGTGTCAATGGCATTACCACCTTCGACCGGTTCCAACTGGATGCTGCCGGGATCACCAGCACCAATCCGCCGCCGCCGCCCGCCACCAACCTGGTCCTGACGCTCAATCCCAGCGACCTGTCTGTTACGCTGAACTGGGTGGCCGCCGACGGCAATGGCAATCCTGTTCCCAGTATGGTCGTTATGCGCCAGGGCGGCCCGGTGACGGCGCAGCCGCCGGTCGGCGCTTTGCCGACGGGTAACGCGGTTTTTGGTCAGGGAACGGACTTGGGCGGCCATAACTACGTGGTTTTTGTGTCCAATAACCCTCCTGCCTCAACCAATAATACGGTAACGGTGACCGGGTTGACTGCCGGCCAGTTGTATTATGCGGCGATTTATACCTTTGCCGGGACGGGTACTTCCACCCGATTCAACTCGGCGACGGGCGCCACGGGTAACTTGGTTGACGCCAGCATTACCAACATCGTTGCTTCCGTGCCGGGCGGGATACCGGAAGGCGGCATTGGAACGGTCTTGGTTCAAGGCGTGGCCAGCGACGGCACGTTGGTGCCCATCAGCAGTTCATCGGCCACTTACACTTCCGGCGACACCAACATCATCAAGATATTAAACGGAGTGTTGACCGGCATCAGCAATGGAACAGCCGCGGTCACGGTCTCTCTGGGTAACTATACCAACGTGGCGAATGTCACGGTTCGCCCGCCGACCTTCACCGACGAGTTCGGCGTCAGCCATGATTATCTGGCCGCCGGGGTGACCGGATCCGGATGGGACGGACTTTACAATCCCAATCCGGCAACCAATCCCATTCCCGGCTCGTTGTACGTGCCACTGGCTAACTCCGGAGCCTTCGTGGCGGATGCCAACATTACCAGCAACAACGTGCTGACCATCACCGCCGCCGGCGATGGCTGGGAAAACACCGCCAGCGGCGGCTTCTTCCTGTTCAAAAATGTGCCGGGTGATTTTCAGGCGGCGGTGCATATCCGTTCCTTCGACGTGGCGGCTTTCAATCAACCCGGTTTGTTGGCTCGCGCTTATGCCATCAGCAACGGCCTCAGCGGCTGGCCGCTGGGTTACGTGGTGCCCAACAGCGGCGGCACCAACGATGCCGGCGAATACTGGGTTTCGCTGACGCGTTTCGACGAGTATGGCATTGGCACCTACGCCCGCCGCAATCTGGATGGCGCGGTTGTTCAGAACAGTCAACTTGATCAAGGTGACGGCAATTTTTGGCTGTTAATCATTCGCCGGAACGGAACGGAATTTGATTTTTACAAGCGGTTAAACCCCACCGATCCCTGGAAACAGGTGCCCAACCGGACGCATTATTCCATCGCCCAGTTTGCCAATCAACCCATGCAGGTGGGCCTCATGGCCGGGCCGTGGGACGGCACCAGCGGCAATCCGCGGACAGTACAGTTTGAACATTTCATGCTGGACGTGGCCAGCTTCCATCCCTCACTTACTGCCCGCGGTTCCGGTGGCGGGAGCGTGCAGTTGAGCTGGCCGATTTTTGGCGGCGCGTTCAGTCTGGAAGCCACACCCTCCCTGTCGCCGGCGAATTGGCAACCGTTCCCGGCAACGGTGGTGACCAATAACGGTATGGCTACCGTCACCGTGTCGGTAACCAATTCCACCCTGTTCTTCCGTTTGGTGAATCAATGATTATGCTGACAACCGGAAAAGCATCCGCCACGCTAAAAAGCGCCGAGTGCCTGCGGCAAAGACACTTCAAACAAACGAACGACGGGTCCTGCTCGGCAGCGTGGAAACTCTGCCGTCGAGACCTCCCCGCCGCCGGATTTACTCTCATCGAATTGCTGGTGGTCATCGCCATCATTGCCATTCTGGCGGCGCTGCTGTTGCCGGCTTTGGCTGCGGCCAAAGACAAGGCCATTCGCGCCCAGTGCATGGGCAATCTGCACCAGTTGAGCATTGCCATGCTGGGGTATGCCTACGACAACAACAATCACTTTCCCGAAGCGCAATCCGGCTTCTGGATTTGGGATTTGGACGGCAAGGCAGCCGACGTGATGTTGCAGGCCAACGGTCCGACATTCCAGAAATCCTGTTACGATCCCGGCACGCGCAGCCGTTTTACGGATCAGGACAATTTGCGTCTCTGGTGGTGGGCCAACGGCGGTGTGCCTTCCGCAGCCACGCCGGCGTTTCGAGTGCTGGATTATGCCATGACGTTGTGGAACTCGCCGGCCTTGATCCCTACCAACGCCAATCGAACCATTGAAGGTCAAAGCATCAAGTATGGCCCCATTACCGTTCGGCAGGGCGCCCCGGTGGACCGGGTGTTAATTGCCTGCGCGACCATCTCGGAAACCAGCCAGCATGATCCCGCCAAGAAATACACCGGCGGTTACAACTACACCACGATTTTTGGAAGCTATCCCAAACCCCACCTTACGGCTCATCTGAAGGGTAATGTGCCTCGAGGGGGGAATGTGGCGTTCGTGGACGGGCACGTGCAGTGGCGCAAGTTTGAGGACATGACGGTTCGAGGTTACGGCGGTGTGGGCGGAGCGGAGGATAACGGCACTTGCCCCACCTTCTGGTGGTGATTCGATGATTGGCCCGGCGGGTACCGGCAGTTTGCGGCCGCCAGCCGGTTCCCCCTCCACCAATTTGAAATTGTCCCGGTGCTCCCAACCCGATAGTTTGCGGGCAGTGGATCGCGTCATGCTTTCTATTGAAGTGGAGAGTACCGGCCTGGACCAACCGGCTGCAGCAGCCGGGGCGGGTGGGGAATTTTCCGCCGTGGCGGATGTGACCATTCATTCGCCGCGCACGCGAATGCGTGGCGTGCAGGCGGCCAATGTGGAATCGCGGCCGTGGATTTCCAGCTTTCCCATCTGCAAGGCGCTCAATCAGTATCATATTCTGCACATCGGTTTTCAGGAGACGACGCATCTGACGCGCATCGTGCGCACCAAACAAACCTCGACGTATTTTCTGGCCTGTCTGGGCGGACGCGGCAAGGTGCTCATTGACGGGCGCTGGCGCATCTGCCGGGAAGGGTTCGCCTGTCTGCTGCCGGCGCACACCCTGAACGCCTTTGAAACGCTGCCGGGCACGCGATGGCATTTCTGCTGGGTCTGTTATCAATTGCCTCCGGGGCAACGACCCATTGCCGACGCCACCTCGCCGGTGATGGCGCGTTACGACCCCTTGCCGCTGCAATCGGCGATTCTGGGATTGATGTATGAGTGCAACGGTCCGGCGCAACCGTCGCTGATGCAGGAATGGACGGATTTAATCCACGCCTACGTGCTGCGATTTGCGCAACCCTCCGACCGCCCCGACCAGTTGCGAATGCTCTGGGAACGGGTGGCAGCCAATCTGGCGGACGATTGGACGCTGGCGCGACTGGCGCGCGAGGCCGGCTACAGCAACGAACATTTGCGTCGTCTCTGCCGCCGTCAGCTCGGTCGCAGCCCCATGCACCAGGTCATTTACATGCGAATGCGGCGCGCGGCGGAGCTGCTGACCACCACCAGTCAGACCATCGAATCCATCGCGCAAGAGGTTGGCTATCACAACCCGTTTGTCTTCTCCAACGCCTTTACCAAATGGATCGGCTGGCGCCCTTCGGAATATCGCCGGAAGAAACTCAAGACCGCCGGCGGGGAAACCACCGGTGGCCGGTGAACCGGCGGCGAATTCAGTGGGGCCGGAGGGGGCGCGCCCAACGGTTGGTGGTGCTGGAATTGGCCGTCCACGGATGGCCGCGCTCCATCCTGGCAATGGGGATGCGCCCCTGGTAGAAATCGTCGAAGAGTTGGTAGGCTTCCGGGTCGTAGGCCTTGAGGCCGGCGGGGCCGTCCGCCGGTTTGGGGCCGGTCATGTGCAAATCCCCGTGCGTGCCGAAATACCACATGGTCAGCTCGGCAAAAAATTCGTCGGCATTGGATGCGGCGTAGGCGCCTTGCCAAAGCCCATTGGCCAGTGAACGATGGTATTGTTGGTTGAAGCGCTCGACGACGTCCAGGGGAATGCCGTATTGGCGGATGGCATGGGCAAATTCATGCGTGAGAATGTCGCGCCCGTAATAATGGTCGTTGGTCAGTTGCAGCAGATTTTCCTCGCCGCAGGAAACGAGCCGGCCGCCCAGGCCGCGCGTCCGCTGGTCAATCGTTTCCCCGTGATATTCCGGTAGCGGTTTGCCTTTGAGCCGGCGGAATTCCGGCAGGTCGGAAGTCACCTGATGCTGTCCGATAATGTGCACCTCCACGCCGGCGGTCATCAGATTGGAGCGCACCATCGGCAAGTGCTCCAGTTCACGGGAGATCCGCCGGCACGCTTCACGCAGCGCCCCCTCGGCGACCACCTCCGGCGCCTTGATGGGGATGCCGTCGCAAAGGAGTTCCTTGGCGAAAAATCCTTTCTCCGGCGGATTCAGGTTCATAATTTTCGGCGGGCTGCTGTCGCCGGCGTTTTCGTCCGCAAAGAGGGCGGCCGGGAGCAGGATTGCTGCCAGGAAAAAAATGAGAGTGCGCAGGCGGTTCATTTGACGGCCAGTTCGCGCCGGCGCAGGGCGGGGGCCGGCGACACGTTTTTCCGGCCGTTGCCGGAAAATGATTTTGAATTCATCAATTCTTCGATCTCTTCGGCTTCAATGGGCACGCCGGCCATCAAGTCCACCGGGCCTTTTTCAGTGACCCACACGTCGTTTTCCAGCCGCACGGCAAAGCCTTCTTCCCGAACGTAAATCGCCGGCTCGACGGTCATCACCCAGCCGGCCTGAATGGACTGCGCCATCACCGCCGGGTCGTGAACGCCCAGTCCCAGAGGATGGCCCACGCCGTGCATGAAATACTTTTTGAAGGCCGGCTGATCCGGGTCCTGCTCCTTGATTTGGCGCAGGGACAACAGCCCCAAATCCACCAGCGCCATTTCCATCATCTGCTCGGCCTCGTGCTGCCATTCCAGGATTTTTTTTCCGGGTTTGAGTCCGGCAATGCACTGCCGCAGGACCTGCAATACGGCGTTATAGACTTTTTTCTGGCGGGGGGTGAAACGGCCGTTGACGGGGATGGTGCGCGTCATGTCTGCATTGTAATTCGCGTAGGCGGCGGCCACGTCCAGCAGCAACAATTCGCCGTCGCGGCAGACGGCCGAGTTGGCCACGTAATGCAGGCAGCAGGCGTTGATGCCGGTGGCGATGATCGGCAGATAGGCGAAGCTGCCGCCGTGGCGGATGAATTCGTGCGCCAGCTCCGCCTCCACTTCCATCTCGCGCACGCCGGGTTTGACAAACTTGAGCACGCGCAGGAACCCGGCGGCGGTCAGTTCACAGGCCCGGCGGATGAGGGCCAGTTCCGTTTTCGATTTGACGGCGCGCAATTGGCGCAGCAGCGGCGCCAGGCGGCGATAATCGTGCAGCGGGTACCGCCGCACCGTTTCGGCGGCAAATCGCGCCTCGCGGGTTTCCAGTTCGATCACCGCGCGCGGATGTTCGTTGAGGTTCAAATAAACGTGATCGCATTCGCACATCAGCCGGTGAAAGAGCCGGGGAAATTCCGACAGCCAGTGAACGTGGCGAATGCCACTGAGGGTGCGGGCCTCATCCTTCGTCAGTTTGTGCCCCTCCCACAACTCGTTTTCCTCGGTGGGTTCGCGCAGGAACAGCAACTCGCGATGCTTCGGCTCCTCGGCGTCGGGATACAACACCAGCACCGTCTGTTCCTGTTCGATGCCGGTCAGGTAAAACAAATCGGCGTTGGGCACCAGCGCCAGGGTGCCGTCGCCATTGGTGGGCAGCACGTCGTTGGCGTTGACTACGGCCAATGAATTGGGCGCCAGCAGGCGTTTGAGCCGCTGGCGGTTTTCAACAAACAGTTGTGGATCAATCGGTTCGTAGCGCACGTTGAATCCTCGTTTATTTGCCTTGACGCGGTATTTTCATCATAGCCGTTTCCCCCGGCAACCCCATAGACCAAATGCACCCTCACCTATCAAATATCCCCGCACGGAGCTGCGGCGGTCATTTCAGATTTGCCAGACCCCGTCCACCAGGCGCCAGAGTCGAAGCGGATTGGTCTCCTGCAATTCGGCCGGCAGCGCCGCTTCGGGAAAATTCTGATAACTCACCGGCCGCAAAAACCGCTCAATGGCGCGCGTGCCGACGGAGGTGGAACGCCCGTCGGAGGTGGCCGGATACGGCCCGCCGTGGATCATGGCGTGGCAGACTTCCACGCCGGTGGGGAAGCCGTTGAAAATCAGTCGGCCCGCCCTGGTTTCCAGAATTTCCACCAGCTCCCGATTTTCCGCCAGCTCCTCCGGCGTGCCGTGAATCGTTGCCGTCAATTGCCCTTCAAGCCGGCGTGCGGCTTCCAGCATCTCGGCCCGCGAAACGCATTCCACCACCAGGGTGGAAGGGCCGAAGACCTCGTCCATCAATTCACGGTTTTTCAAAAACGTTTCCGCTTTTGTCACCAACAACGCCGCGCGCGCCTGCGTGGCGGAATTTTCCCCGGCCGTTCCGGTCGCGGCGCACCGCACGCCCGGCGCGCGTGAAAATTTTTCCACACCGCTTTGATAATTCGCGCGCAGTCCCGCCGTCAGCATCACCCCCGGCGGCGTGGACGACATCAACGTTTCCAGTTTTTTCAGAAAAGATTCGGCCGCGGGGTCCGTACCGATGAACGCCAGTCCCGGACAGGTGCAGAACTGCCCCACACCGAGCGTCACCGAACTGTGCAATCCGGCGGCTATCGTTTCGGCGCCTGCCTTCATGGCGCCGGGCAGAATGAACACGGGGTTGACGCTGCCCATTTCGGCATAGACGGGGATGGGCTCCGGCCGTGCCGCCGCCAGGTCCATCAGCGCGCGCCCGCCGCGCCGCGAGCCGGTGAAACCCACGGCCTTCACCCGCGGATGTTTCACCAGCGCGGCGCCGACATCGAAACCGTCGTCGAACAGCAGCGAAAAAACTCCCTCCGGCGCGCCGGTTTCGCGCGCGGCCTGTTGGATCAGCCGGCCGACGATTTCCGAAGTGCCCGGATGCGCCGGATGCGCCTTGACGATGACCGGGCAGCCGGCCGCGAAAGCCGACGCCGTGTCGCCGCCGGCCACGGAATAAGCCAGCGGGAAATTGCTCGCCCCGAAAACGGCGACCGGCCCGAGCGGTCGCATCACGGAACGCACGTCGGGTTTGGGTTGCGGTTGGCGATGGGGGTCGCCATGGTCAATGCGCGCGCCGCTGCACAGTCCGCCGGCCGCCGCCTCGCCGTAAAAGCGCAGTTGAAAACACGTCCGCGCCAGTTCGCTTTGCAAACGAGCTGTCGGCAGCGCCGTTTCCAGATTCGCGCGTGGGACAATGGCGCCGGCGTTCGCTTCCAGCAATTCCGCAATGCGCCGCAGAAATTCCAGCCGCCGCGCGCCGCTCCAGCGCGAATAAACGGCAAACGCTTCCGCCGCCAGTTGCGCCGCCCGCTCCACTGCGGCCGCGGTGGCGCAAAAAAAATCGCCCGGCAGCGCGGCGCCCGTCGCCGGGTTCACGGCGGCAAATTTTTTTCCGCTGCGCCCGTCGCGCGCCGCGCCGATGAGAGAAAGGCCTTCAAGTTGCATGTTCATTCAGCCATTGAGTGATTCATTTGCCGTCCATTCAACGATTGGCCGATTCCTTCGGTCAATGAATTTTCGGCCGTGTTTTCAAGGCCGCTTTGAGCGTGGCCAGCGCCGTCCGGCGTTCGGCGCCGGTCAACACACAGCGCGGGGGGCGTACGCGTTCGCTGCCCCGGCCGACCTCCTGTTGCACCAGTTTGATCAACTGCACGAACTTCGGCACGGTGTCCAGGCGCAGCAAGGGCAGAAACCATCGGTAAAGTTCGTCGGCCTTGTCCGTCCGGCCCCGCAGCGCATAGTTGAACAAGGCGACGGATTCGCGCGGAAAGGCGTTCACCAGGCCGGCAATCCAGCCGACGGCGCCGGCGCGGACGCCTTCCACGATCAAGTCATCCACGCCCACCAACAGCGCCAGGCGGTCGCCGCATAATGCCTTCAACGCCGTGATGCGCCGCACGTCGGCGCTGGATTCCTTGACCGCGCGCAGGTTGGGGTTTTCATCCGCCAGTTCCTTGATCTGTTCCGGCAGGAAATCGGTTTGGTAGGAAACCGGATTGTTGTAGAGCATGACCGGAAGTTTCGTGGCGCGAATCACCGGCTGCACATGCGACTTCATCTCGCGCCAGTCGCTCGAATAAACATACGGCGGCAGCACCATCAATCCCGAGCAACCCGCGTCCGCGGCGGCTTTGGCGAGATCAACGGCTTCCATTGTGCTCAGCGACGCGATGCCGGCGACGACCGGTGCTTTGCCGTCGAGCGCAACGACGAGCGTTTTGAGGATGGCAACTTTTTCATCGAAGCGCAGCGTGGCGCTTTCGCCGAGGGAGCCCAGCGCGACGATGCCGGTGCAACCGTTTTCAATCAGCCAGTGCGCGTGCCGGGCAATGAGCGCGTGGTCCACGCGGTAATCGGGTTTGAATTGCGTGGTCATCGCGGGGATGACGCCCCGCCAGTTCAAAATCGGAGGTTTCATTTTGACGGCTGAAATTACGGATCACTCGCGCGGAGCGGAATAACCTGAATGCACATCGGAATTTTCCGTTTCAACTGCCGAACCCTTGAGCAGCGTTACTGAAACAACACGAATGGTCCGCGCCCAATATACACGGCGGCTTTTGCCAAACAAGGCAGGGTTGACCGGCTCACCCGAACCTGTCCGGCGACAGCAGCGCGAGGTCCACTGCGGGTTTTTCGCCGGAGAGAATGTCCGCCATCAGTTTGCCGGTGACCGGGCCGAGACTCACGCCCATCATGGCGTGACCGGTGGCGAGCGAGAGGTTTTCAAATTTCTTCGTTCGCCCCACGTACGGCAACCCGTCCGGCGAACAGGGGCGCAATCCGCGCCACGGCTGAATGCCATCGAAATCTTCCGCGCGGAATTCCGGGAAGTAGCGGCAGAAGGAATGCACGATGCCCTGCACGCGCACCGGGCTGATGTCTTCGTTCAATCCGGCAATTTCCATGGTGCCGCCGACGCGCAACGCGCCGTCCATCGGCGTCACCGCCACGCGCGCTTCGCAGAGAATGGAGCACCGTTGCGGGAGTTGCCGGGGCTTGGGCAGCGTGAGGCTGTAACCTTTGCCGGCCTGCAGCGGAAGGTTCAAGCCCAGCTTTCGCGCCAGCAGCGGCGACCACGAGCCGCCGCAAAGGATAAATTCGTCGGCGACCATTTCGGGGGCGTTGGAAAATTTCACCGCGCGCAGGCGGCGGTTTTCGATCCGCCAATCCACCGCTTCGCGGTTCCAAATGAATTTCACTCCCAGCCGTTCGCACTGCTGCTGCAGCGCCGCCATCAACCGCGCGGGCGTGAGGTGGCCGTCCAGCGGATAATGAACGGCGCCGGCGATGTCCAGCCGCACGCCGGGATCGAGCGCGGCGACCTGTCGGGCGTCGAGCACTTCCGCCGGGATGCCGAGCGCGCGCGCCATTTCGGCGGTGTGAATTTCCTCCCGGAGGGTGTGCGGTTCCTTGCAAAGCATGAGCAGCCCTTTTTGGACCAGGCCGAAATCCACACCCGGCAACGCGGCCAGTTCTTCAAAATATTTCCGGCTGGCCAGCAACAGGTCACGCAATAACGGCGCGGCGCGGCGGACGTGACCGGCATTGGCTGCGCGCCAGAAGTGCATTCCCCAACGCAACAACTCGGCGTCGAGCCGCGGCCGGATGTAAAACGGCGACGCCGGATTCCACATCCATTTCAATCCGAGTTTTACCATGCCCGGTGCGGCCAGCGGAATGAAGTGGCTGGGCACGATCATGCCGGCGTTGCCGAAGGAGCAGCCGTCGCGCTGCGCGCCGTGGCGTTCGACCACGGTCACCGCAAACCCGCGCCGCGCGCAGTTATACGCGGTGGACAGGCCGATGACGCCGGCGCCGATGATGACGAGGTGTTGGCTCACAACCGGATTCCCCAGCAGAACGGGTCGCGCTCATCGAGCACCTGAGTGATTTCGGCATTGACGAAGGCGCTGCCGGTGATGGTGGGCAGGATTTTTCCGGCGGCGCGGTCCAGCCAACGAAAGGTGGCCGTGAACGTGCTGCCCAGGAGGCTTTCCTGAATCCATTCTTCGCCTTCGGCCAGCGTCCCATCAGCGGCCAGACACGCCAGTTTCGCGCTGGTGCCGGTGCCGCAAGGCGAACGGTCATAGGCCTTGCCGGGACACAGGACAAAATTTTTTGAACGCGCGCCGCGAACCGTCGGTGGCCCGTAAAGTTCCACATGATCCACTTCGGGAAAGCCCTGGGTATTGACCGCCTGGCGAACGCGCCAGCAAAAATCCGTGAGCGCGTCCACGTTCGCCAGAGAAAGTTCCAGTCCATGTTTCCCGACCAGAAAGAACCAGTTGCCGCCCCAGGCGATGTCGCCGGTGACCGGCCCGATGCCGGGCACGTCGGCGGTGAAATTTTTTTTCGCGCGCCAGCTCGGGACGTTGGCCACGGAGACTTCGCCGTTGGGGTGCAAGGTGGCGGTGACCACACCGACGGGCGTTTCGATCCGGTGTTCGCCGGGTTTGATTTTTTTCAAATAGGCCAGCGTGGCGATGACGCCGATGGTGCCGTGGCCGCACATGCCCAAGTAACCGACGTTGTTGAAAAAAATCACGCCCGTGGCACAGGATTTGTCCTGCGGCGGGACAAGCAGGGCGCCGACCACAACGTCCGAGCCGCGCGGTTCGTTGGCGATGGCGGAGCGGAAGTGATCAAACTCGCGCTGGAATTTTTCACGCCGCGCCGCCAGCGGGCCACGTCCAAGGTTCGGCCCGCCAGCCAGAACGACGCGGGTCGGCTCACCGCCGGTGTGCGAATCAATGATCCGGATTTTGCGGAGCGCCACGGTGCTCATCAGGAGTGATTTTATCGCGGCCTCAACGAGGTGTCGCGTCAATTTTCTCAGGCCGAACCGCCGGCGGGTTTCCCTGTCTGGTGCTTCCGACCATTGGATCAACGGCGGGTCGAACCCGCGACCGGTTGTTTTTTGAAAATCCGGGCCTCGGCGGCAGCGCAGCGCCGCCTCATCGCAAGGTCACCGGTAAAACAGGGTGTGGTTCCAAACAATGCTCTCCCGGCAATATGCCCTCATTCCCATTTTCCACTTGCAAGGGCTGGTGACGCGGCTACCGTTTGGGCGATGCGTTTCCGGTTTCGGATTCTGATTTGGTTGCTGGGCTTGACGCTGGGGTTGCCGTTTCGTTCGCCGGCACCGTTGTATTATACGCCCGGCGAGGGCTGGTATTATGAACCGTTTGGTCAGAAGGCCGATTGGATGCGGTCGCGTGCGCAGGATCAATTGGCCGTGGCGGAGGAGTCGTTCACCAACGGAGACTACGCGGTGGCCTTGCGCGCCGCGCGGCGCGTGGTGCGTCTGTGGCCGTTATCGGATTACGCGCCGCGGGCGGAATATCTGATTGGCCGCTGCTTGGAAAAGGCGCATCGGGACGAGGCGGCGTTCAATGCCTACGAAACCATCATCCAGAAATATCCCGGCAGCGCGCAGTATGAGGACATTTTGTGGCGGCAATACCTCATTGCCGACCGCTTTTTGCACGGCGAATTTTTCCGGTTGTGGAACACGATTCCCTTTTACCGCTCCATGGATCGGACGGCCCGGCTGTTTGGCACCATTGTGACCAACGGTCCCTACAGCGATGTGGCGCCGCACGCGCAATTGCGCATCGGTGTGGCGCGCGAGAAGCAGCGAGATTACGAAGAGGCGGTGAAAGCCTACGAGACGGCTGCCGACCGCTACGCCAATCTGCCGGTGATTGCGGCCGACGCCCTGTTCCGCGAGGGAGTGGCGTATTCCAAGGAGGCCGCCGCCGCTGAATACGATCAAAGCACCGCCGACAAAGCCATTGCCGCCTTCACAGATTTTCTCACCTTGTATCCCAATGACCCCCGTGCGGCCCAGGCGCAAAAAGCCATTGCTTCCCTCAACACCGTGAAAGTGCAAGGCAATTTCAAGATCGCGCAGTTTTACGAGCGGGAGAAGAAATGGGCCGGCGCGGTGATTTACTACAACGAGGTGTTGCAGTTGAATCCCAATTCACCCTACGCCGCCCGTGCCCGCCAGCGCATTGAAGCCCTCAAACCGCGCCTGCAACAAGTGGCCCACAGGTAACATGCCCCACGCCGATGGCCAATCGAAGAGGGAGGACGGGCCATCCCGGAGGCCGGGCCGGTTGGCGGCCCTCCCCGGGTGGTCTTTACTCCTGGCGGCCATGTTGCTGGCCGGTTGTGCCGGTTATCGTCTCGGCCCGGTCAACCCGGCGGCCGGTGCCGCCGGCCAACAAACCATCGAAGTCGTTCCCTTCAACAATCAAACGTTGCAGCCGCGTTTGGGGGCCGCGGTGACTCAAGCGCTGCGCGAGCGGTTGCAGACTGACGGCACCTATCGCCTGGCGACCCGTCGTCCCGGCGACATCGTGGTCACCGGCGTCATCACCGGCTATCAACGTGCCGGCACCAGTTTTTTGAGCACCGACGCCACCACGGCGGAAAATTACCGGGTGACGATCACCGCGCACGTCGTCGCCCGCGACCGGCGCAGCGGGAAAATCTTGCTTGACAAAAACGTCACCGGTTACACCCTCGTTCAAGTTGGAACGAGCCTGGCCGAGGCCGAGCGACAGGCGCAACCCTTGCTGGCCGAAGACCTGGCCCGCAACATCACGGAATTGCTCACGGAAGGGGCGTGGTGACAATGGCCATCGCCCGAAGGCGGGGGCGACTCCGGCGGCAGGCGATGCGGATGGATTTTCCAGGCGCGCGGCGCAGCAGCAGCGGCGCCCAGCCGGAAGAATGGAAAGCGAACAGACAAATTTTGAAACCTCGCGCCGGTAACCGGCGTCCAATCCGTTCGTCAGTCAAACAAACAACAACAACTCCAAACAAACAACTCGATGAAAAAACACCTTCTCAAACTCTCGATTTTGGCCCTGTGCGCAGGGGCCGTGCTGGCCGCGCCGGCATGGTCCGTCGCCCAGGATACGGCCACCGGCGCAACGGCGGCAACGACCACCGCGCCCAAGAGACATCGCCAAATCCTCCCGTTCCACGGCAAGCTGGAGGCCGTGGATACGAATGCCATGACGTTCACCGTCGGCAAACGAACCTTCCAGGTCACCTCCGAAACCAAAATTCTGAAGGACGGCCAGCCGGCGGTGTTGGCGGACGGCGTCGTGGGCGAAAGGGTCAGTGGCAGCTACCGGAAAACGGCGGACGGCAAACTGGAGGCCGTGAGGGTTCGCTTCGGAATTAAACCCGGCGGCAAAAAGCAAACGGCCGCCTCGAAGGAAAATTGAGCAGGGGAAAAGTGATTGAAGGGATTGGCGAATCAAGGGTCAATCCCTTCAGCCCGCAAACTGCTCCCGCTTTTACGTGCGCTTCCACCAACTGGTCAGTCCCTTGGGCTTGGGAGTGTGGTGGGGCGACTGCGACTGTTTCCAGAGTAACTGGCTGCGTGCCGCCTCCAGGGCCATGATAAAT
>DASRCU010000160.1:0-7521 GCA_035652955.1 Verrucomicrobiia bacterium | reverse complement strand
CGATGACTTTTACGCGGGCGTCGGTGGCGACCATCCCGCCGCCATCGCGGATTGTGTCCCTGATGCGCTCCGGGAACACGTCAACGATTTATTTCACCACCACCAATGGCAATTTCACCTACAGGCTTTATTACACCAACGCCGCCGGTTTGGGCGCGGTCATATCCAACTGGCCTGCCTTGCCCGCGACTCTGTTTCCCGGAAACGGACTGACTAACAGCCTCTCGGACACCACCACGGATTTGAACCGTTTCTACCGGATTGGAGTCCAGTAAAATTGACGGGCTTCGGCAAGCCATGAAGCCTGGGGTTCAAATTAAATGCTGGAAAGCCGGATCCACTGACGGCGAGTTGGGAAGGTCAACAAATAAGGATCACCATCATACAGATCAAAGCCTCAACATTGGAATCGGGCGTGCTATCAAGCATGAACCGGCGGCGGCGCACCAACCAACTGAAGGTGCGCACCACGATCCGGCGACAGGGCAAAATCTGGAAGCTTTTACTGGCGCGGGAACATTTGTCGGTTCAGCCAGCCAGTTTGGGAGAGCATAAGTTGGGGACAAGCCTGGCGGGCGTCGGTGAGATCAATGTCGTCAGTGGCGGGTTTCATCGCCTCAATGGAGCCCCTTCGGGAGGGCCTGCTGAAACCTCAAGTAAAATCAAGCGTTTTCTGCGTTTTTTCGGGTAAAATGTTTTCGTCCGAATCCAATTGCGGATTTTTCAGACAGATTCCTGGAAAAGCGGCTTGCCGTGGCGGAGTGATGGGATAACACTTTCCGGCCATGAATTTGTTCGCTCGCCGGAGTGTTGCCGACTTGCAGGCCGAGGCGCTGCAGGATCAGAAACTCAAGCGCGCGCTGGGGCCCATCAACCTCACCTCGCTGGGTATTGGGGCCATTATCGGCGCCGGGATTTTTGTGCTGACCGGTCAGGCGGCTGCGCAATATGCCGGGCCGGGCATTGTATTTTCCTTCATTTTGGCGGGGCTGGCCTGCACTTTCGCGGGGCTGTGTTACGCGGAATTCGCCTCGATGATTCCGCTGTCCGGTTCGGCCTACACGTATGGTTACGCAACACTCGGTGAATTTGTGGCCTGGATCATCGGCTGGAGTTTGATTCTGGAATATCTGTTTGCCGCCGGCACGGTAGCCGTCGGCTGGTCGGGTTACGTGGTTTCGTTCTTGAAGGACTTCAACATTGTTATTCCGGCGGCGTTCACTTCGGCGCCTTACAAGCATGTCACGCCGTCCGGGGCGCATTGGTGGAACCTCTGGCAATTGTTTGCTCACGGCTGGACGGGCACCGGCGCGGTGCTCAATGTGCCGGCCATGTTGATTGTGGCCGTCATCACCCTTCTCCTGATCATTGGCATCAAGGAATCGGCAAATTTCAACAACGCCATTGTCGCGCTCAAACTGGCGGTAATTTTGACGTTCATTGGTGTGGGGGCGGCCTACGTGAACCGTGCCAACTGGCATCCCTTTGTGCCGTTGCCGGACGCGGCGGGTAATTTCGGCTGGCACGGCGTGTTCCGCGCGGCCGGGGTGATTTTTTTCGCTTACATTGGTTTTGACGCGGTATCCACGGCGGCGCAGGAGGCGAAAAATCCGCAGCGGGACATGCCGATGGGTTTGCTCGGTTCGCTGGGCCTTTGCACGATTCTTTACATTGCCGTTTCGCTGGTGCTCACCGGCATTGTTCCTTATACGCAATTGAATGTGCCGGCGCCCATCGCGGTGGCGGTCAGCAATCTCGGCCCCTCGCTGGCGTGGCTGACGTATTTCATTAAAATCGGCGCCATCGCCGGGTTGTCTTCGGTTATCCTGGTGTTGCTGCTGGGCCAGGCGCGGATTTTTTACACCATGTCGAAGGACGGTCTGCTGCCGCCGGTTTTCAGCCTGGTGCATCCGAAATTTCGGACGCCGTGGGTGGCGCAAATTCTCATCGGCGCCGCGGCGATGCTCGTGGCTGGACTGTTTCCGATTGGTCTGCTGGGCGAACTGGTGTCCATCGGTACGCTGCTGGCGTTTGCGATTGTCTGCGGCGGGGTGTTTGTACTGCGCTTCACCGACCCGCAAATCCCGCGTCCGTTCCGCACGCCGGTGTTTTGGCTGACGGCGCCGCTGGGCATTTTATCGTGCGGTTATTTGATGTATAATTTGCCGCCGGATACCTGGGCGCGGCTCATTGTCTGGCTGGCCATCGGCATGGCCGTTTATTTCCTTTACAGTTGCCGCCATTCCGAGGTGCAGAAGCGTGCCGCGTTGGCTCGCGGCGCCGGCCAAGAGCAACCTTGAAGTTCAGGTCAGCGCCGCCAGGCAACCCAGCAGCGTGAACGCCGTCCAGGCCAGCGCCGGAATGTAAAGTTCAAATTCTCCCAAACCTTGCAGAAACCAGCCCAGCAATCCTGCAAAAAGCGCAAAGTAGAGTGCGCCTGGTCCGCCGGTGAATTCCCTGCCCTCTCCATTCCAAACCTTTCGCCCGATGAAAACCAATGCCGGCGCAATCCACGCCAGGTAAAAAATCCCTCCGGGAACGCCCGAATCCGAGAATTGCTCCAGATAATCGTTGTGCGCCAGCCGGGCCATTTCTGCGTCTGGCGACTTGAGTTGTGCGTAAGGCCGTTGGAAGGTGCCCGGTCCGGTGCCAAACAACGGATTGTTGCCCGTTGTTTGGAGCGCCGCGCGCCAGTAATCCAGCCGCGCGCCCACGCTCCGGGCGCCCGCAGCAAAATAGTGGTGAAACCGGACGGCAAAAATGCCCAGACCCAAAACGGCAACAGTCAGGAGCGCGGCCACTTTTAATTTTGCCGGCCAGCGAAGCCGCAGCAGATACAAACCTCCGAGGCCCAGCGCAATGAGCCAGCCCGCCTTTGACCCGCTCCAAAACAACCCGCCGCCGACCAGAAAAATGGTGAGCGCCACCACGGCGTAGCGGATGGTCGGGCGCAATTTTCTGGCGCCGAAGGCCAGCGTCAGCGAAGCCGGTCCCAGCAACAGAACCGTTCCGGCCAGGGCGTTGGGATAGACGAGCGTTCCGCTGACGCGGTCCTTGGCGAATTTAGCCAGGAAGACGGGATTGGCGATGTCCACGCCGTTGGTGGTGACGATGACGTTCTCGCGTTTCATTTGCGCCAGCGTTTCCGGTGGAAAATTTGTCCAATGCGCCCGCTCGCCCGCTTCGAGCATCTGACGGGTTTGCGGAAATTCAAACAGCCGTTGGTCGGCCGCCCGCACCAGGCAGAAGGCAAATGCGGCCAGCACGCCGATGAGCAAAAAATACAGCGCCCGCGGCTGGCCGGTCTTTGCCCCGGCGCCTGGTGCCCCGATGAGGAGCGCGCCGAGAAAATAGCTCGCGGCGCAGCCGGCAAATTGCCCGAGCACGGTGGCCGTCAGCTCCGCATCCACCGTTTGCGTGGCCGAAACCAGTTGCCAGCCGAACCAGAGCAGTGGCGGCAGCCAGAACATCGGCCGGTGGAACCTGGAAACGGTCGGCCGCGGTTCGCGACGGACGAGGATTAAAGCGATGCCGGCTACGGCCAGCGGGAGAAATATCCAATTGGCCCAGTGGGTCGGCCAGGCGAAATTCAAAAATTCGGCCGCGGAAGCCGGAGCGGAGATTTTTTGATCCAGGATGACCGGGTTGCCGAATTTCCAGAGGCACAGCCCCAGGAACAGGCCGAACATGACTGCATAAACTTCATTCGGTGCAACTCGGATGGCGGGTTTCACGCGCGGTAGTGTGTCCGCGCGCCGCCCAAAAGGCAATGAAGGGAGCGGCGTTGAGGCGCCCTTTATCCTCGGGCCTGCGGCCCGTTTCAAAGAGGCAGTGATTTATTTTCCGTCATCGTAGGACGGCGGCGCATCGGCCGGGTTGCTGCCCCAGTTTGTGTTGGGCGCCGTTCCCAGATCATAAATCAGCGTGCCGCCGCGCGAAATGTCCGTGTAACGGATCCACGGTTTGTTCCACGGCTGCCCGTTCACGGTCAAGCTTTGGACGTACGGGGCGTCCTTCGCCGCGCCGTGGGCGATGATGGTGACGTCGCCGTGCGGCAGATGCAGCACGGCTTTCGGGAACAACGGGCTGCCGAGCACGAGCACATCCGAACCGGGCAGTTCCGGATACATGCCCAGGGCGGCAAACAGCCACCAGGAAGACATTTCGCCGACGTCGTCATTCCCCGGATAGGCCGTGTCGCCGGCGGAATACAGTTCGTTCATGGCGCGGCGGACGGTGGCCTGTGTTTTCCAGGGCTGTCCCCAGAAATCGTAAATCCACGGCGTTTCCAGGCAGGGTTCATTGCCCAGCCAGCACATCCAGGCGTCCGGTCCGCGATCACCGACATTCAACTTGGTGAAGAAGGCATCCAGACGCTGCGCGGCCGCTGCCGGGCCGCCCAGCAATTCGCCGAGGGCGTGATAATTGAACGGCACCATCCAGAGGTATTGGCCGGCAGTGCCTTCAACGTAGGCGCGGTCGTGGTCATAGACGCCCACGTTGTTGGCAAAGCCTGGCGCCCAGGAGCCGTCGCGCCGGCGCATTTCGAGGTAGCCGCTGGCGGGATTGAAATGGTTCTTCCAGTTTTGGGCGTGTTGCAGCAGCATGACGCTGTCCTTCTGGTCGCCCAGGGCGGCGGCGAATTGCGAGAGGGCAAAATCGGCGGAGTCATATTCGAGCGTCATGGAGACGTTGCCGTAGCCGCCCTTCTGGTGTTCGGGCACGTAGCCAAGTTTCAAATAATCCTCCAACGCGTCGCGCTCGTAGGTTCCCGAACGCGGCGCATAGACCGTGGGATCGGTGGCGGCGCGGACCAGGCCTTTCAAGGCCGCGCGGGCGTCAAAGTTCCGGGCGCCGAAGGCGTAAAAGTCGGCGATCATCGCCGCCGCCGGATCGCCCATCATCACGCCGCTGTCCATTGTCATCACGCCCCAACGCGGAAAGGTGCCGCCCTGTTGATAATCCACCAACAGCGATTGCGCCATGTCGCTGGCCTCGTTGGGGGCGAGCATCGCCAGCCATTGACATTCGCTGCGGTAGATGTCCCATCCGGAAAACACGCCGTATTGGGCGTGGCCCCTGGCCACGGTGTGCACCCGGCCGTCGTAACCGAGATACTGGCCGTTGGCATCGGAAACGACGATGGGCCCCAGCAACGTGTGATACAGCATCGAGTAAAACGTCACGCGTTCGTCTTCCGTGCCGCCGGCGATTTGAATTTTGTTCAGCCACCGGTTCCAGACCTCGTTCATCGCCGCGGCGGTCCGATCGAAATCCTCCGACGAAAATTCAGAAAGCGGGCTTTCGGCTTGCACGTTGGCCTTGGCGTTGGCGGTGCTGACGTAGGAAATGCCCACCTTGGCCAGGACGGTTCGACCGTCCGACGTATCGAAAGTGACAAAGGCGCCTGAAGAGATGCCGGTGCCGTTGGTGGCGCCGGGCGTGACCACGCCATCGCTCCAGGTGCTGTAAGCGGTGAAGGGGCGGTTGAACACGGCGTAAAAATAAATCGTCCGCGCGTCCGGTCCGCGTTGGCCGCCGTTGCGCGGTTTCCGGCCATGACAGAAATGACCGCCCACACACCAGCCGGTGATTTCGCGCGTGGCCGGATTGAGGCTGATGCCGGAGGCATCCGGGCCGTTGATGTCGCTGCCGGCGTTGATCATCATCGTTGCCGGTCCCTCGCCGGGAAAGGTGAACCGGCCGAAGCCGCTGCGCGTGGTGGCGGTCAATTCCACCTTGACACCGTTGTCGAGCGTCACACCATAATAACCGGGCCGCGCGGTTTCATTGGCGTGGGAAAACGACGCGGCGAAATCGTTGCGTTTTTCCGGCGCCGCCGCGGGCAGCCCGCCGAGGATGGGCATCATCGCAAAATCGCCTCCGTAACTGCAACCCGCGCCGCTGATGTGATCCACGCTGAAATCAGAAATGGTCGTGTCCAAATCAAAATAACCGCCCATGTGCAGTCCCAGGCCGGTATCCGGACTCCATTGAATCATGCCGAAGGGCGCAGTGGCGCCGGGATACAGATTGGCGTCGCCGCCCGTGCCGCACATCGGATGGGCATAGGACGTCAAATTTTCCAGTGGATACCGTTCGCCTCGGGCGGCGGCTGTTGTTCTCTGCCGCACTCCGGGATGCGAAGCGCAGGAGGTGAGAAAACAGCCGGCCGCGGCCAACAGACTGATGGTGCGTATGCTCGATTTCATGAGTAGTTGAACGTTGCGTTGGCTAAATCTGTTTTAATCTGAATATCGGACGCTCCGTGGACAAGTCCGGTTTAATCATATGTTTATATGGTCGCCGATTCCGTTGGTTTTGACGGCCGGCTGAAATCCAGCGAGCTCCCGCGCCGGCAACGAATGCGGAGTTTCCGGCGCGGGGATCAATGGAAGGCGATGGAGCGCGACGGGCGCAGGCGGCAAACCCTGTCCATCCCCCGGATTTCCACTTTTGTCCGGCAGTGCGGTAATTTAGATTCGGCGGGTGCTGTTCAGGCGGAACATTTGCCTCTGGCTGGTGTGGCTGGCTGTCGGTGGCCGGCTGTGGGCCGCCAGCCCGGCTGAGGACCGGGCGTATGCCGCGGCGGTAAGCGCGTTTCAAGACGCCTTCTGGAGCCGCGCCGAAGCAGGTTTGAGCAATTTCGTCGCGCGGTTTCCCTCTTCCACCAATGTGCCCGAAGCGGTGTTGCTGGAGGCGCAGGCGCAGTTTCAGCAACGCAAATTTGCCGATGCCATCGCGTTGCTGAGCCGGTATCAGCCCGTCGCCGGCGCGCTGGCCGATCAGTATGCTTATTGGACGGGCGAGGCGCAGTATCAGAACGGCGATCTGGCCGGGGCGGCCCAGACATTTGAATCGTTGGGGCGGCAATTTCCCGAATCGCCCTGGCGATTGCGGGCAGTGATTGAGGCGGCGGCTGCCTGGCTGCAATTGACCAACGCGCCGCGGGCGGCGGCGTTGCTGACGGCTCCCGGCGGCGCGTTGGAACAGGCGGCTCGCGCCTCGCCCACCAATGAGCTGGTCCTGCGCGGGCAATTGCTGCTGGCCCAGGCCGATTTCCAGCAAAAAAAATTTGCCGGCGCGGCGGAGATTTTGCAGGCCATCCCGTTCGAAGCCCTTCCCGAACGATTGCAATGGCAGTGGGCTTATCAACTCTTCCAGGTGCGGCTGGCGGCCGGAGAACTGAACACGGCCCTGGCCGTGGCGGAAAATCTCCTGCAAATCGCCCAACTGGAAAACGATGACGCGCGCCGCGCGGAAGCCGCCACCCTCAAAGCCGAGGTGCTCGAATTGCTGGGCCGACCGGAGCAAGCCATTGCCGCTTACCGCGAAAATGTGACCACCAACGCGCCGGCGGCACAACAGCAGCAGGCCCTGTTGCAGGAGGCAGCCATTGCCCTGGCCCACGGCCTGACCAACGCGCGCCCGCCGCTGGAAGAGTTCCTGGCCCAATTCCCCCGCTCGCCGGCGCGCGACATCGTGCTGTTGACGCTGGGGGAATTGACGTTGAAAGTGGCT
>DASRCU010000159.1:0-35815 GCA_035652955.1 Verrucomicrobiia bacterium | reverse complement strand
CCCAGCCCAGTTTGGCCAGCCGGAATTGCAGCGCCACTTTCAGGCAGCCGAAGCCGTATTGGACACTGCGCCGGAAGTTGATGGACGAGGCTTCCTTAAAATACTTCGTGGGGCAGCTCACCTCGCCGATGGTGAACCCCTGCCAGAGAATCTGCGCCAGCATCTGATTGTCGAAAACGAAGTCGTCGGAATTGTGGGAGAAATCCAGCGTCTCCAGCAGTTCCCGGGAAAAGGCGCGATAGCCGGTGTGGTATTCGGACAGTTTGGCGCCCAGCAACAGATTTTCCACCGCCGTGAGAAAACGGTTGGCCACATATTTCCACAGCGGCATGCCGCCGCGCCGCGCGTAGCCGCCCAAAATCCGGCTGCCCAACACACAGGGATGCACGCCGTTGGCAATGAGGCTGGCCATCGCCGGAATCAGTTTGGGCGTGTATTGATAATCCGGATGCACCATGATGACGATGTCGGCGCCGGCCTCCAGCGCCAGCCGGTAGCAGGTCTTTTGATTGCCGCCATAGCCGGTGTTTTTTTCATGCACATGCACCCGCACGCCGGGCAATTTCGACGCCACCTGCACCGTGTCGTCGCGGCTGTGATCGTCCACCAGGATGATCCCGTCCACGATCTCCTGTTGCTGCACTTCCGCCACGGTTTGCTCGACCGTTTGCGCGGCGTTGTAGGCCGGCATGACGACGATAATTTTTTTTCCGAAAAGCATTTGGATTGCGCGGCGGCGGTTTATCGTGCCCCAAGGCGGTAAAAGCCGGAAAGAAAAAAATTGCTTTTGGCCTCGCGCCCCGGAAAATCACCCGTCATGCGGTCTCTGGCCGGAAATCCCCAAACGACTTGAGCTGGCTTCAATCCATTGCGCCGTTCTGGCCGCACATCGCGGCGGGATTTGATTTCCTTGCCGCCCTGTTTGCCTCCCTGCACGTTCTGTTGCACAAACGTGATCCTCGTGCGGCGACGCTCTGGCTGGGATTGATCTGGCTTCTGCCGGTCTTCGGCGCCGCGCTGTATTTGATGCTCGGCGTCAACCGCATTCGCCGGCGGGCCATTCAACTGAAGGTGCACGGCGCCTTCAGCCGGGCCGTGCCGGACCATCTTGGCGAGACGGAGCACGAAGGCGCGGAACATCTGCAACACCTCGCCCGCGTCGTCAGCCGGGTGGTGGCGCGGCCGCTGACGGCGGGCAACCACATCGAACCGCTGGTCAACGGCGATGCCGCCTTTCCCGCCATGCTGGCCGCCATTGAATCCGCCCGACAATCCGTCTCGCTCTGCACTTACATTTTCGACAACGATGCGACGGGCCGGAAATTTGTCGCGGCGCTCGCGCGGGCGGTGCGCCGGGGCGTGGCGGTGCGGGTGTTGGTGGACGCCGCCGGGGCGCGGTATTCCTGGCCGCCGATCACTTGGCTGCTCCGACGCAAAAAAATTCCCTTCGCCCGTTTTCTTCCGGCCTCGCTGCTGACGCCCTGGCGGGCGGCCACGGTGAATTTGCGCAATCACCGCAAATTGCTGGTGGCTGACGGGCGCATCGCCTTCACGGGCGGCATGAACATCCGGCACGGCCATGTGCTGGCCGCGCAGCCGCGCCATCCAATCCAGGATTTGCAATTTCGTGTGGAAGGCCCCGTGGTGGCGCAATTGCAGGAGGCCTTTGCCAACGACTGGGCCTTTGCCACTGGCGAAATGCTCGAAGGCGAAAAATGGTTTCCCGACTTGTCCGAAGCCGGCCGCCTCGTCGCCCGCGCCATCCCCGACGGCCCGGACGCCGATTTTGAAAAGGCGCGCTGGACGCTGCTGGCGGCGTTGGCGGAGGCGCAAACCTCCGTGCAAATCCTCACGCCCTATTTTCTTCCGGACGTAGCGCTGATCGCCGCGCTGAACCTCGCCGCGTTGCGCGGCGTGCGCGTGGACATCCTCCTGCCGGCTCAAAACAATCTGCCGGTGGTGCATTGGGCCTCGCGCGCCTTGTGGTGGCAGGTGCTCGAACGCGGCTGCAAAATCTGGCTCACCCCTCCGCCTTTTGACCATTCCAAACTGATGGTGGTGGACGGCCACTGGGTGTTGTTCGGCTCGGCCAACTGGGATGCGCGGAGCCTGCGGTTGAATTTTGAGTTGAACGTGGAATGTTACGGCCGCGACTTCGCCCGAAAAATGGAAGCGGTGGTGCAGCAAAAACTCCGCCATGCGCGGGAAGTGACGCTGGCCGAGGCCGACGGCCGCCCCCTGCCCGCCAAAGTGCGCGACGCCATCGCGCGCCTCTTTTCGCCGTATTTGTAATTCGGAGTTTTCATTGCTTCCCCGCCCCTCCACAATGCGCACCGATGAAAACGTTCGACAGCCTCACCGAACAGGAAATTCTGGCGCTGGCCATCGCCCTGGAAGAGGAAGACGCACGCATCTATGAGGATTTCGCCGACGGCCTTCAGCAAAATTATCCGGAACAGGCCGAAAAATTTCGCGCCCTGCGCCGCGAAGAAGACGGCCACCGGCACCGTTTGCTGGAGCTTTACAAAACGCGCTTTGGCGATCACGTGCCGCTCATCCGGCGGCAGGACGTGCGCGGGTTTGTGGAGCGGAAACCGGTCTGGCTGATCCGGCCGCTCGGTCTGAAGACGGTTCAGAAAACCGCCGAGAGCATGGAAGTGGAAACGCGGCGGTTTTACGAAGCCGCCTGCCGCCGCGCCACCGACGCCGGCATCCGCCAACTGCTCGGCGACCTGGCGGAAGAAGAGCGGAATCACGCCGTCACCGCCGGACGGATCGCGCAGACAAAGTTGAGCGAGACCGAAAAATCCCGCGCCAAACGCCTCTTTGTCCTGCAGGTTATCCAACCCGGACTGGCCGGTCTCATGGACGGTTCGGTTTCGACGCTGGCGCCGTTATTCGCGGCCGCCTTCGCCACCCATCAAAGTTGGGAAACGTTTCTGGTGGGTCTGGCAGCCGCCGTGGGGGCCGGCATCAGCATGGGCTTTGCCGAGGCGTTGTCTGATGACGGTAGTCTGACCGGGCGAGGGCATCCCTGGGCGCGCGGATTGGTGTGCGGGCTGATGACGATGCTCGGCGGCCTGGGCCACACGCTGCCCTATTTGATTCCGAACTACAAAACCGCCACCGCCGTGGCGGTGGTCGTGGTGTTGTGCGAGCTGGGAGTGATCGCCTGGATACGCCACCACTTCATGGACACGCCGCTGGTTTCGGCCCTGTTGCAAGTGGTGCTGGGCGGTGCGCTGGTCTTTCTGGCGGGCATTTTGATTGGGATTTCGTGAGGCCGTTGCTCATCGCACCAGTTCAAAGGCAAAGCCTTTGAGATACTCCGTTTCGGGAATCATCGGGATGACCGGATGATCGGGTGATTGCCAGAAGACATCCACACGGCGCAAAATGTGGCGCGTGTCGTAAGCCGCCGCCAGCAGCGTATCCAGGAACAAGCCGGCAGGGACGTGATGCGAACAGCAGAAGGTGGCCAGCACACCGCCGGGTCTGAGCAGTTTCAAGGCGCGCAAATGAATTTCCTTGTAACCGCGCAAGGCGTCCGGGACGGCGGCGCGGTTGCGGGTGAATGATGGCGGATCGAGAATGATCAGATCAAATCGCGGGATGGTTTTCTCGTGGGGTCGGGCGGCGGTTTGCGCTTTGAACCAGTCGAACACGTTTGCCGTTTCAAAGGAACATCGTGCGGCCAGACCGTTGCCCGCCGCGTTTCGTTTGGCCGTTTCAATGGCCTCGGCGCTTTGGTCCAGAAAATGAACGTGCGCCGCTCCCGCCCGCGCCGCGTGCAGGCCGAAACCGCCCTGGAAACAGAAGCAATCCAAAACCTGCGCCCCGGGGGCAAACCGGGCTACGGCCGGGTAATTCAACTGCTGGTCCAGATAAAGACCGGTCTTGTGGCCGGCAGCGGGATCCATTTCAAATTTCAGGCCGTTCAAATTCACCCCAAGCGTCCCGCCCGGTTCGCCGGCCAGAAGCCCGTGGGTTTCCGCCAGCCCCTCGAATTGTCGCGCAGCCGTGTCGCTGCGTTCCCAGACGGCCCGCGGGGAGAAGATTTTTTGCAAGGCGGCGAGGATTTGCGTTTTGCGCCGCTCCATGCCGAGCGAGGAAATCTGCAGCACCAGCACCTCCTCGTATTTGTCCACAATCAGGCCGCTGAGAAAATCGCTCTCGGCGTTGACCACACGAAAGGAGGTCGCCTGAGGCAGATATTTCCGACGCACCGCCAGCGCAGCGCGAATGCGTTCCTCGAAAAACGCTTCGTCCACGGCCAGCCGCTGCGGGGACAGGAGACGGACGGCAATTTTGGATCGCGAATTGAAAAAGCCCACGCCCAAAAAACGGCGGCGCGAGTCTTTGACCTGCACCAGAGCGCCATCCTCCGGCGTTCGGGAGACACGCAGCACTTCATTGGCATACACCCACGGATGGCCGGCCACAATGCGGTCGGCTTCGCCGGGTTTGAGCAGCACCGTCGGCAAGGAGTTCGCTTTTGGATCCATAATTTTTGCGGATGCGGGCCGGGAAATCATAATTCAGAAATCGAAAATGGGAAATGGATTCGCTCCGAAAAGCCCCATCGCCAAAAAAAACACTTGCCAAGTTTCCCGCGCGGGCGGATAAACAGATTGAAGCCTATGAAAACCAGTGTTCCCATCAGCGCCCTGCTCCACCATAAAGGTTCAACCGTATGGTCCATCCCGCCGGAAGCCACCGTCTTTGAGGCCATCAAACTCATGGCCGAAAAAAACATCGGCGCGCTTCTGGTGCTTTCGGGCGGCAAACTCCTGGGGGTGTTCACCGAACGCGATTACGCGCGGAAGATCGCCCTGCACGGCAAATCCTCCAAGGAAACCCGCGTGGCGGAGGTGTTGTCGCATGACCTCATCACCCTCACCCCGGAAGACACCATCGAAGACGGCATGAGGTTGATGACCGAGCACCGCGTGCGCCATCTGCCGGTGCTGCGCGGCAATGAAATCGCGGGCATTGTCTCCATCGGCGATCTGGTCAACTGGATCATCTCCGCCCAGGATGCGGCCATTGCGCAAATGGAGCAATACATTGCCGGCGGTGTGGCAGCCTGATTCGCAGGAGCGCGATTCAATGGGCAGGAGTTCCTTTGGGAACCGCTTTGAGTTTCGGGTGGATGACGGACATGGGTAAATGGATCGCCGGCGTTCGGCCGAAAATTCCGTCGTCCAAGCCCCACTGCGGCGCCGCGACTATCATGGCGTAGGGATAGATTTGATAGAAGCCCGGCTTCAACGGAGGCCGGGCAAACAGCAGGCCCGGAGAAATTGGCGGCAGATGCAGACCCGGCGGCAACCGGTTTGCCGGCGCCACTTTCATCCGCGGAGGCGGAACCAACGACAGAAGATGTACCCCGGCGCCGGTCTCCAACCCCGGCATCGCCCAGGAAAGGAACACGGCCAAGGCCGCCACGCTTGCTTTTGCCAGGGCCATGTCGGTTTAGACCCGAAGTGCAGCGGAATGTTCACCGCCTTTTGCGATCCGTGTCCGGCTGAAATCTGGTTGACGGCCAGGCGCCGCGGATTAAAGCTCATTGGAAAATTTCGTGGATGGGCCCTCTGAAAACGGGTCGAAACGCGCCGCCGCTTTGGGCCGATGGGCAGGGGCGAACCGTTTCGCTTGGGCGAAAGGCGGGAGCATGCCACGCCTTCGGCTTGGCGGCAGGGTCGGCTCAGATTCAGCGGAAGATGACGAACGGAGTTTTCAACGGCTCAAATCAGTCTGTTCAGACGTTGTTTATGGAAAACACGACGCCGGCGCCGCCTCCGCCTGACACTGCCGTGGCGGAAGACAAAGCGACCGCCGTTTTGGCCTATCTGACGCTAATCGGCTTTTTGGCGGCGGTGATCATCCACTGGAACAAAAAGACCAGGCTGGGCGCCTTTCACCTCCAACAAGCGCTGGGATTTCACCTGACCTGTATCGTGGCGGGATTCTGCGACGTCATTCTGGCGTTTATTCCCGTTGTGGGCTGGGTGTGTCTGGGCGCCTTGTGGCTGGCATTGCTCGTTCTTTGGATTTCAGGCTTGACAGCCGCCCTCCGCGGCCAGAGGAAACCCATGCCCGTGGCCGGGCCGCTTTTCCAAGAATGGTTTGCCGGCCTTTTTGATTGAGAGAACCAGCGGCCCTTCTGATCTGCCGATCAGCACAAGCCCCGCGCATCGCTCCGGGCAGGGAGACTGGCCTGAAAAATACTTTTGTCGGCAGGTTTGACCCTTTAGCCTGACGACGGATGCTTGAACAAACCGTTCCCATCATCGCCAACGAACGTGACACGGATTCCTATTTCCGCCTCGTTCTGCGCGCGCCGCAAATTGCGCCGCTCGTTCAGCCCGGCCAGTTTGCGCATGTCCGCATTCCGCCGCTCAAGGACGCCCTGTTGCGCCGGCCGTTCAGCATTTTTCAGGCGGAAAACGATGCCATTTCCATCCTTTACAAAACCGTCGGCAAAGGCACGGAAGCCTTGTCGCACATGCGGGCGGGAGAGGAATTGAGCATCATCGCGCCGCTGGGCCACGGGTTTACCGTGCCGAAACCTGGCGGTGAAATACCGCTGCTGGTCGCCGGCGGCTATGGGATGGCCGCGCTGTATCTGCTGGCACAACGCTCACCGCAAAAAGGCATTGTCTTTGTCGGCGGACGTCGGGCCGTGGACATTTTATGCGAGAAAGAATTTCGGGAACTGGGCTGGGAGGTGCGCGTGGCTACCGAAGACGGCAGCCGGGGCGAAAAGGGATTGGTCACCCAGCCGCTGCTGGCGGAAATTCAAAATCTCAAATCCAGGCTGGGGAATTACAAACTGTTCGCCTGCGGGCCAACGGGCATGTTGAAGGCCGTTGCCGGAATTGCGGACAGATTCCATCTGCCGTGTGAGCTTTCAATGGACGAGCCCATGTGCTGCGGCGTGGGCGTCTGTCTGACGTGCGTCATTCCGATCAAGACCAATGGCGGCTGGGAATACCAGCGCACCTGCACCGAAGGACCGGTGTTTGACGCGCGGCAAATTCACTGGGACCAAGCCGGCTGAGAAAAACTCGGCTGGCGCGCCATTGGCCATCCGAGTCGGTCAGGACACGGCATTTCGCTCGTCGGCGACCGCATTGTTCAATGACCGCGGCGCCTGACGACGTCGTCCCGCGGCAGCCGGCCCGGGTCACGGATGCCACAGCCGGAAAAAGAGATTTCCAGTTGGCGAAGCCAGATTCAGATAATTGGTGCCACCCACGGTCGTCACGCCGCTACTGGCGCCGCTACTGGCTGACCAGCCTGACCAGCCGTTGGGGTTGGCCAGGTCGCTGTTCTGTTGCAGCGTCCAATTCGCCACGTTCTGCCAGAAAATCGTCGCTCCGTTGCCGGCAGGCGCAATGAACAACGCTGGCGGCGGCAGCCGGATAATCTGCTGCTGAATCGCCAAACAGTGCTCGGCCGCTGGCCCCGGAGCCAGCGCCACCACCTTGCTCAAACCCGCTGGCGGCGGCTGAATTTGATATCCCCATTCGACGACCGTGCCGTCGTTCTTCAAGGCCAGGCTCGAAAAACATCCTCCGGCTATCGCAACCACATTGGACAAGCCCGGCGGCACATTCGCCTGTCCGTAGTTGACGCTGCCGGTCCCGCCCCAAGCCACAACGGTGCCGTCTCGCCTCAGGGCCAGGCAGTGATACCCGCCCGCGGCGATTGCAACAACATTGGTGGCATCCGCGGGGACGTTGAGTTGGCCATAGCTATTGTCTCCCCACACCACGACCCGGCCATTTTGCAACGCCATGCTGTGAAAAATCCCCGCCGCCACGGCATAGACATTGTTCAAGTTCGCCGGAACGTTCGTGAAGGAACCGGCCAACCAGTCGCCCCAAGCGGCGACCTTGCCGAACTCGTTTAAGGCCACGATGAAATCGGATCCCGCTGCTGCTTCCACTATGCCATTTACCCCCGCAGGGACACTCGCATTTATCACGGCACTCGCCGTTCCCGCGTCGTAATATCGTCCCCAGGCGGCCATTGTGCCGTCACCATTGACCGCCACACTGTCATAAAAACCCGCCGCCACGGAATAGACATTGGTCAGACCTGCCGGAACGTTAAGCTGGCCATAAGTGTTGTCGCCCCAGGCAACGACAGTGTGGTTGGCGGTGATGGCCACACTATGAAAGCCTCCGGCCGCCAATGAAGTTTCAGTCGATGCGTTGAGGGGGACTCCGTAGAACTCCACATTCGTCAAGCTCGCCGGGACACTCGTCTGGCCGGCGTTGTTGTATCCCCAAGCAACGGGGGCATAATTGGTTATTGCGTCAGGGTAACTGGTTTGCGCCAGCGCCGCCGTCGCCCCAAAAACACAAAACAGGCAAGTGATTTTCATGGTTTTGAATGGATTGTCTTTTCTCTAGAAACAAAGCTGTTGCGCGGACTGCAACCGGAAGAACGCGGATCAAGGGACGACCGTGGTGCCAATCTCCGCGGCTCCACACGGGGCCGCAAACACCGAGACAGTGTTTCAATCTCCGGCTCTGAAAGCCCCCGCGCCGACGAAAACGGCGCCACCCAAAGAAAACTCTCTCGATCTTTCAGAGAAAAAACAGGTTGCTTTATGTTGAACATTATCTACTCAACTGATCGCGGCGTGTCAAGAGGCGGCGCTGTTCTGTTTACGTGTTGAGTCGGGCGGAGGGAACCGTTAAGTTCCGCGGCGATGCATCTCTCCGTCCCCATCGGCAAGCTGACGTTGCCCAACCCGGTGATGGTCGCCTCCGGCACCTTCGGCTACGGGGTCGAATATGCCCGGTTGCTCGACCTGAACCAGCTCGGCGCGGTAGTCGTCAAGGGCATTCGCCTGGGTCCGGTTCCCGGCAACCCGACACCGCGCACGGTGGAAGTGGCCAGCGGCTTGATCAACGCCATCGGCCTGCAGGGACCAGGCGTGGACGGGTTCATCCAAAAATACTGGCCATTTCTCAAAACGCTCAAGGTGCCGACCATCATCAACATCTGGGGCACAACGGTGGAGGAATACGCGGAAGTGGCGCGGCGATTTGACGCGCTGGGCGGCGTCGGCGCGCTGGAGTTAAACGTCTCCTGTCCGAACATCAAGGAAGGCGGCGCGCAATTCGGCACGGATTTGAAATTGCTGGCGCAGGTGGTCGCCGCCTGCCGGAAAGCCACGACGCTGCCGCTCATCACCAAGCTGAGCCCCAATGTGGTGCACATCGCCCCTTACGCCAAAGCCGCCGAGGAGGCCGGCAGCGATGCGCTCTCCATCATGAACAGTTATCCGGCCATGGCGATTGACATCAAGACGCGCCGGCCGAAACTGGCGAACGTGACCGGTGGTTTGACCGGGCCGTGTATCAAGCCGATCGCCGTCAAACTCGTCTGGGACGCCGCGCAGGTGGTGAAAATTCCCATTATCGGTATGGGCGGCATTCAAAACGCTGAAGACGCGATTGAATTTCTCATGGCCGGCGCGAGGGCCGTGGCCGTGGGCACGGCGAATTTTTACGAGCCGCAGGCGCCGTTGCAGGTCATCGCCGGCATCCGCGAATTCATGACGCGCAACAAAATTCGGGACGTGCGCGAACTGACCGGCTGCGCGCGCAGCCGTGAGGCCGGGCCGGGATGTTGAACGGCACTACGGTCCGACGCCGGTTGGGGCCAAAGAACCATCGAACGGAGCTTGTTGTTTTTTTGTGGACAGCGGCCGGCGGCTTTGGTAGGCAGCGATTATGGCGTACAAAGTGGCGCGCTTTGGCTGGTTGCCGGACCTGCCGGATCATCGGGATTTCCTGTATGCCGCGCCTGTGGAACTGGCGGCGGCGCCGCCGGGCCGGGTGGATTTGCGCCCGCAATGTCCGCCGGTCTACGACCAGGGCCAACTGGGCAGTTGCACCGCCAACGCCATTGCCGGAGCCATCGAATTTGATCGCCGCAAACAAAAGCTGGCCGATTTCATGCCCTCGCGCCTGTTCATTTATTACAACGAGCGGGTGATGGAACACACGGTGGATTCGGACAGCGGGGCACAAATTCGCGACGGCATCAAGAGCGTGGCCCGGCAGGGCGATTGTCCGGAAACCGAATGGCCTTACGTGATCGCCAAATTCAAAACCAAACCGCCCCGGTCATGTTACACGGACGCGCTCCGATACCGGGTGGTGCAGTATCAACGCCTGACTCAAAGTCTCAGCCAGATGAAAGCCTGCCTGGCATCGGGCTATCCGTTTGTGTTTGGGTTTACCGTCTATGAAAGTTTTGAAAGCGCAGCCGTCGCTCGCACCGGCCGCGTTTCGCTGCCGCGCAGCGGTGAAGCGGTGATTGGCGGGCACGCCGTGATGGCCGTGGGCTACGACGACGCCCGGCAGTGGTTTCTGGTGCGTAATTCCTGGGGAACCGGCTGGGGAATAAAAGGCTATTTTACGATGCCTTACGCCTATTTGAACGATCCCGATTTGGCAAATGATTTCTGGACAATTCGCGTTGTTCAGTAGATAATCCCTCGACAACCTGAACAACGATATGACTCTCACCAAACGCGACCTCGTGGTTCGAATCAGCAATGAAACCGGCCTGGCGCAGCAGGAAGTGTTCAGCGTGGTGCAAAAAACCCTGGACTACATTTCCGAGGCGCTGGCCAAAGGCGACAAGGTGGAATTGCGCAACTTCGGCGTCTTCGAGGTCAAAATCCGCAAGCCCCGTGTGGGGCGCAACCCCAACAAACCCGATGTGAACGTGCCTATCCCCGCCCGCGCCACAGTCAAATTCAGAGCCGGCAAGGAGATGCGCGCCGAAGTTTTGAAATTGCCGGTCAAGACCTGACCCGCCACTCGCCGGAACGGTATTTCGGCCCGGACGCAATCCGGAACATCCGGCGCTTTAAGATTTCCCTGTTTGCCCGGATGGCTTAATTTCGAGGCATGGAACGTTTGCCCGGTTTCCGCGATTTTTATCCCGAACCGCTTCCGCACACCGATGTGTGGAGTGCCGACGCGCGGCAGTATATTTTTGAAACGTGGCGCGCCGTGGCCCGCCGCTACAATTTTCGCGAATACGACGGCCCGCCGCTGGAACCGCTGGAACTGTTCACCACCAAAAGCGGCGAGGAAATCGTCAAGCAGCTTTACGACTTTACCGACAAGGGCGGCCGCCAGGTTGCGCTGCGACCGGAGATGACGCCCACGCTGGCCCGCATGGTGGCCGCCCACGAGCGGAATTACAAAAAGCCGATCAAGTGGTTCGCCATCCCGCAACTCTTCCGCTACGAACGCCAGCAAAAAGGCCGGCTGCGCGAGCATTTCCAGTTCAACGCCGACCTCCTGGGCGAGACCGATCCGGCGGCGGATGCCGAACTCATTGCGCTATTGATTGACACCCTGCGCGCGTTCGGTCTGACCGAAAAAGACTTCGTCGTTCGCCTGAGCAGCCGCAACGCCTGGCAGGAATTTTTTGAAAAAGGCCGGCGTCGAGCGGAAGGCGGAACCGACACGGCCGCGCAATATGAATTCTTTCAGGCCATTGACAAGCTGGAACGGGCCGCGCCGGAGGAGTCGGAAAAAAAATTAACCGCGCTCGGCTTTTCGCTGGAGCAGGTCCAGCAGTTCATCCGCTCCGGCCCCGCCACAGCGGAGCTGGAAAGCATTTTGAAAAATCTGGCCGCGCGCGGCCTGCGCGAATTTGTGAAAGTGGATTACCGCATCGTTCGCGGCCTGGCGTATTACACCGGCGTGGTGTTCGAGGCCTTCGACGCCCAGGGCGAGTTCCGCGCCCTGGCCGGCGGCGGACGTTATGACAATCTGGTCAAACTGATCAGCGGCGGCCGGGTGGACCTGCCCGCTCTGGGTTTCGGTATGGGGGACGTCGTGTTGCGAGAACTGCTCCAGGCGCGCGGCCTGTTGCCCCCCTTCGATTCCGGCACGGATGTCTTCGTGTTGATCGAGCGGGAAGACCTCCGCCCGCAATCGCTCCGGCTGGTTCAGGAATTGCGCGCCGCCGGCTACGCCGTGGAATATCCCCTCACGGCGCTGAAACCGGACAAGCAGTTCAAACGCGCGCAGGAATTGAAAACCACCCACACCGTTTGCCTGGAAAGCGCTGATTATGTCCGCATCCGCGATTTGCAGACGCGCCAGGAAATCGTCACCGGCGTGGCCGACGCGGTGAATCATTTGCGATGAACGGGTGATGGATCGCGAACCGATGCCAAACCGTCTCGCCGTGGTGGAAGGCGACATCACGCGGCAGTGCGTGGACGCGATTGTCAACGCGGCAAATACGACGTTGCTGGGCGGCGGCGGGGTGGATGGCGCGATTCACCGCGCCGCCGGCCCGGAATTGCTGGCCGAGTGCCGCACGCTGGGCGGGTGCGCGACGGGCGCGGCCAAAATCACGCGCGGTTATCAATTGCCCGCCCGGTGGGTCATTCACACCGTCGGTCCGGTCTGGCGCGGCGGCGGCCACGGCGAGGACGAGTTGCTGGCCAGTTGCTACCAAAGCTGCTTTGCGCTCGTCGAACAATACGGCATCAAAACCGTGGCCTTTCCCTCCATCAGCACCGGCGCGTATGGCTTCCCCATGGAGCGGGCGGCGCGGATTGCCGTGCGCGAGGCAAAAAATTTTCTGGCGCGCAACCGGTCAGTGGAAAAAATCCTGCTGGTCTGCTTTGGAACGGAGGCGCGAAAAATTTACCAAGCCGCGTTGCAGGCGGTGGGAGGCTGACTCTTTGGCAAAAACGCGCCAAACGCAAGAGGCCCTTGCCCGACGGCGTTCCCGACGGGGAAAGTTATTTCGCCGTGGTGCCGGCAGCGGTCTTTTCCTCTTTCTCGCGCACCAGTGTGGCGCCCTTGCCCAGGCGTTTGCGGAGGTAGGTGAGCTTGGCGCGGCGGACTTCGCCTTTCCGCTCGACCTCAATTTTTTCGACGCGCGGCGAGTGGAGGGGAAAGACCCGCTCCACGCCTTCGCCGTAGCTGATGCGGCGGACGGTGAAGGTCTCGTTCAAACCGCGGCCGCGCCGGCCGATGACCACGCCGGAGAAAACCTGGATGCGTTCCTTGTCGCCTTCCACAACTTTGGTGTGCACCCGCACGGTGTCGCCCACGTTGAATGCCGGAACGTCTTTGCGGTGCTGTTCCGATTCGATTTTTTCAAACAATGCCTGGTTCATAAATTTTTCCGGTGACGGGCGAAGCGCGCCTGGCGCCGGGGCACGTCACGTTTCGCGTTTTCTTTTCATTTCAACAAATCCGGCCGGCGCTCTTCCGTCCGTCGACGCGCCTGTTCGCGCCGCCATTTTTCAATCTCGGCGTGGTGACCGGAAATCAAAACCTCCGGCACCTTCAGGCCGCGAAATTCAGCCGGTCGGGTGTATTGCGGATATTCCAGCAACCCGTGGCTGAACGATTCGTCGCGCGCACTTTCGTCATCTCCCAACACGCCGGGCAACAACCGGGTGACGGCGTCAATCACCACCATGGCCGGCAACGCGCCGTTGGTCAGGATGTAATCGCCGATGGACAATTCATCGTCCGCCAGCGCCTCGCGCACGCGCTCGTCAAAACCTTCGTAATGGCCGGTGACCAGCAACAGGTGTTGTTCCCCGGCCAGTTCCCGGACGACGGCCTGCGTCAATTTTCTGCCCGCCGGCGAGAGCAGAATAACCTTTGTCTCCTCGCGGCGCAAACTTTCCACGGCCTCGAAAATCGGCTCCGGCTTGAGCAACATGCCCGGTCCGCCGCCAAACGGCTTGTCGTCCACTGTGCGATGCCGGTCGTGCGCCCAGTCGCGCAGGTTGTGGATTTTAAGCTCCAGCAAACCTTTTTGCCGCGCCCGCCGGAGGATGCTTTCGTCCAGCGGGCCGGTGAACATGGCCGGGAAAAGTGTCAGCACGTCAATTTTCATCGGTGTTGAAGTGCCGGGCGCGGGGCAACGGCGCCCTGATTCAACGTTTGACTGCTTCCGGAGTCTGCCCTTCCTCGACAATTTCCACCGAGCAGCGCAGTCCCCTTTTGGCACTGCCGGCCAGCAGCAGCGAGCGGATGGCGTTGATGGTCGCCCCCTGCCGTCCGATGATTTTGCCCACATCGGAAGGATCGAGCCGCAGTTCATAAACGGTCAATCCGGCGCGGTTGACCGGTGTAATGCGGACTGCTTCCGGCTTTTGCACGAGTCCTTTGACCACGTATTCGAGGAACTCTTGCATGGCATTGCGGGGGAATTCTTGGAGGCGGGCGCGGCAATTCCAGACTCCGTTCACCGGATCCTTCAGCTTGCCGCCGGGCTGGCGGCCGCACTCCGGGCCGCTTTTTTGATTAAACTGGCCACGGTCTCGCTGGGCTGCGCGCCCCGACTCAACCAGTATTGCGCCCGGTCCAGCTTGAGGGTGAAATTGTTGTCCGCCGTGAGCGGCCGGTAGGTGCCGATTTCTTCAAGGCACTTGCCGTCGCGCGGGCTGCGGCTGTCGGCCACTACAATGCGAAAATACGGAGCGTTTTTGGCTCCGACGCGTTTTAGGCGAATTTTTACTGCCATAAGTTGTTCAAAGAGGGTGCAGATTAACCGCCGCGGCAGCGGGAGGCAAGCCTTGTTTTGACAAATAGTTTGCCTCGCCGCGGGGTTTCTCCTACCTTGGGGCGCCAAATGAAAATTTTCATTGACGGCAAGTTTTACAACGAGCGCGAGGCGAAAATTTCCGTATTTGACCACGGGCTGCTTTACGGCGACGGCGTGTTCGAGGGGATTCGCGCCTACCACGGGCGGGTGTTCAAGTTGAAGGAACATGTGGAGCGATTGTTTTATTCGGCCAAAGCCATTCTCCTGGAAATCCCTCTGTCCCCCGCGAAAATTTCCGAGGCGGTTTTGGCCACCTGCCGCGCCAACAAAATTCGCGACGGCTACATCCGCCTGGTGGTGACGCGCGGTGTGGGCAATCTGGGATTGAACCCGCGCAGTTGTCCCCGGCCGACCGTGTTCATCATTGCCGACAAAATCCAGGTTTACCCGCCGGAGCTTTACGCGCGAGGCATGGAAATCATCACTGTGCCCACGGTGCGCAATTTGCACAGCGCGCTCAACCCGGCCATCAAATCGCTGAATTATCTGAACAACGTGCTGGCCAAAATCGAAGCGAACCAGGCGGGCGTCGAGGAGGCCGTGATGCTCAATGCCGAAGGTTTCGTGGCCGAATGCACGGCCGACAACCTGTTCATCGTCAAAAACGGCGCCCTGCTGACGCCGCCACTCTCGGCCGGCGCGCTCTACGGCATCACGCGGCAGACGGTCATGGACCTGGCCCGGCAGGCCGGTATCCCCGTATCCGAGCCGAATCTGACGCGCTACGATTTGTTTTGCGCGGAGGAATGTTTCCTTTGCGGTACGGGCGCCGAAATCATGCCGGTTATCAAAATTGACGGCCGGGTGGTCGGTAACGGTCAGCCGGGACGAATTACCCGCCAACTGGTGGAGAGTTACCGCGCCTTGACGAAAACCTCGGGGGAGCCGATATAATTACCGTTGAAGTGCAACGGGCGAACCGAGGCGGAAACAGTCAGCGCTCCGTTTCGGCGATTCGAGGGGAACGATTGAACAAAACGAAAATGATCTGTTCCATCTGCAAAGAAAAGCCGGCGACGGTGCATCTGACCCAGATTGTGGGCGACAAGATGCAGAAACTGGATTTGTGCGAAGCCTGCGCCAAGGCCAAGGGGCTGAACGACCCGACCGGTTTTTCGCTGGCTGATGCGGACGTGCTGTTCGGTCTGGGCGCCTCGCAGGAACTGGAATCGGCCGGCGGCGCCGAGTTGAAGTGTCCCCGCTGCGGGTTCACCCAGGCGGACCTCAAAAAATCCGGCCGGCTCGGCTGCCCGGAGTGTTACCGCACCTTTGCCGAAGGGTTGGCCGGGCTGCTCAAGACCATGCATAAAGGCACCCGGCACGTCGGCAAAGCACCGGAAGCCCTGCGCGCCTCGCGCGACCACGCCGACCGCCTCAGGACGCTTCAGAAAAAACTGGCCAAGGCCATTGAAGAGGAAAACTTTGAAGAAGCCGCGCAATTGCGCGATCAAATCCGGCAAATGACCGAGCGCGCCGCGGCTCCCAGGAATCTGACGAGATGAAGAATCTCCACGAATTTTTGATTCCCCCCGCGGAACTGGCGCGGTGGCGCGGTCCGCACGATCGCATCGTCATGACCAGCCGCGTGCGGCTGGCGCGCAATCTGCGCGACGCCGCCTTCCCCGATTGGGCCAAAAAACCGGAACGGGTCAGGGTGCTGGAAACCATCCGCCCGGCCGTCGAGAGCCTGCCGGAAATGAAGGACGGCTTTTCGGAGAGTATGGACAACCTCAGCGCGCTGGACAAACAGGTGCTCGTCGAGCGCCACCTCATCAGCCGCGAACACGCCGCCAAAAACGTCGGCAGCGGCCTGGTCCTCAACCGCGAAGAAACCTTCTCGGTGATGATCAACGAAGAAGATCATTTGCGGATGCAGGCCCTCCGGCCCGGCTTCCAGATTCGCGAGGCGTGGAAGGCCATTGACGCGCTGGATTCGGCGCTGGAAAAGAAATTGAATTACGCCTTTGACGACGAACTGGGTTATTTGACCGCCTGCCCCACCAACCTGGGCACCGGCATCCGCGTCAGCGCCATGCTGCATCTGCCCGGGCTGGTGCTGGCCGAGCAAATCAATCCCATCATCCAATCGGTCAATCGCCTGGGACTGGCCGTGCGGGGCCTTTACGGGGAAGGCACCGAAGCGCTGGGCAACGTCTTCCAGGTCTCCAATCAGATGACCCTTGGCGAAAGCGAGACGGTCATCGTCGAACGCCTGGAAAAGGTGCTCTCCCAAATCATTGAGCACGAGGAAAACGCCCGGCAAATGCTGCTGGAAAAAAAACCGAAGGTGGTGTTCAACCACATCGGCCGCGCCTACGGCATCCTGGCCAACGCCCACAGCATTTCCTCCAAGGAAGCCATGAACCTGCTGTCCCTGCTCCGGCTGGGCGTGGACCTGGGATTGTTTCCCGGCACCGACCGGTCGCTGGTGGATGAATTGTTCCTGGTGACGCAGCCGGCGCACCTGCAGAAACAGCTCTCCGACAAACTGTCCGCCGAAGAACGCGATTTGCTGCGAGCCGACATGATGCGCGAACGGCTCAAGAATGTGAATCGTCCGGTGGTCAAGCCCGCGCCGCCGGCGGGCTAACGGAAACGCACGCGGGAGGAAATTCTTTTTCGCGCGGAAAATTTTCCGCGGAAAATTCTGAAAATGACCAAAGGGGATTGGACAAATTCGCGCCGTCGTGGCAAAATGTAAGCAACATGAGCGATGAGGCCATGAGCAACTTCACGCCCCGCGCCCAGCAGGTGCTGGCGCTGGCACGGAAAGAAGCCGATCGGTTCAACCACAACGTGATCGGCACCGAACATCTTTTACTGGGACTCATCAAACTCGGCCAGGGCGTCGCCGTCAACGTCCTTCAAAAAATGGGTCTGGACCTGGAAACGGTCCGCCTCGCCGTCGAAAAACGCGTCGGCACCGGCCCCGACCAGAAGGTCATGGGCAGCATCCCCTACACACCGCGCGTCAAGAAGGTGCTGGACCTGGCCAAAAAAGAGGCCCGCGCGCTCAATCACACCTACGTCGGTACCGAACATATCCTGCTGGGCCTGTTGCGCGAGGGCGACGGCATCGCCGCCAGCGTCCTCAAAGACCTGGATGTGGACATCGAGCAGTGCCGGCAGGAAATTCTGAAAGAGCTGGACCCGAATTTCACCGGCGAGGAATCATCCATTCCCGAAACCGCCGAGAAGGCGCCTGAGAAAAAAGGCGAAATCAAAACCCCGGCCCTCAAAGCCTTTGGCCGCGACCTGACGGAAATCGCCCGCCGGGGAGAAATGGACCCGGTCATCGGCCGCAAGAATGAAATCGAGCGCGTCATTCAAATCCTTTGCCGCCGCACCAAAAACAACCCCGTTCTCCTGGGCGAAGCCGGCGTGGGCAAAACGGCCATCGTCGAGGGCCTGGCCCAGGAAATCGCCAAGGGCAACGTGCCGGAAATTTTGCTGAACAAACGCGTCATCACCCTGGACCTGGCGCTGATGGTCGCCGGCACCAAATACCGCGGCCAGTTCGAGGAACGCATCAAGGCCGTCATGGACGAAATCCGGCGGGCGAAGAACATCATTTTGTTCATTGACGAACTGCACACCATTGTCGGCGCCGGCTCGGCTGAAGGCACGATGGACGCCAGCAACATCATCAAGCCCGCCCTTTCGCGCGGCGAGATGCAATGCGTGGGCGCGACCACGCTCAATGAATACCGCAAATACATTGAGAAGGACGCCGCCCTGGAGCGCCGCTTCCAGGCGGTCAAGGTCGAGGCCCCGTCCGTGGAGGACGCCATCGAAATTTTGAAAGGTCTGCGCCCCAAATACGAGGCGCATCACAAGGCCGAATTCACCGACAAGGCGATTGAAGCGGCGGTTAAACTCTCCGACCGCTACATCACCGATCGTTATTTGCCCGACAAAGCCATTGACGTGATGGACGAAGCCGGCTCGCGCGCGCGCATCAGCACCATGACCCGCCCGGCCGAAGCCAAGGCCATCGAAGCGGAAATCGAGGATTTGAAGGCGCAAAAGGAACGCGCCATCAAAAACCAGGATTTTGAAGGTGCCGCCGCCCTGCGCGACAAGGAAAAACAGGCCAAGGATCGCCTGGAAAATCTTCTGAAAGAGTGGCGCGCCCATCGCGAGGAGAAACGTGTGCTGGTGGATGAAGAAGACATCCTGCACGTGGTTTCCAAATGGACGGGCGTGCCGCTGCAACGCATGGGACAGGACGAAATGGCGCGACTGCTCACCGTCGAAAACGAGATGGAGAAAGTCGTCATCGGCCAGCGCGAAGCGGTGTCGGCGATTTGCAAGGCCCTGCGCCGTTCGCGGGCCGATTTGAAAGACCCGCGCCGGCCCATCGGCACCTTCCTGCTGCTGGGCCCCACCGGCGTCGGCAAAACGTTGCTGGCCAAAACCCTGGCTGAACAAATGTTCGGCGACTCCCAATCGCTCATTCACCTGGACATGAGCGAATACATGGAAAAATTCAACGTCTCGCGCCTCATCGGTTCGCCGCCCGGCTACGTCGGTTATGAGGAAGGCGGCCAGTTGACCGAAAAGGTCCGGCGCCATCCCTATTCAGTGGTGCTCTTTGATGAAATTGAAAAAGCGCACCCGGATGTGTGGAACATTTTGCTGCAAATCCTGGAGGAAGGGAAATTGACCGACAACGTCGGGCGCGTGGTGAACTTCCGCAACACCATCATTTTGATGACCTCGAACGTCGGCTCGGACGTCATCAAACGGCAGTCCACCCTCGGGTTCTCCCCCATCACCGACGAGGCCAGCTACGAAAAAATGCGTGAGCGGATTCTGGACGAAGCCCGGAAAACGTTCCGCCCCGAATTTTTGAACCGGCTGGACGACGTGATCGTCTTCCGCTCCTTCACCCGCCCGGACCTCATCCAGATTCTGGACCTGGAGATCAACAAGGTCCTGGAACGACTGCGTCGCAAAAACCTCAAACTGGAATTGGACGACAAGGCCAAGGAATTTCTGGTGGAAAAGGGCTACAATCCGGAATTCGGCGCGCGTCCCATGCGCCGGGCGGTGGAGCGTTTCCTCGAAGACCCGCTGGCCGAGGAAATCCTCAAAGGCACCCTGCACGAAGGCGAACCCATCCGCGTCACGCGCGAAGGCGAGAAGCTGGTCTTCAAACAGGAGACCGCCGCCGATGCCGTGGCCGGTTGAGTTCAATCGGCGTGGGGATAACACCCGGCCGGGCTGCGCCACCACAAGCTCTGTTTTCTTCGGACGATCCTTGAGGCATAGCGGCACCGTTTTTTAGATCGGCGACGCTAGGCTGCCGCCACAAACTCTGTTCTGCGCAAAACGGCCGGCCGGCCGGCCAACCCCGCTTACCCGCCTGGATGCACAAGCCTCAGGCTTGGATGCGTCTCGATGTGGGGGCATGTACGCAAAGCTTGACCGCGAACCTCAAACCGTCAATTTTAGCGCTTCAACACGTGATTCCATGAAACAAATTTTGATGGTCGTGTTTGCTCCGGCGCTGCCTTTCCCGGCTCCACCAGGAAAAATTCGCGGAAAGCCTCACTTTCCTGCCGGCGCCGATGGCGGCAGTCGCCGGATTCCAAGGCCCTGATTAGAAACTTTTCTCAACCTTCGTCAATCGCCCATGAAACTCCTCGCTCCGCCGGTTCAAACGCCAGGGCCGAAAATTTTTGCCGCCGCAATCACCGCGTGGCTGCTGATGACCAGCGGTTGCGTCACCCGCCCACCGGACATTCCGTCCCCGGCTGGCGGCATCAGTGACGCGCAAATTCGCGACGTGATTACGCGTGTGGCCAGACATCAAATTCGTCCCCTGACCGACGGGGATTATCCCGTGGTAACCAATCTGGAAGAAGCGCGGGCCGCCCGGCCTCCGGAAGGCATCGCCTGGAACTATCCGCAGGGCGTGATGCTCTCCGGGCTGTGGCGCGTGGCCGAAACGATCCATGATCCGGCACTGGCACAATTTGTCAGGAAGCATGACTTGATCTGCGCCCGTTACTACGAATGGCTGGCTGGATTGGAGCGGCAATTCGACGATTCACCGGCAGTGCGGGCGTTCGTTCGTGCCACGCCCCTGTCCAATTTGATGCGCCTTGGCAGCCTCGACAGTTGCGGCGCCATGGGCACGCAAATGATTGACAGCGTCCTAAACGATCGCGCCGCCGAAAGCGAAGCGGAGAAAGAAGTCATCGCCCGCATCGCCGACTGGATTGTCCACAGGCAGGATCGCCTCCCGGACGGCACGCTCTGGCGTCCCCATTCGAGCGACGCCAACCGCTCACAACCGCCCGGCACAATCTGGCCGGACGACCTTTACATGGGTGGCGTGTTTCTGGTGCGTTATTCCCAATACACCGGTGACCGCCAATACCTCGACGACGCCGCCCGCAACATCATTCATCAGGCCGCTCTGGAACAGGACGCCGATGGCCTGTGGTTTCACGGTTACTTTGTGGAGACGAAACAGCACGCGCCGTTCAAATGGGGTCGGGGCAACGGCTGGGTGACGATGACGTTGGTCGAAACCCTCTCCGCGATGCCGGCGGATGACCCGCTGCGCCCGCCGTTGCTGGCCATTTTGCGTCGCCAGATTGACGGCCTGAAAAAAGTCCAGGCACCCGACGGCCTGTGGCGGCAGATTTTGGATCGCCCGGATTTCTGGGAAGAAACGTCCTGCACGGCGATGTTTGCCTACGGCATCGCGCGGGCAGTGAACCGCGGCTGGATTGACCCCACAAACATGCTGGTGGCGCGGCGGGCGTTCGCCGGCTTGGCTCAGCGAGTCACACCGGATGGCGAGGTGTTGGGCACCTGCGAAGGCACCAACATCGGCACGACGCTGGATTTTTACCGCGACCGCCGCCGGCCTCCGGACGACCCGCACGGCCGCGGGCCGGTGATGCTGGCTGGAGCGGAAATCCTGGCGGCGGAGAAAAAATAAGCTTGCCGGGTGTAACCATCTGGTTACCTTTCTCGTCCAGATGGCCATGTTGAATTCTTATATCCGCCGGGCGCTTGGATCCTGGGCGACAGCCTGGGCAATAATTTCCCACCAATCGGTTCACGCGATGGTCATGTTGTCGCCCCCTGTCTTCACGCCCGCCGCCAACGCTCCCCTGGCCGGAACGCTCCAGCTAACCACGGATGTCCCCACTCGCGTAAGTGTGCAATGCAGCGACGGAGTCAATTTTTGGGAAAAGGACTTTTACGATTTTTCCACCAACCACTCCGAAATCCTGCTGGGTTTCAAGCCCGGGCAGACCAATCTGATGCAGGTTACCGTTTATGACCAATATCAGAACGCGGTCACCTTTCCCCAACTGCTGGAATTTGACACCGCTCCTCTCCCGGCGAATTTCCCGACGTACCAGGTTCTGACCGATGAGCCGGATCAAATGGAGCCGGGCTACACGCTGTTCACCGTCTTTAATCGAAGTCAAAACAGCGCCTACATCACCATCATGGACAACCTCGGCGAGGTGGTCTGGTACCGCCCCGTGTTGCAGATGAGCGACATTGATGTGCAGCAACTGGATGACGGCAATTTGTTCATCCATGAGCAACCTCCGGCCAATCGCTTTGTGGAAATGAATTTGCTGGGCGATATTGTCCGCACCTGGACTCCGCCGGCCGGTTATCCCATCAACAGCCATGCCGCCATCCTCACCAGTCACGGGACGATCTTGTATCTGAGTGACGTCAGTGAGGTGGTTTCCAATTTCCCTGCTTATGCCTTTCCCCTCAGCCCAACGAGCAATACCAACGTGCCACTGGAAACGATTTCCGTGGATGACAATCCAGTGGTGGAAATTTCGGCCAGCAACGGCGCCCTGCTTCATGTCTGGTCGCCCCTGAATCAGTTGGACCCCACCCGCGTGACGTATTTGACCGGCGATTTCCCTTCGCCGATTTCCGGCACCCTGGATACCGAACATGCCAATGCGATTGTGGATGACACCAACGATGACGCCATCATTGTCTCCCAACGCGATCAGGATGCCGTTTACAAATTTTCAAGGGCCACCGGCCAATTGATCTGGATTTTGGGAGATCACGCCAACTGGCCGTCGAATTTCCAGCGGTACCTGCTCACTCCCGTCGGCACGCCCTTCGAGTGGTGTTATGGCCAGCACGCGCCGGTGCTCACGCCGCAAGGCACCTTGCTGCTCTTCGATGACGGCCCCAACCGCGCCGAGCCTTTCGCGCCGATCATTGCGCCTCAGGACGATTACAGCCGCGCCGTGGAATACAGCATTGACGAAACCAATATGACCGTCTCTCAGGTCTGGGACTCCTACGATGGCGGGCAGGGGGGCGGGGACCGGCTGGAATCCTCCATCATGGGCAACGCGGATTGGTTGCCCCAAACGCGTGACGTCTTAACCACCTACTCGTGGATCAACTACGTCAACGGCCAATTGTTGAATCCGGCGCCGGCCACTATGGCACGGATCGTGGAATACACGCATGATCCGGTGCCGCAGGTGGTCTTTGATCTGTCCTTTTGGTTCTACGGCATCAGGCCATCGGGTTATGGCTTCTATTGTTATCGCAGCCACCGGATTCCCGATCTCTACGCCCATCCTGCCGCCCCGGTTAACACGCTGGTTGTGGAAGAACAAAACCAGATCCCCACTCTGCAATTTTCCGCCGATCCGTCCCACAGCTACCTCATCCAGGCCTCCACCGATTTAGTGAACTGGACCAATGTCGGTACCGCCGTGCAGGATGGCGGCGTGGGCCATTTTGTGTTCAACGATCTGAACGCCGGCCCGTTGCCCCAGCGTTTTTACCGGGTCGTCACGCAGTAATGCCGGTTATTTGGCGGCGAGGGCTTTGGCCACGGCGGCTTCCAGTTGTTCGCCGCGCAAGTCGGTGGCGATGATTTTACCGCTGCCATCCAGCAAATAAGTCGCCGGAATGGCCTCAATGCCGTATTGAACGGCGAGTTTGTTTTCCCAGCCTTTGCCGTCAAAGAACTGCGGCCAGGTGATGTCATTTTGGCGAAGAAAATTTTCGAGCGTGTTCTTGTCCTGGTCCAGACTGATACCGATGATGTCGAATCCCTGGCTGTGATATTTTTTGTAAGTGGCGAGGACATTGGGCAGTTCGGCGCGGCATGGCGGACACCAAGTGGCCCAGAAATCAATCAACAGCACCTTGCCTTTTTCTCCGGAAACGGAAACAGGTTTGCCGTTCAAATCGGTTTCGTGAAAGTCAGGGAACGGTGCGCCTACCGTGAGGCGGGCCTGGATTTGTTTGGCGGCAGTCTCTTGGGCCTCCTGTTTTTCCAAGGCGGTTACCAGCGCGGTGCCCTTGAATTCGCGCTTGAGCTGGTTCATCAACGCCTCAGCCTTGGCGGTGTCCCCAATCACTTCCTGATAAAGCATCGCTTTCATATAAAGAATATGCGCCACGGCGTCGGTGACTTCGCCTTTATGTTCGGCGAGCAGGGCGTCGAATTGCTTGAGATCGTCCGCCAGCGCGGCTTCCGTGCGTTTTCCGGCCTGGATGTCGGCCCTCACTTTGGCGACCAGGGCGTTCAGTTCGTTGGTTGGGTTGCCCGTGTCGGCAGCAAAGGCCGGCCAGGCGGCACATCCGAAGGCCACGGCCAGGAGAATGGATTTTATTTTCATAATGTGAAATTTTACGGTCGGTCAGGTTGAATAAATCACTTTTACGGCGTGACGGCAAGTCAAAAGAAATTTGAACGAGCAGAACGGCGGAAAAGCGCGAGGGCGCGGTTTGTTTGGCATCCGCGCCCTCTGTTGTTTGTTCAGGGTTCAAAATTGGATTAAAACCAATATCGGACCCCGATCCCCACATTAAAGTCTCCCTGTACGGCGGGCGATAAATCCACAATCGGTGCCACCTCGGCAAAAACATCCACCGGCGCGTTTTCGAACTGATACGTCAGCCCCACCGGCACGCGAATTCCCAACCGGTTGTCCTCGTCATGACGGAAGATTACACTGGGTCCGGCGCCAACATAAGCCGCCATCCGCCCCGAGGAAACGGGAATGAGATCATAATCATGCCACAACACATCGGCGTGCAAATCCACGTCGTCGGTATCCCTCGCGCGAAAACCGACGGCGCCATCCAGCGCCATCACGTCGTTAAGCCAATACTTAAGCGAAACGCCGGTCGGCTCTCCGACAATGAGACCGGCGCCGAAGCGGTGCGATGTTTCGCTCAACGTCGGGGAAAAGCTGGCCGGGGCCACGGTGTTGGAATTTTGGGCCAGTGCCGCCTGCGCGGCCAACAGGGGGACCGCCAACGCGACCGATATTTTCTTCAATATTGACATAAATCGCTTCTCTAAATTATTGACGGGCGGGGTTGGGAAAAGGATCCGACAGAGGGTGCTTTCCCGATTCGGTCGTCGGCGGGACATAACGGAATTCGACCGGCCGACCCGCCAGACGCGCCAGGCGGACTTCATCCGGCTCGTCCAGCAATTCCCGAATGGTTTGAATCAGCTTCGGCAAGTCGAGCGGTTTTTCCATCAGCGCGCCGGTGCCGGCCGCCAGCGCCGTGAACCGCTGGTTTGGACGTGCCGTGATAATTACCACGGGCATTAACGGATTTTGGGAAGTCAATTGCTCGTAAGTTTCCCAGCCGTCTTTGACGGGCATGTTCAAATCCAGCAGCACCAGATCGAACGAATTGGCGTTCAACAACTCCAGAGCCTCGACTCCACCGGCGGCCATGGTGACGCGGTAACCTTCCTCACCCAACAATCGGGACAGCATCTGCCGGATGGCGGCATCGTCATCCACCAGCAGGATTTTTTCTCCTGCTCCCCGCGGCGGCGTCTCGGTGTCTGCCGCCGGCGATGGCCATGGTTTTGTCATCAGAACACTCCACCCGTTTTCAGTTTGTCTTCGCACCCGCGTCTCGCGCAGGCGACATCCGGCTCAAGCGGAAAACATGCCAACTCCAAAGCCCCAGGCAGACCGCAGCGTGAGGGCTGGCGACAACGGAAATGGCGGCAGTTTCCGACATCTGCCACCGCCAGGCAGCATTTGCCGGCGCGGGACGAAGGATAGACCGTGACCAGGCGTGATCATTTTCTAATCACAGAGAGGAGCCGGTTGCTTTTCCGCCGTCAAAAAACTAGGATGGGTTGTTTTCAACAGCCGCTGGAGCCGGTTTGAGGCGCCGGCGGAAGAACGGAAATTGGAAAGTGTATCGTGAATCCCGGCGTCAAATTGAGGCTGGTCCTGTTCATCGCCGCGATCGCCCTTTTGGTGGCGTTGATTGCCTGGACGGCGCACACTGCCTGGCGGCGGATCGGCCAACTGCACGAAAAAGTGGCCACTGTCCAGTGGGCCAGTTTCCAAATCGCCGATTACGTGCAGCAAAAAATTCTGAGCTTGAACAACAGCGTATTGCGTTTTGCGGCGTACCGCGACCCGCTGGATTGGAGCAATTTCGTTACCACCAGCCGGGAACTGGGGCAGTGGCTGCAGGGCGAACAGCCGTTGCTTTCGGAAAAAAAAGAAAAAACGCTGTTGTTCCGCATCAACATCGCTTACAGCAACTACGTGGCCGCCGCCGACGCCGTCAACACCCGCATTTTTTCCACCCGCCAATCCATCACGCGCCTGGACGAGCTGACCGATTTTGAATTGCAGTCCCGTCGCGTGCTGGAATTAAGCCTGGAACTGGCGCGGGCGCATCAGGATTCCCTGGCTTCGTTTCAAAAGCAAACCAGCGAATCGCTGGACTGGCTCCGGGACCTGCTTTTTGGCGCGTTGGCTTTGCTGCTGGCGGCCGGAGCCTGTCTGGCCTTTGTGGTTTATCGCGACCTGATCGCGCCGCTTCAGGTGCAACTGGTCGAAAGCCGGCAACTGGCCGAGCGCCAGGAAAAACTCGCTTCTCTGGGATTGCTCGCGGCCGGCGTGGCTCATGAAATCCGCAACCCCCTCACCGCCATCAAGGCCTGGCTCTACATGCACCAGAAACGCCTGAAAACCGGCACCCCCGAATATGCCGATGCCCATCTCATCAACGGCGAAATCAACCGGCTGGAACGCATCGTCCGGGATTTCCTCCAATTTGCCCGTCCCTCCGATCCGCAACTGACCGAGGTGCCGGCCGACCAGCCCTTGCGGGAAGTGCAAATGCTGTTGGCGCCCGAACTGGAAAAGGCCGGCATCACGCTGGCGGTGGACGGCGCCACAACCGCGCGCGTGCGCATGGACCCCGACCAGATCAAACAGGTGCTCATCAACCTGGTTCGCAACGCCGCCGAAAGCATCGAACGAAACGGCCGCATCACCCTTCGCGCACGATTGGACGAAAAACGTCTGGCCGACAAACCGACCGAGGTGGTGATTCTCGAAGTCAGCGACACCGGCAAGGGCATTCCCCCGGAGGTCGAGAAACGCCTCTTCGATCCCTTTTTCACCACCAAAGATTCCGGCACCGGCCTGGGGTTGCCCATTGCCGCGCGCATTGTCGAAAAACACGGCGGCGCGCTTCAGTATCAAACGCAGATCAATCGCGGCACCACCTTCGGCATTATTCTGCCGCGGGTTCAAGGAAATTAAACAATGCCGACTCCTCATTTTGCGCCATCCCACACCGGCCTGGGCCGCCAACCGGCGACGGCGGGAAGAAACGGCGCCTGGGCCGGGAGATCGAATGTCTGGTGTTTAATTTGTTGAATGAGCGATGAATCCTTCGCCCCGAATTTTACTGGTGGAAGATGACCCGGCCATTGTCCGCACCCTTTCCAACGTGTTGACCGCCGAGGAATACACCGTAACGGTGGAGCGCCGCGGCGACGCCGGCCTGGCCCGCGCCCGTCAATCCGATTTTGACGTGGTGATCACCGATCTGAAATTGCCCGGGCTGGACGGCCTGCAACTGGTGCGCGAATTGCACACCGCCAAGCCGCGTCTGCCCATCCTGCTGATGACGGCCCACGGCACCACCGAGACGGCCATTGAAGCCACACAATCGGGCGCCTACGATTACCTCGTCAAACCCTTTGAAATTCCGGAACTGCTCGAATTGGTCGAGCAGGCCGTCGTGGCCTGCCGCCGCATGGTTGAGCCGGTGCCCCTGGGCGCGCCTGGCGGCGGACGCGACGCCATCATCGGCAACAGCCGCGCCATGCAGAACATTTACAAGGAAATCGGCCGCATCGCCGCCAAACCGGTCAGCGTGCTGATCCGCGGCGAGACCGGCACCGGCAAGGAGCTTATTGCCCGCGCCATTTACCAGCACAGCGACCGGGCCACCGGACCGTTCATCGCCATCAACTGCTCCGCCATTCCCGAAACGTTGCTGGAAAGCGAATTGTTCGGTCACGAGCGGGGCGCCTTTACCGGCGCCGAAAGCCGACGCATCGGCCGCTTCGAGCAGGCCAACTGTGGAACAATTTTTTTGGATGAAATTGGCGACATGACCCCCGGCACTCAGGTGAAGCTGCTGCGGGTTTTGCAGGAGAAAAGTCTTCAGCGGCTGGGCGGTCGCGAGACCATTCCCGTGGATGTCCGCGTGCTGGCCGCCACCCATCGCGATCTGGAAACAGCCATCCGCCAGAAACAATTTCGCGAAGACCTTTACTATCGTTTAAGCGTGGTGGTCATCACCCTGCCGCCGCTGCGCGAGCGTCGGGAGGATATTCCCGAATTGCTCCGGTTTTTTCTGCAAAAATACGCCGCCGAATTCGCTATCGAGAATCCTTCCATTGCGCCCGAAACCGTGGAATTTCTCCAATCTCAACCCTGGCCGGGCAACGTGCGCGAACTGGAAAACGTCGCGCGGAAAATGCTTTTGCTGGCGCAGCCTTACACCATCGGCCTGGAACACGCCCGCGCCGCCCTCGCCAAACCGGCGACGCCCGAAAGCGGAGCCGCCCCGGCGGACAAGCCGCTCCGCGAATACGCCGATGAATTGCTGGCCGCCGCGCAGCGGGGTGAACTGGCCAACGCCCATCAGCAAATGCAGGAAACCGCCGAGCGCGCCTTGCTGGGGCGCGCCCTTGAACTGGCTCATGGCAACCAGGCCCGCGCGGCACGCTGGCTGGGCATTTCCCGCCTGACCTTGCGCAAGAAATTGATCCAGTTTGGACTGCACGAAATTCGTTGAACCCTTTGCCGGTTGCGGCGAGGGAACAGTTCAAGCCTGGCCGCTGGAATTTCCCACCCCCACCCGTCTCCGCCCGCCGCTGGCGGCGACGCTTGAAACAAAAAACCGCGAACGAGTCGTCCGCGGTTTGCGAGAGGGATGATTTTGCGGCGGAATCAGTCCGCGTATTTGACGCTGCAGCCGTAAGGTTTGGTTTGTGAAATTTCCACCGGCTTGTCCGCCAACAAACTGTTCACCGCTTCGCGAACATAATTGCGCGCCTTGGCGGGGTCGTGGAACGGATCGGGCTGGTTGTCAATGGCGCCTTCATACACCAGAATGCCGTCCTTGTTGATGACGTACATGTCCGGCGTGGTTTTCATGTCGTAAAGATGGCCGATGGTGCCGGAGCTGTCGTCAATCCAGGCCGTCACGTGCATTTTTTCGGCGGCCATTTCGGCCTTGGCCTGTTCCGGTGTGCGATGGCTGGGGTTATTGGGGTTGACGGAGTTGACCAGCAGCCACACGACGCCTTTGGCGGCCAGTTCCTGCTGGAGCGCCTGCATGGCGCCGGTTTTGTATTGGTTGTGGCAATACGGGCAGTCGGCGTTGTAGGATTCGATGACAACAATCTTGCCTTTGAAATCGGACAAATGGATCGTCTTGCCATCAATGGTCGTGCCGGTGAAGTCCGGTGCGGGTTGCCCCACTTCCACCGCGGCGAAGGCGCCGGCGGCCAAGGTCATGGCGGTCAATACAGCAATGGTCGTTTTCATATTCAAGGCTGAGGTTTTGGTTTGCGTTAAGATGCCTGATTGGACATCGGATGTCAAAAAATGTTCAACGCGCGGCGCGGTCCAGGGCCTCCACAACGATTCCCGGCGTTAAAAGCTGCGGCAACACAATGGGTTGCGCCTCGGGGTTTTTGGGATAAACCAGCACCAGCGGCACGCCCGCGCGATGAAAACGGTTTAATTCTGCGGTGATGCGGTCGGGGAAGTGCGTGTAATCGCCCACCAACGTCACCACGCCCAGTTCCTTCAATTTGTTCTCCACCGATGGCACCTCGATGGCTATTTTCCGATTCACGTTGCAGGTCACGCACCAATCGGCCGTGAAATCCACCAGCACCGGATGGCCCGCGGCGCGGGCGGCGGCGACGGCTTGCGGCGACCATGGCTGCCAGGCAATCCCGCCGGCAGTGCGGGAGAAGGAATCGGTTGTCATTTCCGGAACCGCCGTGCGCCAGTGCAGTCCTTTTTCCAAGGCGAAAACGTAATCACCGGCCAGCAGAATCACCACCACGGCCCAGGCTACGCTCTTTCCGGCGCGTCCGCGTTGGACAAATTCGCCGAAAACCCACGCCGCCAGCGCCACTCCCACCAGAAACATTCCCAGCCAGAACACCCCTTTGCCGTAATCGTCGTAGGCCAGATTGAACAGCCAGACGGCGGTGGCCAGCATCGGGAAGCCCATCGCCTTTTTGAACTGCTCCATCCACGGACCGGGTCTGGGCAGAAATTTCAGCCACGCCGGACTGCAGCTCAGGATCACGTACGGGGCCGCCAGCCCCAGACCCACAAAGAGAAAAATCAGCAGGATGATCGCCGGGTTGTTTTGCAAAAAGGCGAAGCCCAGCGCCGTGGCCAGAACCGGTGCCGTGCAGGGGGTGGCCAGTACCGTCGCCAGCACGCCATTGAAAAATGCGCCCGGCGCACCGTGCCGCGAGGCCAGTTGCCCGGCGGCGTCGAGAATTTTCCCGCCCGCTGTGACTTCAAAAACGCCGAACAGATTCAGCGCCACCAGCGTGACCAGCGTCGTCAGGCAGACAATAAAAATCGGGCTGCCGAACTGCATGCCCCAACCGGCATGACGTCCGGCCGCCTTCAACCCAATCACCACCGCCGCCAGCGCCAGAAATGACACCAGCACCCCCAGCGCGTAAATGAATCCCAGGTTGCGGACGCGTCGCGGCTCGCTGCGCGCCTCGCTGACGAAGCCCAGGATTTTCAGCGCGATGACCGGCAGCACGCACGGCATGATGTTCAGAATCAGGCCGCCAATGAAGGCGTAAAGCAACATCAACGGCAGCGCCACCGTCCCGGTGACCGGCGGAGGACCTGAAGCCGGCGAGACGGAAAGGGCGCCCGCACCCGGTTGCTCGCCCACCGGCACGGTGATTTCATAGCCCCGACGTTGTCCATCCGCTTCGGTTACCAGCACGCCGGAAATTTCCTTCGGCCAGTCGCCGGAAAATTTTTTCACGATTTTCCGAAAAGCAAAATCGCTTCCGGCCAGGGATAGTTTTTCCGTGGCGGCCTGGAGTTCATAGGCATCGCTCCCGGCGGGGTAAAAATCAGAAACGGTCGGCGGCGCGCCGGCCAGAACGCCGGTAAAATTCCCCGCCACGACCAGCGGCCGGGTGTCATCACCGGCGGAGGTTTGCCACCAGGCGCGCACAAGGCAATTTGTCGCGGGCTGGGGAATTTTTTTTCGCCAGGTTTCGAGCAAGGCCGCGGCCTCGGAATTTTTACTGACCCCGCCGATGGTCAAAGTCGCTTCGAGATTTGTTTGGTCGGGGACGCAAACTTCGGCGCTGCATTCGAGCCACGAAACGTTGGCCTTCAAATTCAGCGGCCCGGGCGGCAAATTGCCGGCCAGCGTCAACGGCACCAGCAGAACGGCTTCGTTTTCGTAACCATAAGTGGTGACTTCGGCGGGCGGGAATTTTTCCGGCAACGGCCATTGGACAGGACCGGCGGTGACGCCCGGCGGCAGATGCCATTGAATTTTCGTCGGCATGCCGGCCGCCCCGGAATTTTTCCAGTAAGTGTGCCAGCCGGGTTCCATTTTCAAATCCACCCCCGCCCAGACGGTGTCGCCGGGTCTGGCGACCTCGGCGGACAGAATCAACCGCGCCTGCGTGTGGCCGGCCGACAAGGAATCGTTAAACGACGGCAGCGCATTCTGCGCCGGCGCCTCCCCAACCAGGAAAGCCATCATGCTGGCGCAAAGGAACGCCGACTGACACCAACCGTTTCGCACAATAGATAGATACCCGAAACGGGAAAACGTTTGAACTTTTTTCGGCGCCGTCCGGAGACCGCCGCACTGTTCCGGGCGGGACGGCGCCGTCGGCCGCCACACTTTGAAAACGTGCAAGGTTTTGGGTGCAGCTCTGAATTGAAAAACGGCGCCGGTTTGAGGTAAACTGAATTCATGCCGCCTCTTTCAGGCTCCGCCTGCCAATGGCTGCGCGCAGGCGACGAAATTTTTCCCGCCATGCTGGCGGCCATAGACGCTGCGGGGCAATCGGTGCGCCTGGAAATTTACACCTTTGAGGACAGTCCGTTGGGCCGGGAATTTCGCGCGGCGCTGGTGCGCGCCCGCCAGCGGGGCGTTCCGGTTCAGGTGCTGGTGGACGCCGTGGGTTCGCTGCTGTTGCCTGATGCATTCTGGGAGCCGCTGCGACGCGCCGGCGGCGAGGTGCGCGTGTTCAATCCCCTTGCCCTGCGGCGCGTGACCATTCGCAACCACCGCAAACTGCTCGTGAGCGATGCCCAAACGGCGTTTGTCGGCGGCTTCAACATCGCGCCTGATTACGAAGGCGACGGCGTGAACGATGGCTGGTGCGACGTGGGATTGAAAATCGTCGGCCCGCTGGCGGCGCAACTGGCGGCGTCCTTCGATGAAATGTTCGCCCGCGCCGGGTTCCAGCACAAACGGATCGTGCGCTGGCGCCGGTTCGGCGTCAAAAAAACCGTGACGCTGCCGGCGGAACAGATTTTGTTCAGCGGGCCGGGGCGGGGAGCCAACCCCTTCATGCGCTCGCTGTACCGCGACCTGATGGCGGCGCGGGAAGTGCGCATTATCGTGCCTTATTTTCTGCCGACGCGGCGATTGCGAAGGGCCTTGCGGCGGACGGTGGCACGGGGCGGTCGGGTGCAATTGATTCTGCCCGCTCGTTCCGATGTGCCGCTGGCCATGCTGGCGGCGCGGAGTTTGTATCGGCGTTTTCTGGACGGCGGCGTCGAGATTTACGAATATCAGCCGCAAATCCTCCACGCCAAACTGCTCGTGGTGGACCACGTGGTTTACACCGGCTCCAGCAATCTCGACGCCCGCAGTTTGCGGATCAATTACGAATTGATGCTGCGTTTTGAGGACGCGACGCTGGCGGCCCAGGCCCGCGAAATTTTCGAGGATATTTTGAAGCATTGCCGCCGCGTCGCGCCCGACCAGTGGCGCCGTTCAAATACCTTCTGGCAACGGCTCAAACAGCGCTGGGCGTATTTTTTGCTGAACCGGATTGATCCTTATCTGGCGCGGCGGCAATGGCGCGACCTGCCCGATTGAGTAACTTATGCGCTTGTGGACGTTGCACCCGAAATATCTCGACGCCAGGGGTCTCGTCGCCCTCTGGCGCGAGGCGCTGCTGGCACAAAAGGTTTTGCGCGGTCAGACCAGGGGCTACAAACACCATCCGCAACTGATCCGCTTTACGGAGACAAAAGATCCGCCGGCTGCCATCGCGGCCTTTTTGCAAGCCGTTCACGCCGAAGCCACGGCGCGCGGCTATCAATTTGACGCCACAAAAATCGGACGAAAAAAGTTCGGCGGTAAAATTAAGGAAACACATGGCCAACTGCTTTACGAATGGCGGCACTTACAGCGGAAATTAAAGCGGCGCGCGCCAAACCGCTTCCGCGAACTGACGTCCGTGCACAAGCCGGTGCCGCATCCGCTATTCATAATTGTTCCCGGCAAGGTGCGTGTTTGGGAGAAGGTTGTTCCTTCAAAAAAATAAACCAGACCGGGCGATTGCTTGTCGGCCGTTTTGCACTACCGTAAGCTCATGCAATGGCTCAACGTCCTCGCCGGCCTGGCGGTGTTGTTTTTTGGCCGCCGGCTGTTCTGGCTCTTTGTGGGCTGCGTCGGCTTTATTGCCGGTTTTGAAATCGCCAGCGACGTTTTCCAGGAACAGCCGGAATGGCTGATTCTGCTCATCGCGCTGGGAGTGGGACTGCTCGGCGCCCTCGCTTCTGTCTTCCTGCAACGGGTGTTCATGGTCGTGGCCGGATTTTTCGCCGGCGGCTACTGTCTTTCCACTCTGGCAATGGCGCTGCAGGTCAAGGGCGAAGTTTTTCTCTGGCTGGCGTTTGGCGCGGGCGGGTTGCTGGGCGCGATTTTGACCGCTGCCTTGCTGGACCCCGCGCTGATCATCCTGTCATCGCTCGTGGGCGCCACGGCGGTTTCCCAAAACGTGCCGTTGGATTCGCCGGCCAAAGCGCCGCTTTTCTTCCTGTCGCTGGTGCTGGGAATCGCCGTTCAAACCGTTCATTACGCGCACGAAACCCGATCGCCACGGCCCCAACGGACGCGCTGAAACCATTCAGTAACCGGGCTTCAAATTCCATTGGTTCAGCAAATCGCCGGGAATTTCGGAAAGGAAGCGCGACGGCAGTTGTCGTGTGTCCTCGCCGGATTTACCAAAGCCGGCGCGCACCAGCGGATAGCTCAAATAAAGCTCATTCTTCGCCCGGGTGATGGCCACGTAAAACAGGCGGCGCTCTTCTTCCTCGCCCTCGTCCGTCTCCGCCGCGCGCGCGGAAGGAAACAAACCGTCGCAAAGCATGATGACAAAGACCACGTCGAACTCCAGTCCTTTGGCCTGGTGAATGGTCGAGAGCCGGATTTTTTCGGAGTCGTCGTGCGGGTCCTCTTCGGCCTCGACGTTGGTGAGCAGCGCCAGTTGCGTCAAAAATTCCTCGAGGCTGCCGAATTGAAACGCGAACTGTGCGAGTTGTTCCACTTCCTCCCGCCGCCGCGGGTAGTTGTCATAGTTTTCCCGCAGATAATCGTCATAGCCGGCGTCGAGCACCAGACGCAACATTTGGGCGGCGCTGCGGCGGACGGCGGGGGCTTCGAGCTGTGAAACCGTGGCGGTGAATTGTCTCCAGGCGGTCGCCGCCTTTGCCGGAACGGCGCGGGAAATGTTTTGCAGCGCGATGGCGAGAGGGCTTTTGTTTTCCGGCGCGGAATCGGCCGCTGATTCTGCGGCCCGGCGGTTCGGGAGTTCAACGATTTGCCCGCTGAAATTCCGCCACAATTTGTCCGCGCCCCGGGCGGCAATGCCCGGCAAAAGCCGGACCAGTCGTTTGAAGGAAATTTCGTCGCTCGGGTTGGCCACGAATTTCAAATAGGCCGTGGCGTCCTTGATATGTGCCTGTTCGAAAAACCGGATGCCGCTGGTGATGGCAAAGGGGATTTGCCGGCGGGTCAGCTCCAGTTGCAATTCCAGCGCGTGAAAATGCGAGCGGTAGAGCACGGCGATGCGATTGAGAGGGGTGCCTTCCTCGTGCAATTCCCGAACCCGCTGGCAGATGAACGCCGATTGCCACGCGGTGTCGGGACATTCAATCAGCGCCGGTTTCATACCGGGCCGGCGCGCTGCGGCAAGCAATTTCGTGAACTGGTTCCGGTTGGCGGCAATGGCGGCGTTGGCCACGCGGAGGATTTCGGGCGTGCTGCGATAATTGGTCTCAATCTTGAAAACCTTCGCCTCCGGGTAACGTTTGGGAAATTCGAGGATGTTCCGGAAATTCGCACCGCGCCAGGCGTAAATGCTCTGCGCATCGTCGCCCACCACCATCACCTGGTGATGCCGCGCGGCCAGTAGATCAATCAAGTCGCCCTGAAGCCGGTTGGTGTCCTGATACTCATCCACGAGGATGAATTGGAACCGGCGCTGGTAATGCTCGCGCACCTCGGCGTTTTCCCGAAGCAGCTTGAGCCACAGCGCCAGCAGGTCGTCGAAATCCATGGCGTTGTTCACACGTTTGCGTGCGGCGTAAAGTTCAAACAGACGCGAAATATCCCGTTCCCAATCCCCCGCGCCCGGGTGCCGGTTGACCAGATAAAGAAACGGACCGTTCAAAATTTCGGCGATGGATTGCTGTGTGTTGACGGCCAACGAAAAAATTTCACCCAACACGTCCGGTTTCGGAAAGTGCGCTCCTTTGCTGGCGAGACCGGCTTCGGCCAGACAGGCCTTGATCAAATCCCGTGCGTCGTCGCGGTC
>DASRCU010000158.1:0-28780 GCA_035652955.1 Verrucomicrobiia bacterium | reverse complement strand
GAGCGCCGGGTTGTCGCGCTCGATGCCGGCCATGGCGTCGTCAACGAGCTGGCCGATCGTCGGCTGGCGCGCCTGCGCTTTGAGATGCGTCCAACGCGCTTCGGGAGGCACCCAGAAGATGTTGAGCGCGCGGTATTCGTCCGGATCTTCCGGATCGGCGCCCTGCGACTGCTCGGCCACCAGCCGGGCGTGATGTTCCTCGAAGGCATCCGAGATGTACTTGAGGAAGATGAGGCCGAGGACGACGTGTTTGTACTCGGCGGCGTCCATCGAGCCGCGCAGGGCGTCGGCCGTTTTCCAGAGTTCGGCCTCGTAGCCGAGCACAGCGGAGGCGGCGGAGGGAGAAATTATTTTTCGCTTCTGGCGTGTTGGTTTCATTTCCTTGTGGGGCGGCGGTGATGCTCAAGGGGTCGGCGCATCTCGTCGCGAGACAAGAAGTGATGTTGGTTTCAGGGGAGAGGAGTTGCGCGCGGGCGCGGTCGAAGGGCCAGGCTCCGGCATTTGATGGAAAACGGGCGCACGGCGAGGAGAATACACATCATGCAAAAGGCCTACACCTGAAGCTCGAACCGGTCAAGAGTCAAATCCCGGGGCCGCACGGGAAGCATTTGTGTTCTGCTTCTGCGGCAGAGCGCACCCGATTCAGGCGGCGGGTTGAGGCCAATTTCTGTAATACAAGGCACATGCCGGGTAGGCGCTCTTGCGCCTGACGCAGCGCTGGTTCAAACTGAACGCGTGTGCTGCAAAGAAAAATTCCGGTCGGCTGCTGACGCCTCAGGGGGCGGCGTGTGCTGCCGGAGCCAATCACGATTCATTTCCCAAATTATGAGAACGACGTGTCAAGTGTTTTTTTTAACGGTCCTGCTGGTTGTCACCAGGCGAGCGGCCGAAGGCGCGGGTGTTCATTTGTCCGATTACGTCCGCCCGTTTGTCGGCACGGCCAACGGGGAAGGCAACACGTTTCCCGGTCCGTCGGCGCCGTTCGGCATGATGCAGTTGAGCCCCGACACCAGCTCCTGTTTGACCAATTGGGGCACTTGTTCGGGTTATTCGTGGGATGACCCGACGATTCTGGGCTTTAGCCTGACGCATTTGACGGGTACGGGGTGTCCTGATCTGGGCGATTTCCTGTTCATGCCGCAGGTCGGAAAACCGGCGTTTGTTTGCGGCGACGTGGACCATCCGGAATCGGGCTATCAATCGGCGTATTCCCACGCCGGCGAATTCGCGTCCGCCGGTTATTACCGGGTGAAGTTGCAGAAATCCGGCGTGATCGCGGAACTGACTGCCGGCGAACGCGCGGGCATGATGCGGTTCACGTTTCCAGCCGGCGATGAGGCGTCCATCCTGACGGATTTGAGCCACGTTATCGGTCCGTGGAAAATTGCCGAGTCGCGCGTGCGCATTGAGAACGATTCGACGATTACCGGGTTTCACCTGGTCAACGGCTGGGCCAAGGAACGTTACCTTTACTTTGCCGCGCGCTATTCGCGGCCGTTTGACGGCACGGAAATCATCAGTGCTGGCCGCCCGGTGATTTACAACACCTATCGCTTCCGCAGCCACCGGGAAGCCGCCGGGACGAATTTGCAATTCATCGCCGAATACAAAAACCTGCACGCCGGCGAGGTGATTCAGGTGAAGGTCGCCCTCTCGGCCGTGAGCACCGCCAATGCCCTGCAAAATCTGGAGGCGGAAATTCCCGGCTGGGATTTTGAAAAATTGCGGGAGGCCACTCGCGCGAAATGGGACCGCGAATTGAGCAAGTTTGAAATAGTCGGCACGCCGGAGCAACAGGAGACGTTTTACACTTCCGTTTATCACGCGATGCTGGCGCCCAATCTTTTCACCGACGTGAACGGCGAATATCGCGGTTTCGATCAAAACATTCATCGCGCGGAGCATTTTACCGATTATGCCGTGTTTTCGCTGTGGGACACGTTTCGCGCCGAGCATCCCTTGCTGGCGCTCATTGACGCGCGGCGCGACGCCGATTTCATCAACTCACTGCTGGCCCATTACGACCAGAGCGTGGATCATTTATTGCCGGTGTGGGAGCTGGACGGTAACGAAACCTGGTGCATGATCGGCTACCACGCCGTGCCGGTGATTGTGGACGGCTATTTCAAAGGCGTGAAAGGCTTTGACGCGCTGCGCGCTTACGAAGCCATCAAAACAACGGCCATGAATCCTGATTACGACAGCGTGGCAACCTATGCCCGGCTCGGCTGGGTGCCCTGCGACCGGGAAAACGAATCGCTGTCCAAAACGCTCGAATACGCCTACGACGACTGGTGCGTCGCGCAAATGGCCCGGGCCCTCGGCAAGATGGACGACTGCCATTATTTCCTGAAACGCGCCGCCAGTTACAAAAACATTTATGACCCATCACTGGGCTGGATGCGACCTAAAGATTCCCACGGAAACTGGCGTACTCCATTCGATCCACACCAGTTCGGCGGTGGCAACAATCTCAACGATGTGACGGAAGGAACCAGTTCGGAGTATTCCTGGTTTGTGCCGCAGGACGTGCCGGGTTTGATCGCGTTGATGGGTGGAAGAGAAAAATTTGTGGAAAAACTGGATTCATTGTTTAATAGCCGGCCGGAAAAGGCTTTCACCGACGCGCTGTCCACGAACGACCTGCGCGGCTGCATTGGCGAATACTGGCACGGCAACGAGCCAAGCCATCACGTCATTTACCTTTATAGCTATGCCGGTCAGCCGTGGAAGGCGGCGAAGCTGTTGCATCAGGTCATCGCCACCCAATACGGGAACCAGCCCGCCTCGCTCTGTGGCAATGACGACTGCGGCCAGATGTCGGCCTGGTATCTTTTCACCTGTCTGGGATTTTATCCCGTCTGCCCGGCCAGTGATTACTATGTCATCGGTGCCCCTCAATTGCCGAAAGTTGTGATGCATCTCTCCAACGGAAAGACCTTGACGATGACGGCGGAAGGAATTTCAGATAAAAACATTTACGTCCAGTCCGTCCGCGTCAACGGTCAGAACTGGGACTCGCCGTTTCTGCCGTATCGTGCCATCCGGAACGGCGGCACGATTGAATTTGCCATGGGACCGCAGCCAGGCCCATGGGGAACCCATCCCGGAACGCCGAAATAATTTCAGAAAACATCCGCTTTACTTCTCTACTTTGCGGAAAGTCGAACCCAACGGGTTGACTTACCGCTTAACTGCCTGCACGCACTAACGCCTCTTTGCCTATTTAAAGTCGTCATGGAGATCGTACACGATAAAAGCGCATCGCCGGTCCAATGGGCGTTGTAAAACGATATGAACTGCCTGGCACGTTGGTTGTAAGAAGAGCGCTGGTATTTGTGGTCCAGGGACTGACAAGACTGTCCGCCTGAAGCAGTTTGAACGTGGTGGCCGGACCGGACACGGTAAAATCTATCCGCACCTGGCCGTTGGTTATCACGGGTGCGTTCAGGGTAATCGCGGGGGTATTGGCCAAAGCAGTAACAATTTTAGCCGGCCCCCAATTCAGTGGGAACTCGGTAAAGATGAGTGCGCGCACCATCAGCGCGTAAGTGCCAACCCGGGAAGGTGTAAAAACAAAATTAGTGGCAGTCACGGCGTTGGTCATCGGATTAACCAACTGCTGGGCATTGGTAATCACAATGTTCTCAAGGCACCAGCCGAAAAATGGGTCAATTTGGGGATAATAGGTGGTATAGCTTTGATAGTCATAGTTGAATCGCAATAAAAGCGGCGTGCCGGCGTAATTGGACAGGGACAAGGCGCGATTGGTAAAGGTGGAATCGGTAAAACTGTTATTGCCGGATTCCGCAAAAATGTCCTTCCAATTCACGCCGTCGTAAGATACCTGAACACGCGCCGTTTCATTGGTCGTGGCGTAACCCAGGTAACTATTGAAGCTTAAGATAGCGTTGGTGGAAGGCAGGAGCCATTCCTTCAATTGAAGCAACTGGGGTACAGGGTCGGCATGGGTCAGGTGAAAGCAGCTTCCCGATCCGACTGGTGCATTGGTGATTACCGGATAATCAGGTATTGGAGAAATGGTAAAGTTCGTCAGTCCGTTTTGCGCATTGTCTGTCAGATTACCGTTAGTCAGGGAGGCGGCCAGCCATTGATAACTTGTCGCATTGGTCAAGCCGGTAAAGGTGTAGGTATTTGTGGCGCCGATCAGCGGCTGGCTTGGACCACTGAGGGTCGGCGGAAAGTAGTCTGTGCCCGGCACTGCCGGATCAAAAAGGGTAACAGTGTAATTAAAAGACTTCACGCCCGCAGCGGTGGAGATGTTGCTGACGGTGATGGAATAAACTGTGTCGTTGCCGTTGAAGGGAAAAGTGGAGTTGTAGTCGGCCGGATTCAGGCCGGAGGGATACCAGACCAGTGTATTTTCGCCGTAACCGGTTCGGTATGGCTGGATGGTGACGGCTACGGGCACGCCGTTGCTTTTCATCGTGACCGTCGCGGAGGTGAGGTCGGCGTTGGAAAGGGCGAAGGACCATTGCGGGAAAACGACGGGATAGGGCACATAACCGGCTGGCGGCCAGGCCACAAAAGGGTTGCGTGTGGCCGGTCGCGGTCCGGATAAATTCGCGTCGAAGACCCAAGTGGCGTTGGCCGCATTGAAGGCGCCTTCGGCGGGCACATCTCCGGTGGCCATGATTCGGGTTTGCGGATACAAAATCCAGCGACGATGCCCCACTTCGGAGTTGTTTGCGCCATAGTCCCAAATGTAGCTGGTGATAGCATCTGCTCCGGTGGTTCCCAGAGCCAGATTGGAGTTGGCAGCTCCATTGGTTCCGGCGACGGTGAAACAGCTCCACGTTGGCGGGATTCCGACATGTAGCAATTGATTGTTGGCGGACATCATCAACGCGGTTTGCTGGTTGGTGAGGCTTTCACCGGGATCAAAGGTTACAGCCGCCGGCACACCGGCCAGGGCACGGAACCAATTGATACGCCGCAGGGTGGCGTCTAAAAAAGCCGGTGAGTTGGTGCCGGCAAAACAGTTGGTGGTCACCGCTGTGGAATTCATCGGCACACCGTCCGAAGAGAGGTAAACGGCATTGTAAAAATCCCGCACCTGTTCGCGCGAGGACGTGTCCACGCTAAAACCGCCGTTCACGGTTGCGGGGCGCGGCCCGCCACCGGGCAGACCCGAAACGTCCGTCGGGGTGCGCGGGGCGTCGCCAAGCATCGGCTGCGCGTGCAAGGCAGGGGAGAGAAACGTGAATGCCGTCAGTGCCGGCAGCCAAAACAGGATTTTGAATTTTTTCATCGGCTCCTGAGAATCAAGCGCCCTTGGGCGAAGGATGTCCAGTCAAAAGCGTGTTTTGCGGCTTACCACAATTTGGGCTGATTCATCCACCACAAAAGGCCGACCAGCAGGAGCACGGCCAACACGAGAAGCAATCCGATGAAAATTTTGTTTTCGGGCTGGGGGAGGGTTCGCCGTCGCGTGCGCCGATGGCGGTGGCGGCGCCGGTGCTCGTGACGATGCGAGTCAGGCGTTTCAATTGGGTGGTCCATGTCGGAGCCGCTCATTGCAGCGGGATGAAAATAACACAAACTGCAGAAGGATGCGCGAAAATTTTCTCCCGTCTTGTCGGCTGTTGTCGGAAGACAATCGTTTTTCGTTCGGGTCACGGCCCTCTGTCCAATAGTGGCGGTCCGCGGAAGGTCGTTGTCAATCAAGTGGAAATTGCGCTGGTCAGCCGGCCGGAAGTTGTTAGAATGGTGCCGGTGCGGGATGCCACCTGAAATCAAAATTCTTGTCCTCGAAGACGTCCCTGCGGAGGCGGCGAGATTGGATCGGGAACTGGCCAGGGCCGGTCTGGTCTTTCGTTCGCGACGCGTGGAACGGCGCGAGGATTTTGTGCAGGCGCTGATCGAGCAGCCGCCGGACGTGATCTTGTCCGACCACGGTTTGCCGAGCTTTGACGGCCTGGCGGCCCTGGCGCTGGCGCAGGAGAAATGTCCGGACGTACCGTTCATTTTTGTTACCAGCGCCCTGACGCCGGAGATGGAAATTGAAAAACTGACCGGCGTAGTCGCCGATTGTGTACCCAAAAGCCGACTGGAGGCATTGCCGGTGGTGCTGCTGAACGCCCTGCGCCGGGCGGAGAAAAGCCGGCCCCGCCCGGCCACGGAGCGCGCTGTGGAAGGGGAAAAGGCGCCGGTGGTTCCGCCGGTGCTGCCGATTTGCTCGAGCTGCCGCAAAATTCGGGATCGGCACAATCAGTGGAAACCGGCCGAAGAATTTTTTCGAGAGCTTTTAAATATCCGCTTCACCCACGGCTTGTGTCCCGACTGCACTCCAAAGTATTTTCCCGGAGTGCAGCCCCCGGCCCCGCCGTCCTCGCCAGGGCGCGCGTGAAAACGCTCGCGCAGGCTTCCTCCGTGAACAGGAGCGTTGCCTGCTGAGTTTTACCGAAGTCTGACACGTTGGCGCCGGGCAGGGGAGGGGAGGGCGGGCGGCCGGCGCGGCACAGAAACGCCTTTCCCAAAATTTTCTTTTCTTCCATGATGTGTGGATTAACCTGTTCGACCGGTTTTTGTCGAATCGTTCGGGCGCCGCGATGGAAGCGGCGCCGGTCCGACAATTCAATGGTTCAACGGATTTAACCGATGGATTGCGCACACATACGAAATTTCTGCATCATTGCCCACATTGACCACGGCAAGACGACGCTTTCGGACCGCCTGCTGCACCGCACCGGCACGATTTCCGACCGCGAAATGGAGGAGCAGTTGCTCGACGCTATGGATTTGGAGCGCGAGCGGGGCATCACCATCAAGGCGCATCCGGTCACCATGCTTTACAAAGCCAGAAACGGCGAGACGTATGAATTGAATCTGATTGACACCCCCGGGCACGTGGATTTTTCGTACGAAGTTTCGCGCAGCCTGAGTGCCTGCGAAGGCGCTTTGCTGGTCGTGGACGCGGCGCAGGGGGTCGAGGCGCAAACCGTCGCCAACCTGCACCTGGCGATGAGCCACAACCTCGAAATCATTCCGGTCATCAACAAAATTGACCTGCCGCACGCCAATGTGGAGCAGACCAAAAGGCAGCTTGAAGACATCCTGGCCATTGACGCCTCGCTGGCCATTCCGGCCAGCGCAAAAATGGGTCTGGGCATTGAAGAAATTCTGGAGGCCATCGTGGCCCGCATTCCACCGCCCAAACCGACCGGGCAGGGGAGTTTGCAGGCGCTGGCGTTTGATTCTTACTTTGACACCTACAAGGGCGTCGTCACGCACGTGCGGGTGTTCAACGGCGAAGTCAAACCCGGCATGCTCATCCAGTTGCTCCATTCCGGCAAAACCTACGAAGTCAAGGAAGTCGGCAGCTTCAATCCCAAACCTTATCCGCGTGAAAAACTGGAAACGGGCGAGACCGGTTACGTGACGGCGAACATCAAATCGCCCAGCGACGTGAAAATGGGTGATACCATTACCGACGCACGTCATCCGGCACCGGCATTGCCCGGTTTCAAAGAGATTCATCCAATGGTCTTCAGCGGCATTTATCCCATCAACACCGCCGATTACGAACACCTGAAGGCCAGCATGGCCAAGTTAAAACTCAACGACTCGGCGTTTGTTTATCAACCCGAAACCTCCGTGGCCCTGGGTTTCGGATTTCGCTGCGGGTTCCTTGGCCTGTTGCACATGGAAATTGTTCAGGAACGCCTCCGCCGCGAATACAACATGGACATCATCGCGACCTATCCCAGCGTGGTCTATAAAATCACGTTGACCGACGGCACGGTCAAGGAAGTGGACAACCCCGCTTTTCTGCCGGAAATCACGCGCATCGAAAAAATCGAAGAGCCGATGGTCAAAACCTTCATCATCTGCCCGAACGAAAACATCGGCGACATGATGGCCCTCGTTTCCGAAAAGCGCGGCAACCTGGAACATACCGAGACCCTCGACGCCAGACGCGTGATGCTGACCGCCGTGCTGCCGCTGAACGAAATCTTGATTGACTTTCATGACCGCATCAAAAGTCTGACGCGCGGTTACGGCTCGATGGATTACGAACCAGCCGGCTATCAGGAGAGCGACATGGTGAAGCTGGACATGCTCGTGAACGGCGAGCCGATGGACGCCTTTTCCTGCATTGTCCACCGCAGCAAGGCCGAGGGCAGGGGACGGGCGTTGGCCGAAAAGCTCAAGCAGGTGATTCCGCGCCAGCAATTCGCCGTGAAAATTCAGGCGGCCATCGGTGGAAAAATTATCGCCTCGGAAACCGTCAGCGCCTTTCGCAAAGATGTCACCGCCAAATGCTATGGCGGCGACATCACGCGCAAACGCAAACTGCTGGAGAAACAAAAGGAAGGCAAAAAACGGATGAAAGCCATCGGCAACGTGAACATTCCACAGGAAGCCTTCATTGAAGTGTTGAAGACTTCCTGACGGATAAACCATTCCAGGTCGTAGCTTTCCGCGGGAAAGGGCAGCCAGAAAGTTTCCGACGCTTGATTTTTTGTCGCCGTCCGCCGACACTCCTGCCGCAACCATGATTTGGCGCTGGTTTTTTTCCAAAACGCTCCGCGAGGCGTGTGCCTTGCGCAAGCACGTCCAGCGGCTGACCGACGCCCAGCGCGACCTGCTCAAACCGGTTTCGCTCCAGACAATTCACGCGGCCCTGGCGGACCTGCAAACGGCCATCCATGCCGGCGCTTCCAAAACGGAGTTGAAACGGCTGATGCAGGCGCTGGAGCAGGCGGCCCATCAGTCGCTTAAGCCCTATCCTCACCCCGCCTGGCGCGAAAATGTGGAAGTGCTGCTGGTGGCCATCGCCGTGGCTATGGGCATCCGCACCTTCTTCTTGCAGCCCTTCAAAATCCCCACCGGCTCAATGCAGCCCACGCTTTACGGCGTTACCTCCGTGCCCGATTTCGCGCGGGTTCTGGTGGAAGCCGCCGGCTTTGAGGACAATAAAATTTTTTTGGACGCGCGCGTTCAGGAGCAATTCCAGAACGGTATTCAGGCTGAAATCAACAAACAGTTGCAGGCGCAAAACAAATTGAAGATTCCGGCGGGTTGGGAACGTCTGCGGCAATGGTTTCAAGGAATTTCTTACGTTCATTTTGTCGCACCGACAGATGGTTCGGTGGAGGCAGTGGGCAAACCCTGGCCGCCGGCGATTTTTTCCCTTTATCAGCGCATCAAGTTTGCCGGCCGATGGTACACGCTCTGGTTCCCGCCTGATTATGGCGAGCAGCCTTTGCAGGTGCGGGCCGGACTGGTCCTGGCGCCGAACCGCGTTTATCACCAGGGCCAGGACGTTATCAAACTCGAAGTCCACGCCGGCGATCACTTGTTTGTGGATCGGCTCACCTATAATTTTCGCAAACCGCACCGTGGCGAAATTGTCGTCTTTGAAACCCGGGGAATTCCCGAAGCCGAGCGGGAAATGTGGCACATTCCGGGCAACGAATTTTACATCAAGCGGCTGGTCGGGCTGGGGAACGAAACCATTTCGCTCCACGCGGATTATGAAGTAACCAATGTGCCACAGCCCAACGGCCTGTTCGCCACCGTGCCGGTGGGACATCTGGTGGTCAATGGACAGCCCCTCTCAGCGTCCACCCCGCACTTCGAAAATCTCTACGCCTTTGCTGACGTGCCGCCGGGTAAAAAAGTTCTGGCCTATCAGGACAATCACTATTTCGGCCACGCGCTGATTCAAAATCTGGCGCCCGGCGAAAGTTTCAAAATCCGCCCGAACCATTTATTCGTCATGGGCGACAACACGATGAACAGCCTTGATTCGCGTTTCTGGGGCGATTTCCCCGAATCCTATGTCATCGGCAAATCCTTCTTCGTCTATTGGCCGCTCACCCGGCGGTTCGGGCTGGACGACCAGTAAAATCCAGAGGAGCACCTTTCCCGAAACAATTTTAATCACCGGCGCCTCCTCCGGCATTGGCCGGGAACTGGCCCGATGCTTTGCGGGGGACGGCAGCCGATTGATTCTAACGGCCCGCCGGGAATCGGCTTTGCAAAGCCTTGCCGCGGAACTGCGCCGGGAAAAGGGAATCGAAGTACTTGTCCTGCCGGCCGATTTGTCCCTGCCTGAAACGCCGCGGCGGATTTTTCAGGAATTGAGCGCGCAAAATGTTTCCGTGGACGTGCTGATCAACAACGCCGGTTTTGGCGCCATTGGGGCGTTTGACGATTTGCCGTTGGAACGGCAGTTGGAAATGATACACGTCAACGTGACGGCGTTGACCGAACTGACACGATTGTTCCTGCCGCCCATGATTCAACGCCGGCGCGGCGGAATTCTCAACGTGGCCTCGGTTGCCGGCTTTGTACCGGGAGCGGGAATGGCGGTTTATTATGCCACCAAGGCGTTTGTTCTCTCGTTGAGCGAAGCCCTGGCCGCGGAACTGCAAGGAAGCGGCGTGATAGTTTCGGCGCTTTGTCCCGGTCCGACGGCAACAAATTTTGGAAACGTGGCCGGAGCCCAATCGGTAAATCTGACGCGCGTCCCCGTCATGTCCGCCGAAGCCGTGGCTCGCGCGGGCCACCGTGCGTTTCGGCGGCGACAGGTTGTGGTCGTTCCAGGTCTTCAAAACAAACTTCTAGTTTTTTTGCTCCGCCTGGCGCCCCGGTCGCTGGTGCGCAAAACGGTTCGAAAACTTAATGGCTTGGTTTTGAAATCGTAGCCCAAGGTCAGATCAAAACAGCGCCCAGCGAAAGGTTTGGGAGAAAATTTTTAGAATCGCGGCACAGATTTAGTCAGAGAAAACACCTGATTTTTTTGTCAGGGATTATCCTAGGCCGCTTTGAATTAGATCACGGAACCCGCTGATTACAAATTCAGTTCAGGAAATTTCAGGAATCAGATTTTTAGTTGAACAATGTTTGTTATATTTAATTAAAAACACAGTTTGGTTGACGCTTGGTGGTCGGATTGAATAATTAAGCAGTTATGATGGGAATTCGATTGACTGTTCTTGTTTTGTCGGGCTGGCTGCTGACGGCAGTGAGCGGAAGAGCCATGGATCGTTGGACAGCGTTGTCCATGATCGAAAGCGGCAACAACGACTGTGCCGTCGGCGCCTGCGGAGAAATTTCACGATTTCAAATCCGGCCGGCGTTCTGGCCCGGGGGAAATCCATTCAATTCCCGTGATGCGCTGGCGGCCGCACGGCAGATCATGCGCTCGCGAATTGCTCAATTTGAACGGACACACCATCGGGCGCCGGATAATTTTGAATTTTACGTCCTTTGGAACGCACCCTGGCAAGTGGATCATCCCAGCCGGACGGTCGCCGAACGGGCGCAACGATTTGTCAATTTGGTGGAAGCTGCCCACGCTTAGCCAAAGTGTAAATTTTGAGGTATTCGCTGACCGTCTTGTTCCAGGAAAAATCCGTCTTCATGGCATTGCGTTGGAAACGACGAAACCAGACGGGCTGTTCATAGAGGGCCAGCGCCTTGCGGATTGCCTGAGAGAGCGCCGCGGCTGAAAATTCATGGAACTTGATGCCGTTGGCCCGTGCCGGGTCTTCCGTGAAGTCCGTCACGCTGTCGTCCAGGCCGCCGGTGGCGCGCACGATGGGAATGGTTCCATAGCGCAGGCTGTACATCTGGTTCAGGCCGCTCGGTTCGAAGCGCGAGGGCATGAGGTAAAAATCACAGCCGGCTTCGATGCGATGAGCCAGCGCCTCGTTGTAGCCAATCTGCACGGCAACTTTGGAGGGAAACCGTCGCGCCAGTTCCTGATAGCCGCGTTCGTAAGCCGGCGAACCGTTCCCCAGCAGAACGAATTGCAGGTTTCGGTTCAACATTTCTTCCAACGCGGCCAGCTCGATGTCCACTCCCTTTTGTTCGGCCAGTCGCGAAACGGTGCCGAAGAGCGGCACGTGGGCGGACACCGGCAGACCCAACTCCTTTTGCAGGGCCAGTTTGTTTGCTGTTTTGTTCGCCAGCCGCCGCACCGAATAAGGCTGCACCAGGAACCGGTCGTGTGCCGGGTCCCATTCCTCGCAATCCACGCCGTTGAGAATTCCAAACAGCCGGTTCTGCCGCTGGCGCAAAAGGCCGTCCAATCCTTCGCCGGCAGCCGGCGTCAAAATTTCGCGCGCATAGCGCGGGCTGACCGTGGTGATAATGTCAGCAAAGGCGATGCCGGTTTTGAGAAAATTAAACCGGCCGTAAAATTCCGCCCCCCCGGGCGTAAAAAACTCCGGCGGCAGATTGGTCAGCGCAAATTTCTCCGCCGGAAAAATTCCCTGGTAAGCCAGATTGTGGATGGTCAGACAGGTGGGCGGTGGGTTCCCCCACCCTTCGCTGTGGCGCTGATGGGTGATCAGCGCCGGTACCAGCGCCGTCTGCCAGTCATGAACGTGAAGCACGTCGGGTTGCCATGACCCATACCGCGCCAGGTTCGCCACGCATTTGGAAAAAAATACAAACCGCTCGGCGTTGTCCGGGTAGCTGATGTCGTTTTCGTGATATAATGCCGGCCGGTCAAAAAATCCCGGATGGTCCACGAAATACACTTCCCGGCCGCGCTCAAGCTCCAGCGCCAGGAGCCGCCCCTGAATGCGCTCGGCGCCCAGCGGCAAGTCGAATTGCCAGTCCACGGGACGGACTTGTGGAAATTTCTCCCGCACGCAGCGGTAAAACGGCGTCACGGTGCGGACCTGATGTCCCGCCCGCGCCAGCGCTTTGCCGAGGGCGCCGACCATGTCCGCCAGTCCACCGGTCTTGGAGAATGGATGGACTTCGGAGCTGGCGAGAAGCACCTTCATAGATCATCGTCCAAGGCTTCTGTCCTGAAACTCCTCCTGGAGCGCGGCGCCTGGAACGCAGCTCAAACGCCGGCCGGTCATATCGTAATTTGTTTTGTTTTCAGATAAGGCTGCAGCGGTTCCGGGATTTTCAGGCTGCCGTCGGCCTGTTGATACGTTTCCACCAGGGCCACGAACAGGCGCGCCAGCGCCGTGCCGCTGCCATTGAGAATGTGCGGAAAGCGGTTCTCTCCGTCTTCGCGCTTAAACCGCAGATTCATCCGGCGCGATTGGAAATCCTCGCAATTGGAACAACTGGAAACTTCCAGATATTCCCCCTGCCCCGGCGCCCAGACTTCGATGTCGTAGGTCTTGGCGCTGGCAAATCCCAGGTCGCCCGTGCACAACAAAACGACGCGATAATGGAGGCCGAGTAATTGCAGCACCTTTTCGGCGTGCGCGACCATGCCTTCCAATTCGTCGTAACTGGATTCAGGCTTGACAATCTGGATCAGCTCCACCTTGTCGAACTGGTGCACGCGGATCATGCCGCGCGTGCCCACGCCGGCCGCGCCGGCTTCGCCGCGAAAACAGGGTGTGTAGGCACAATACCGTTTGGGCAGCTCGCGTTCCGGCAGGATTTCCTCCCGGTGGATGTTGGCCACCGGCGTTTCCGCTGTGGGAATCAGATATAACCGGCCCAGTTTGTCGCGGTCGTCGCCCTCGGCCACGCCATAATACTGGTCTTTGAATTTGGGAAACTGCCCCACGCCGACCAGGCACTGCGGCCCCACCATGAACGGCGGCGACACTTCGGTGTAGCCGTGCGTGTGCACGTGCAAGTCAAGCATGAATTGGATCAACGCCCGCTCCAGCCGGGCGCCCCAGTTTGTGTAAAGAACAAAGCCGCTGCCGGATAATTTTGCCGCCCGGGTAAAATCCACCAGTTTGAGCGATTCGCACAAAGCCACATGCGTTTTGGGCTGGAAACCCAGGTCGGGCTTTTGGCCATGAACGCGCACCACCGGATTGTCCGCCGCCGATTTTCCACCGGGAGTCGTCGCGTGCGGCAGATTTGGCAATTGCAACATCAGCGCGTCGCGTCGCGCCTCTGTTTCCGTCGCCTGCCGATCCAGCGCGGCAATCTGGTCGCCCAGCTCACGGGTTTCCTTTTTTCTCAGCTCAGCTTCCGCGGATTTTTTTTGGGCCATCAACAGGCCGATTTCTTTGGACGCCTTGTTGCGTTGCGCTTTGAGCACTTCGAGTTCGGCCAGAATTTTACGCCGCTGCTCGTCGAGTCGGAGCAATTCGTCAATCCTGGTTTCATCCCCTGCCCCGCGTGTCGCCAGGCGTTGGCGGACCCCATCGGGGTTTTCACGGATTAATTTTATATCGAGCACGCCGAAATTTAGAAAAGGGGCCTGGTTCGGGCAAGCCGTTTGGCTCTTTGCTGGGCTTTCACTGGCTTCTGCAGCCGACGTTCGTTTTGGAGATCGTCCGCTGGCGGACGAATGGCCCTCGTGGACGGCTTGTGTTCTGGCGGTAATCTCCTTGCGCGCTCGAAGACCACCAGGGTCAGGAGAGGTGGCCTTTGCTGTCTCCCGATGGGAATCTGGTTGAAAATCTTCCTTCGCGCCGGCACATTTCCCTCATGACGAAATCTGTATTTGCCGGTCCGGTGTATGTGGTGCGCGACAACATTGATACCGACCAGATCATTCCCGCGCAGTATTTGAATCTCGTGCCGACGATTCCCGAGGAATACGAAAAACTCGGCAGTTATGCGCTGGCGGGGCTGCCGGAATCGCTTTACCCCATCCGCTTCGTGAAGCCGGGCCGGCTCGACAGCGAATACCCGATTGTTGTGGCCGGAAAAAATTTCGGCTGCGGCAGTTCGCGTGAACACGCCCCCATCGCTCTCGGCTCCGCCGGATGCAGGGTCGTGCTGGCCGAAAGTTTTGCGCGGATTTTTTTCCGCAACTGCGTTTCCACCGGCGAATTGTATCCCTGCGAATTGACCGAGCGCCTGTGCGATGTTTTGAAAACCGGCGATGAAGTGACGGTGGACCTGGACGCACACACGGTGACGGTCAAGCCCGATGGCCGGATTTACCGATTCAAACCGCTGGGTGATGTGCGGCCGGTGGTGGACGCCGGCGGGCTGTTCAATTACGCGCGGCAGACCGGCATGATAGCCAGGTGATTATTGACGCCTCCCGAGGTGGCGGCGGAGAATCGGCGGAGGCGGCACCGGCGGCGGTTTGGGCGGCGGAGGTGGTGCCAGGCCGGCGGCACCGGTTGTCGCCGGTTCCGTTGTGGACGGCGCCCCGGAGGCGGCTTCCGGCACCGGCGGAGTGGTTTTTTGAACTTCTTTGGCCAGTCCATCTGCTGTTTGGGAAGCCAGTTCGCCGATTTTCGTTTCCGGAAATTTCATTTCGCCCAATTGAAACGGCGCCATGGATTTCAGCAGATCGGGCATGGGTCCGGCGGGATTGATTGGTTCCTGGAGGCGACCGGCCATCGTCTCCAGGGCCTGGTAACCGTTGACCAGCCAATCCAGCTTTCCGTTTTCGAGGTTCAGCAACAAGCCGTGCACGGGGATCTTCGGCCCGATCCACGGGCAGCGCCGGAGGACGTCGCAGGTGTTGAGGACGTTCTGCAGTTCGTTGCCAAACAGGCCAAAAAATTCATTGAGATTCTCCGGCAACACAGATCGCTCCACGCCCAGTTCTTTGAAACGGTCGAGCAATTGCAACGCGGTGATCTTGCAAAACTGACAATCCGAGTGGCCGATCACGGCGATTTCCCGGCCGCCGTGCACGGCGCAGGCCAGCGCCAGTGAGAGGAGAGTACTGGAAAGCGGGCTGGTGATGATGTTGCCGGCATTGCGCAGCCAGATAAACTGGTCGGCCGGCAGCGCCAGGGCATTGGGGAAAAAGGCGTTCAGGCGCGGGTCCAGACAGGTCAGCGCCACGACAGGCAATTCCTCCACGAAATCTCCCGGATGCAGGCCGGCGTCGGCATCGCCCGCCACAGCGCGATGGTTCGCTTCCACGATGGCTTCAAACAGGCGCATAAACCGGCTGGCCGGATTCCTACGTCCTCCGGCCGACGTCCGCCGTCATTCAATTTCCCGGCAACGGATTTTTTCGTTTGGGATGGCCGACGAAAAAGTAGAGGAGCGCGCCGAGAAAATGCAACAGCACAATCACCAGAACCCAGGCGATTTTCTCGCCGTCGCTCAGACCCTTGTTTTGCAAGGCCTCGATCAGCATCCAGATCCAGAAAGCCACCAACGCCAGGCCAATCGGCAGCAACAACAGGATGGCCAGAAGAATCAGAAGAAATTCCACACCGCCCAGCATATCAATCGCCTTTGGTCGAAGGTTCGTCTTTGTTCATCGCTTTCTTCAGCGCCGGCACCTGCTCCAGCAATTTTTCAAACTTCACGCCGGTCAGGCTCTCCAGGATCGGCGGCAACTGGCTGATGATCTGCGTCACGTCGCCGGTCAGTTTGCTGGCGCCCCCGCCGGGACCGCTGCCGGAATTGATGATGACCATGCGCTCCATCTTGGCCAGCGGCTCGCTGATCCTGCCGGCCATTTCCGGCAGGACGCGCACGATCATTTCAATGACGGCGGCCTGGTTGTATTGTTTGAAACTTTCGGCCTTGGCCTGCATGGCGGTGGCGGTCGCCTTGCCTTGCGCTTCGATGATGGCCGCTTCGGCCAGGCCGCGCGCCTTGTTGGCTTCCGCTTCGGCCACGCCGGTGGCTCGCGTGACATCGGCGGTGGCAAAACCGGTGGCTTTGGCGGCGGCGGCGGCGCCGGCGGCCTCGGTTTCCAGTTGGAATTTTTTGGCGTTGGCCAGGGTTTCCACCCGGTAACGCTCGGCGTCGGCCGGCTTTTGCACGGTCGCTTCCAGCTCGCGCTGCCGGCGCAGAATTTCCTGCTGTTGCAGCTCGATCTGTTTTTGTTTCTCGACAATGCTGACCTGGACTTCTTCGGCCTTGACGAGCTGGCCGGTTTTGAACTTCTGCAAATCGTAGGCCAGGTCGGCTTCCGCCTTTTTGGTGTTCACGCTGGCCTGGTAATTCGCGACGTTGATTTGATAATCGCGCTGTGCCTCGGCAATTTTCGTATCGGCGGCAAACTTGGCTTCCTGCCCGGCCTGGTTGGCCTGCGCGGAGCGAATGGTGGCGTCTCGGTCGGCTTCCGCCTGAGCGATCAGCGCGTCACGCTTGACCTGCGCAATGCGAGGTTTGCCCAGAGCATCCAGGTAACCCTGTGAATCGCGGATGTCGCGAATGGTGAAGCTGACAATCGCCAGCCCCATGTTCGCCATGTCGCCGGTGGCCACTTCCTGAACTTTTTGGGCAAAGGCATCGCGGTTTTGATAAATTTCCTCCACGGTCATGGTGCCCAGAATCGCTCGCAAATGGCCTTCCAGGGTCTGGGTGGCAATGTTGCGGATTTCATCCTGCGACTTGCCCAGAAACTGTTCCGCAGCGGTGGCAATGGAAATGTCGTCGCCTTTGACCTTGATTTGCGCCACGCCGTCCACCCGCACCGGCACCCCTTTGCTCGTGTAAACTTCCGGCGTCTGCACGTCTATGGTCAGCAATTCGAGTGAGAGCACATCCACCTTCTCGACCACCGGAATGACAAACGTGCCGCCACCCTTGACCACGCGGAAACCGCGCGTCTGCACCTGCCCGTTCGGGTCCACAAAACGATGTTTGCGCCCGGAAACAATGAGCACCTGGTTCGGTCCGACCTTGGTGTAGCGGCTGGCCCAGACCGCCATAAAGATGATGGCCACCAAAACAATGCCGAACACAACGAATACGAGCAGCCCCCAATGGCTGACGTTGATTTCCGCGAGCAGCGTGGTGTGGTTCATATGCCGGATAAGGTTGAAGATTAAGGGATGGGTTGGGAGAAAGCGGAACGAATCAATTAATTGCCTTGACGTAGAATTGGGTGCCGACGATGCGGACAATTTTCACCGTCTGACCGGCGGGCACGATCATGCCCCGTTCTTCGCGCGCCGGTGCCGTGTAGCGCGTGCCGGCCTGCACGTAGGCGATTTCGCCCACGCCGTTGGCCGGGATCGGCGTGATGATGGTCGCCGTCTGGCCGATCAATTGCGCCACGTGCGCCTCGCTGGAGCTTTGCAGTTTCCGAAAAGCGGTTTCAAACAAAAAGAAAATCCCGGTCGCAATCAGCAACCCGCCCAATACCGACAGGGGCGCGCTGATCCAGAAGCTGCTGGTGACCGGAATGCTTGAAAAAATCATGCCAAGGCCGCCTACCGCAGTGAGGAACGAGGCGATGATCGTGGGGCTGAACGGCGCAATCCCCGGCATTCCGGTCTCTTCAAATCCGGCTTCGGCGTGACCGCCGGTGCCGATGTCCGCGTGAGGCGCTTCGTGTCCGCCGAAGAGATGTCCCAGCAGCGCGCTGACAATGGTAAACACCAGCCCCACCCCGAAGCAAATGGCGTAGATCAAAAAGTTCATCGCGGCCTCACTGAATTGGGTCGCCGGTCATTAAAACCGCCGGCCCTGCGGCTGACAAGCGAAAAACGTCGTCCTGAAAGCCTTCGATCCACGACTTGATTTAATCACTTCCGGCCGGCGGGCGCACTTATAATTTTCAGCAAAATTTGGAATGGGACGGGTAAGGCGCCAAACCCTCCGCGAAAATGAAGGCGGCTCATGTGAGAAAAGGAAGGAAATTGATCGCGCTTGCCAATTTCCCCTTGCTTTCCCATGTTGGCGCCATGCAATCCTACGAACTGCTCCGCGAAATTTTTCGAACCACGCCGCCCAAAAAAATCGGCGCCGACCTCAACCTGTCCGAATCCCTGATTTACAAATGGGCGCAGCCACCGGAAGCCGGCAGCGGCGTGGGGAATCCGCTCGACCGCGTGGAAGCGTTGCTGCACAGCACCGGGGACCCGCGGATTGCGCAGTGGATTTGCCAGCGCGCCGGCGGATTTTTTATCCGAAACCCGAAAAACATTCCCCAGCCGCATTATTTGATCCCTGCCACCAACCAAATCGTACAGGAGTTTGCGGACCTGCTGCACGTTATTGCTCAGGCCGCGCACGACAACGCCATTACCGCCAGCGAAGCGAGGCAGATCCGCGCGCGTTGGGAGGAATTAAAATCCGTCACCGAAGGATTCGTGGCCGCCTGCGAGCAAGGCAACTTTAGTCCCATTCACAATCATGCGGTGCGCCGGGCGGCAGACACCATGCCGCTGCATCGGTAGCAGCCTTTGAATCTGCGGGCGGCGATTTTCCAGAGATCGCCAGTTACTCCCCGGCGGGTTTCCTTGAAAAGGCATGGGTGGCGTGACCGTAAAACGCCTCGGCGCATTCCATCAGGGTTTCAGACAAGGTAGGATGCGGATGGATGGAAAGGGCGATGTCTTCGACGGTGGCGCCCATTTCCATAGCCAGCACCGCCTCGGCAATCAATTCCCCCGCGCCGGCACCGACAATTCCCACGCCCAGCACGCGACCGGTTGCCTGATCAATGACCATCTTCGTCAGACCGTCGGTGCGGTCGAAGGACAGCGCCCGGCCCGAGGCCGACCAGGGGAATTTGGAAATCTCGAAAGTCAAGCCTCGTTCCCGTGCCTCGGCTTCGGTCAGGCCGCACCAGGCCAGTTCGGGGTCGGTGAAAACGACGGCGGGAATAATGCTTTCAAAGACCGCGTCGTGGCCGCAGATGTTTTCCACGGCAATGCGCGCTTCCTTGTGCGCCTTGTGCGCCAGCAAAACACCGCCGGCGATGTCGCCGATGGCGTAAATGGCCGGGTCGTCCGTTTGCTGGCGGGCATTGACCTGAACAAATCCTTTTTCATCCAGCTTGACGCCGGTGTTTTCCAGACCCAGGTCGGTGCTGTTGGGAACCCGCCCCACGGCCACCAGCACGCGGTCGTAAAGTTCCTCCACTTTTCTGCCGTTGAATTCCATGATCACCCTGATTTGCTTGCCGGCGGTGGCCATGTGGGTGACTTTGGTCTGGAGGCGGATTTCGCGGAATGCCTTCCGGGCTTTGTCCACCACGTAGCGCGCCAGGTCCGGATCGGCGCCGGTCAGCACGTTGTCGAGCGCCTCGACCAGGACGATTTTGCTGCCCAGGGCGGCATAGACGGTGCCCAGTTCCATGCCGATGTAACCGCCGCCGACGACCAGGAGGTTTTCTGGGATGTCGGGAATTTCCAATGCCTCGGTGGAAGTCATAACGCGCGGATTGCCCAGGTCAAAAGCCCTGGGAACCGCCGGCAGCGAGCCGACAGCCAAAATGGCCTGATCGTAGGTGATGAACCGCTGGCCCTGCTCGGTTTCCACCCGCAATTTTTGCGAGTCTTCAAAATAAGCGCGGCCTTGAATCACCTGCACGCCGCGCATTTTGGCCAGCGAAGCCACGCCGTCTCCGAGCTTGTTCAAAATGCTTTCTTTCCAGGCGCGCAAACGGGCCAGGTCCACCTGAGGCTCGTTAAAGACAATACCGCGCCGGGCCGATTCGCGCGCGGCGATGATTTGATGTGTGGCGTAAAGCAGCGCCTTGGAGGGAATGCAACCACGGTTGAGACACACGCCGCCGAGGCGTTTCTCGCGTTCGATGAGGATCACCTGTTTGCCCAGGTCCGCCGCGTAAAACGCCGCCGCATAACCGCCCGGCCCGGCACCCACCACCACCAGTTCAGTTTTCGTCGAAGCCATAAATCAGAGTTTCACCGCCGTTTCCTTGAAATCCTCCAGTGCCGCGACCAGATCCACCATGAACCGCGCCGCCCGGCCGCCATCAATCACCCGATGATCGTAACTGAGCGCCAGCGGCGTCATCAGACGCGCAACGATTTTCCCGTCGCGTACCACCGGTTTCATCGCGCCGCGTCCTAAACCGAGGATGGCCACTTCCGGCAGATTGACGATGGGTGTGAAATGGCCGCTGCCGATGGCCCCCTGATTGGAAATGGTGAACGTGCCGCCTTTGAGTTCGTCGGCGGAAATTTTTCGTTCGCGCGCCCGGATTGCCAGTTGTTCCAGCTCCCGGGCCAGTTCGAAAATGGATTTTTTGTCCACGTCGCGCAGCACGGGCACGATCAATCCCTGCTCCGTGTCCACGGCAATGCCGATGTGAACATATTCCTTGACGATGATTTCGTTCGCCGTTTCGTCAAGGCTGGCGTTGAAGATCGGATGTTTCTTGAGCGTTTCGGCCACGGCCTTGAGCACCAGCGGCGTGACCGTCAGTCGGGCGCCTTTTTTTTCGTATTTAGCGCCATGTTTTTTCCGCAGCGCGTTCAATCGGGTGAAATCCGCCTCATCAAATTGGGTGACCCGCGGCACAGCGGCCCAGCTCTCGGCCATTCGCCGCATAATCACCTGGCGCAGCGGCGTGAGAGGCTTTTTGGAAATCGGACCCCATTGGGAAAAATCAATTCGCTCACTCGGGGCCCGTCCCGGCGCGCCGGCGGCGGAGGGTTTGCGCTGGGTCGTCAGGGCAATCAGACGTTGGACGTAGCCGCGCAGATCGGCCAGCACAATCCGCCCGCCGCTTCCGCTGCCGCGCACGTGGCGCAAATCAATGCCCAGGTCACGCGCGATCCGGCGCACCGACGGCGCGGCCACCGGCGCAACATCGGAGAGCGCCTCCTCTCCGGCTTCTTCCTCATCGGCCGGCTCCAGCGGCGGCGCGGCTTTTGCCGGCGCTGGAACGGGTGAAGGCGCGGGAGGTGCCGCAGGGGCGGCGCTGGGACGGCCGCTCTCGGTCAAGGCGAGGAGGGGTTGGCCGACGCTCACGCGGTCGCCGGGTTTCACATAAATTTTGGAAACCACGCCGGCGGCCGTTGAAGGGATCGAAGCGACGGCTTTTTCGTTTTCCAATTCGATGATGGCCTGACCACTGGCAACGGTGTCACCTTCCTTGACGAAAATGTTGACCACAATGCCGGAGTCGGCACCTTCGCCCAGTTTGGGAAGCTTAACGTCCATAAAAATTCACGAACCGGCAGTCTGGCGAAAAGACGCGCCGTTATCCAGAAATAAATTGTCCGCTTCACTGAAGCGCAGGGCCACAGCCGCTGCCGGCTGGGGCCGGAGTGCGTGATCTCCGCCTGATTTCAGGGAAGGAAGCGCGAAATGGTTTTGGAAAAACGCAATTCACGAACGGTCGGCACCCTCCGTTTTTCAAGGCCGGGGTTTGATCTGTCATCCCGGCTCCCCTGCCCTGCTCGCGGAAAGCGCCCGCAGTGATCAGGCATCGGCCGCGGAAATGCGGTTTTCAGGGTGTTCGTCCAGAACCAGCACGCCGTGCGGCGGCAGGTCGTAATTGCCGGAAAAGGTGTTGCCGGTCAGAAAATCGTGCATGGGTTTGTAAAACTGGATGCGCACCGGTGAATTCTGGTGGTTGAGCAAAAAATAAATCTTCACGCCTTCTTTCTCTCGCATGCTGACTTCCACGTTTTCGGGGACTTTCAAAAGCGGATGGAGGGAGCACATCTGGCGCAGCCAAACGACGAGGTCGTTGTAGAAATGCTGATGGCTCATGGTGCCGAGGTAGATGGCTTTGCCGAGGCCGAAGGTGTTCAGGGTGACGGCGGGTTTGCCGGCGTAAAAATCCTTCGCGTAGGTCGCCAAAATCTGGCAGCCCTTGGGCTCGATCAGATCGCACCAGAGCCGCGCCGGATGCAAATGGCTCGTGGGGAAGGCACCTTTGAACGTGAGATGATTTTCCTCGCCGGGAGGAATGGGATCAAACTCCATCACTTCCAGCCCGAACAAATCGGTCATTTCGCCGGGAAATCCGGTGTCGGGAGCGAGGTGATGTTCGTTCACCAGGCTGGTGTTGAAGGTGGCTACCAGGGTGCCGCCGTTTTGAACGTAAAGTTTCAAACGGTCCGCTTCGCCGGCGGCCAGCACGTGCAGCGACGGCGCAAAAACAATTTTGTAGGCCGACAAATCTTCGGACGGACGCGCGAAATCCACCGGGATATTCCGGCTGTGCAGGGCGTTGTAGAAAAGCTGGATGTGATCGCGCAGCTTGAAAAAGCTGTTGGGCTGGTAAGGCTGTTGCAGTGCCCAGTCGTTGTCGTGACTGTACAAAATGCACACCTCGGGAACGACCTTGGTGCCCTTGAGCGCCGGCCCCAGCAGTTTCAATTCCTCGCCGATCTGGGAAATTTCGCGGAAGACGCGGTCGTTGCCCTCGAAATGTTGCGAGAGAATGGCGCCGTAGAATTTTTCGCTGCCGATGCGCGGCTGGCGCCAGCGAAAATACAAAACGCCGCTGGCGCCGCGGGAAACCAGTTGATAGGTGAACAACCGGACCAGGCCGGGCCGCACCAGCGAGTTGACCTCCTGCCAGTTGACCTGGCCGACTTTTTGTTCCATCGCCCAAAAGCCGCAATCGCCATCCGGCGTTTTGATGTTGTTTTTTTTGAGCGAGCGCAGCAGGTCAATGTCGCAGGCCAGCTCGGCGGCCTTGTCCTTGGTGACCACGTTGCTTTCAACCGAAACAAAATCCACCACCTCGGCCATGTCGAAATGATCAAACTTGCGGAGAAAGGCGCGCATGGTGACGGTCACGGGTGTTCGAGGACACAGTTCGTGCAGCAGGTCGGCCTGCATTTTGACGAACTGCACCATCGTGTCGCTGCTGAAGCGGTTCCAATCCAGCAACAGGGCCGGATTGTGCATGGCCGGCGCATACATTGGCATGGGCACCTGATCCCAGGCGGTGACGGTCTGGCCCCAAAAGCGCAGTCCCCATTGCGTGTTGAGATTTTCGATGGTCTCGTATTTCAACTTGAGCCAGTTCTGCCATTCCAGGCGCGTGTCTTCGTTGAAAGAAAATTCCGTGTCGTGCGCGCCCATGCAATTATCAATCTGCCAGGCAATCAGTTGCGGGTGGTCGCCCAAGGCTTCCGCCATGGCCTTGACGATGCGTCGGGAGTAATCCCAGTAGGCATCGCTGGACAAACACACCGCCCGGCGGGTGCCCTCATGCTTGGTGATGCCTTTTTCATCCAGAGGCAGAATTTCCGGATGCTTCCTGGCCAGCCAGATCGGCGGAGCCGCCGTAGGCGTACCCAAAACCACCTTGATGTTGTGCGCCGCCATCACGTCCATCGCCCGGCGCAGCCATTGGAAATCGTATTTGCCCTCTTCCGGTTCGCAGATTCCCCAGGTGAATTCACCCATGCGGACGACATTGATACCGGCTTTGGCCATCAGGGCGGCGTCGCGTTCCCAGGCAATTTCGGGTTGGTCGGCAGTGCCGGCATAAGGAAAGACCCAGTGTTCAGGATAATAATCAACGCCGAAATACATAGCGCTCTGCCTTTCTCCCAAAGTCTAAAATCCCAAAGCCCGACGCGCAATCTCAAAATCGCCACCGCGACCCGCGCGCCGCCAAACCCGCCGGCACCGCTTGCTTTCCTGGCGGAGCCGTTGCTAGGATTTCCGAACGGATTGAATGGGCGTAAAAGGAAAAAAACAGTTTCGCCTCAGGAAATCGCAAAGCATCCGGCGGCAGCGGTAAAATGTCCGACTCGAATTCAATGAACCAGGAAATGACCAATCATCCCGACTCCATTCCGGCCGTGCCTCCCGGCGTGACGCTCACCACGCTGGACAACGGCTTAACGCTGATCGTGCGTCCTGACTCCAGCGCACCGGTGGTCTCCGCCCAGGCCTGGTGTATGGCCGGCAGCATTCATGAAGGCCGCTGGCTTGGCGCCGGTCTTTCCCACGTGCTCGAGCACATGCTTTTCAAAGGCACGACCACCCGCCCCGGCAGCTGGATAGACCAGGAAGTGCAGGAAGCCGGCGGTTATATGAACGCCTACACCTCCTTTGACCGCACCGTTTATCACGTGGACGTGCCTAATACCGGGGCGCGCACGGCCATTGACATCCTGTGCGACATTATGCAAAACGCCACCCTGCCCCCGGAAGAGCTGGCCAAGGAAATGGACGTCATCCGCCGTGAAATGGACATGTGCCAGGACGATCCGGCCCGCCGCGCCAGCCGCCGCCTTTTTGAAGTGGCCTACACCAAAAGCCCCTGCCGCTATCCCATCATCGGCTGTCCGGACATTTTCAGCGAAGTGCAACCCGACGATATCCGCGCCTACTACCGCGAAAAATACGCGCCCAACAACTGCTTTTTCGTCGTCGTCGGCGATGTAAAAAGCGACGAAGTCATCGGGCAAATCCGCCAGTCCTATGCCCGCAGCAAGGCCCGCCCGCTGCCGCCGGTCGTGTTGCCGGAAGAACCGCCGCAGACCGCCGCGCGCGAAGTGGTCGAGGAAGCTCCCGTCGAGCTGAGCCATTTTCATTTTGCCTGGCACATTCCCGAATTGCGCCATCCGGATCTGCCGGCGCTGGACGTGCTGGCGGTATTGCTGGGCGGCGGCCACAGTTCGCGCCTCTTCCAATCCGTCCGCGAACGCCTGGCCCTGGTCCATCACGTGGAGGCGTGGACTTACAGCCCCGGTCTGCCCGGTCTGTTCGGCGTCAGCGCCGTGGCCGATGCCGACAAATTTGAAGCCGCGCGCGACGCCCTGCTGGCCGAAGTCGAAAAAATTCAGTCCCATTCCGTGTCCCCTGCGGAAGTGCAAAAGGCGGTCAAACAATTCATTTCCGCCACACTGGCGGCGCGCAAAACAATGGAAGGCCAGGCGCAGAATCTGGGCGCCAATTGGCTGGCCGCCGGCGACCTGAATTTCAGCGAACGCTACCTCGCCGCCGTCCGGCGCGTCGTGCCGGAGGATGTCCAGCGCGTCGCCCGCGCGTATCTGACGGCGACCAACCGCACCCTCTATGCCCTGTTGCCGCAGGGAACCGCGCCGAAACGCAAGGCGGAAATCGAAATTCGCACCGAACATCCAATCCGGAAAATCGAACTGGCCAACGGCCTGCGCCTGCTGGTCAAGGAAGAGACGCGCCTGCCGTTTGTGGAATTGCGCGCCGTTTTTCAAGGGGGCGTGCTGGTCGAAGCCGCCGAAAAAAACGGCCTGACCCAACTGCTGGCCAAAATGCTGTTGAAAGGCACCCCCACGCGCAACGCCGAAGCCATCGCCACGGAAATTGAATCCGTCGGCGGCCACCTGGACAGCTACGGCGGCAACCAAAGTTTCGGCGTCAATATCGAAGTGTTGAGCAGCGATTGGTCCCTTGGCCTGGATTTGCTCGCCGAGGTTCTGCTGCACCCCACCTTTCCGCCTCGCGAGCTGGAGCGGGAACGTCAGGCGCAAATTGCCGCCATCCGCGCGCGCAAAGACGACCTGCTCAAAAGCGCCGGCCTGGCCATGCGCCGCGCCCTCTTCGGCCCCACCGGTTACGGACTGGACATCCTGGGCAATGAAGAAAGCGTGGGAAAAATTTCCGTTGCGGACCTGCAGGCTTTTCATCGCCAGCTCGCCGTGCCGCACAACTGCGTTTTGGCCGTTTACGGCGACATCCGAACGGCGGAAATCAAAGCCGCCGTTGAAAAATTATTCGGCGGCTGGCAAACCGACGCCGACGCGAACCCTGCGCCTTCGTTCAAATCACCGGCCCGCCCTTTGTGCCGCCGGGTAGTGGAAACCCGCGACAAAGAACAGGCCGTCCTGGTGATCGGTTTTCCCGGAACAACCCTTTTTGACGAGGATCATTACGCGCTGGAATTGATTCAGGAGGCGTGCAGTGATCTGGGATCGCGGCTGTTTTTGCGGATTCGCGAGCAGCTCGGTCTGGCTTACTACTGCGGCGCGCAACATTTCGCCGGTCTGAAGCCGGGTTATTTTGCCTTTTACACCGGCACCGAACCGCGCAAAGCGCAGCAAGTCGAAGACGAATTGCTCAAGGAAGCCGATCTGTTGCGCACCGAGGGGTTGACCGCCGAGGAACTCAAACGCGCCAAAGCCAAAATCATCGGTCAGAAAAAAATTGCCCGGCAGGACCTCGGCCACCTGGCCTCGTTGACCGCCCTGGACGAACTCTATGGCCTCGGTTACCAGCATTCCGAGCAGGATGATGCCCAATACGAAGCGGTCACCCTCGAGCAGATCAGGGCCGCGGCGCAGAAATATTTGCAGCCGGACGCCGCCGTGGTGGCGGTGATCAAACCGGAAGAATAATTCAAATTGGCCCTCGCCTTTTCGCGTTTTTCTGCCCGCCCCATTTTGCCTTCCGGGCAGCGGCCAAAGCCGTTCAATACACATCCCGCTGATAGCGTCGCTCGTTTTTCAGGCGGCGGACGTACTCGGCCGCCTGTTCCGGGGTGCGCTTGCCGGCAGTTTGAACGATTTCGTGCAGCGCGGCGTCCACGTCACGAGCCATCTGCTGCGCCTCGCCGCAGACGTAAAAATGCGCGCCGGCTTCCAGCCAATCAAACAATTCCGCCGCCCGCTCGCGCATTCGGTGCTGGACATAAATTTTTTCCGGCTGATCGCGCGACCAGGCCAGGTCCAGCCGCGTGAGAATGCCGGCACGTCGGAACTCGTCAATTTCGTCTTGATACAGGAAGTCCGTGGCTGATTTTTGGCTGCCGAAGAACAGCCAGTTTTTCCCACGGGCGCCGTTGACCTGGCGTTCCTCCAAAAACGCCCGGAATGGTGCCAGGCCGGTGCCCGGCCCCACCAGAATCATCGGGGCATCCGGATTGGCCGGCGGACGAAAATTTTTATTCGGTTGAACAAATACCGGCACCCGGCCTCCGACGGGCACCCGTTCCGCCAAAAAAGTGGAACATACGCCTTTCCGGACACGGCCCAATGATTCGTAGCGCACCACCGCCACGCAGAGGTGGACCTGCCCCGGATGTCGTTTGGGGCTGGAAGCTATCGAATAAAGCCGCGGCTGAAGTTTTTTCAGCAGACCGACAAATTCCGTCGCCGTAAATTTCGCCGCCGGATGCGCCAACAGCAGGTCTATGATCTCGCGGCCTCGCTGCAACCTGGAAAATTCGCCGTTGGCGGTCGGGCTGGCGAGCCGGAGTAATTCGGCATCACCGGTTTTTTCCCCCACCGCTCGCAGCAGGGACTGGGGAAGGCGGGTGATCTCGCAGCAGCGCAACAACGCTTCGCGAAGAGGAACTTCCCCGGCGTCTTTTACCGGCACCGACTCCTGGCCGGAACAATTCAAAACCTGAAGCAATTCCTCCACCAGCGCCGGACAGTTCGTCGGCCAAACGCCCAACGCGTCGCCGGCCTCGTATTCCAGCCCGGAACCTTCGAGCGTCAATTCGAGGTGCCGCGTGTCTCGCGTTGAACCGGGGCCGTTGAGTTTGCGGTTCACCATCAACGCAGCCGGGAACGGGTTGGCGCGCGAATAAACGGGCGCGGGGGCGTTCTCCTCGACGCGTGGGGAAATTATTTCCATCCGCGGCCGGGAAGCAGCAGGCGCTTGCAGCTTCGGAAGCACCTCCTCCATCCATTTTGAAAACGCCTCTTCAAAGGCGACGTCACAATCGGCCCGCGGGTGAATGCATTCGGCGCCGAGCGCCGTCAGTCGCGCGTCGAGGTCCTTGCCAAAGCCGCAAAACCTGGGGTAATTGGAATCGCCGAGGGCGCAGATTGAAAATTTCAGTTTCGTCAGCCTGGGCGCAGAGTCGCGAGCCAGAAACTCCCAGAAATTTTTCGCGTTGTCCGGCGGCTCGCCGTCGCCGTAAGTGCTGGTAACCACCAGCACCTGCCGTTCGGCGGCCAGTTGTGCCGGCGGATACTGGGCCAGGTCCTGCACGGCAGGCGCGAATCCGCGCTGCCCGGCGACTTTGGCCAGCCGCCGAGCCAGCTTTTCGGCATTGCCCGTTTGCGAGCCGAACAGAATGGTCAGCGGCGTGAGGCAAGGCGAGAGGGAAATGCCCGATTCAAAAGCTGAAACGGGCTGCGCGGCGGCACGCGAAAACAATCCGGCCAGAAAACCATTCAGATAGGCGCGCTGCTCGGCCGTGAACGGCGCACTTTCGGGCAGATACGGAACCGGGTGGGTTTGATTCATGCCGAAAAGATCTCCTGCAATTGCT
>DASRCU010000157.1:0-9747 GCA_035652955.1 Verrucomicrobiia bacterium | reverse complement strand
GGCATATCTGGACCGCGGCTGGTGTTTGTGGCTGACGGGCAACCTCGCCGGCAGCCTGGCCGATTTCGAGGCGGCGACCAACCTCTTGCCGCCCTCGCCCGACCTGGCCGTGGCCCGGTTCAAAATCGGCGACGTCCTGTTCGCGCAGAACCAATTTGCCGCAGCGCGCGACCAGTATCGTGCCGTGGCGCAAGAGTTCATCCCCTTCCCGGAAGTGGTTCAAAATCTTGTCGCCCGCGCGCTTTACCAGAGTTTGCGCGCCAGTTTGGAATTGAAGGATGAGTCCGCTGCCGGCGTGGCCCTGGCGCAAATGGTGGCCCAATACCCCTCCAGCAGTTTCGCGCCGGCCAGCGCCCTGCTTTACGGCGAGGGACTGGCGGATTGGCAGGAGCCGGCAGCCGCCCGCCGACAGTTCCAAAAATTCGAAACGGAATTTCCCCATTCGCCCCTGCGCGCCCAGGCCGAACTGGCCATCGCGCGCACCTACGAGCAGGAACATAACTGGTCGGAAGCCATCGCCGCCTATGAAAACTGGCTGCAGAGTTTTCCGACCAACGAGTTTCGTCCCCAAGCCAGCTATGCACTGGCCCGGGCCGAGGCGCAGGCCGGCCAGACGGCGCGCGCCCTGGCGCAATTCACCAATTTTGTGGCCCGGTTTCCCGCCTCTCCCCTCGCGCCGCTCGCGGAATGGTGGGTGGCCGATTATTATTACGGCACCGGCACCAATTACGCCGACGCCGAGAAGAATTACGAAGGAGTTTTTCAGAACTGGCCTTCCTCCGAACTGGCCTGCCCGGCGCGGTTGATGGCCGGACGCGCCGCCGCCGGTCGCGGCGGCTACAGCGACGCCCGCCATTATTTCCGGGATTTGAAGACCGACACCAATTGTCCGCCGGAGGTGCGCGCGCAAGCCTTCATCGAGGATGGCAACGTCCTCACCCGCATGGACTCGGCCGATACGAACAATCCGCTGGCAAACTTTCAACTGGCCACGAACGTTTTCGCCCAGGTTTCCCTGCTCTTTCCCGGCGACGACGCCGCGGTGTTGCTGGCCGATTGCCGGCTGGGCGACTGCGATCTGCAGTTGAACAATTTCGACGCCGCCACCAATGCCTATGCCCGCGTCTTCCAGTCCACCAACGCCGCCGCCACCGTCGCCCTCCGCAGCCGCGCCCGGATCGGCTTCGGCCTGGCCTTGGAAAAAAAAGCGGCCCTTGTCGCCGGTGCCGCCCAGACCGCCCTCCTTCAACAGGCGCTGAATAGCTATCTCGACGTGTTCGACACCTGGACTGGTCACGGCCTTCGCCCCGGTGAGACGGCCGATCCCTTCTGGGTGAAGGAAGCCGGCCTGCGGGCGTTGCCGCTCATGGAACAACTCGGCACGGGCAACCCCGATCAATTCATCGCCCGGATGGAAACCCTCTTCCCGCAATCCCGCGACGCGCTCGAAAAAGTCCGCGCTGCCCTGCCCGATCGAAACGCCCGCTGAAGCGCCCCGCCGCCGCCTTCACCCTTCCATCGTTTCCTGATTTGGCGATTTGACACACGCGTCTGCCCGGTTTAGGGTGCTGCGCAACTGATGAAAATATGAGTGAGACAACCACCAGCCAACCTCTGATTCACCTGACCCCCGCCGCCAGGGAAGAGGTCCGGTCGCTGCTCGCCAAACCGGAAAACGCCGGGAAACATCTGCGCCTGTTTGTCGAAGAAGGCGGCTGTTCCGGAATGCGCTACGGCATGGTTTTCGACCAGAAGCGCGAAGGGGACTGGATTTCCGAGGACGGCGTGACGGTGCTGGTGGACCCGGTCAGCGCCAACTATTTGCGCGGCGCGAAGGTGGACTTCAGCGACGCCCTGACCGGCGGCGGTTTCAAAATCACCAATCCCAACGCCCGCCAAAGCTGCGGTTGCGGAAAATCCTTTGAGACTTGAGCGGCCCTGATCAACCCGCCCAAGCCTGACAACACCGCCCCGTGTGATGCGGGGCGGTTTTTCTTACACCCACGCCTTGCGAATGAGCCAGGTCTTGATCAGTTGCGTCAAACCCACGTAACAAATAAGCGTCGCTGCCAGAAACGGCCAGTAGGACCACGGCAGCGGCACGAAACCCAGATACGGCGCCAGCGGCGTGAACGGCAATGCCGCCCCGATGCACATGATCAGGATGGTCGTCATCGAAAGCTGCCAGCTCGCCCGCGATTGAATGAAAGGGATCAGGTTGGTGCGGATGACATGCACGATGAGCGTCTGCGTCATCAGCGATTCCACAAACCAGCCGGTGCTGAACAACGCCGCGGCATACGTGTGGTCGGCATCCGCCGGATGCGCAAACCGCGCGGCCAGCTCCGGCGTCGGCGGAACCAATCCCAGGTTGCTGCATTTAAAATAGAACCACATCAGGCCATAGGTCGTGTAATCGAAAATCGAACTGATCGGCCCGATGAACAGGATGAACTTGGCGATTTCACCCATCGCCCACGGCCGCGGCTTGGCGATTTGTTGCGGCCCGACATTGTCCGTCGGAATCGGCACCTGGGAGAAATCATAGAGCAGATTGTTGGTGAGCACTTGGATAGGCTGCATCGGCAGGTAGGGCAGCCAGGCGCTGGCGCCCAGCACGCTGAACATGTTGCCGAAGTTGGAGCTGGCGCCCATGCGGATGTATTTCAAGATGTTCACAAACACCTTGCGGCCTTCCAGCACGCCTTCTTCGAGCACCATCAGGCTTTTCTCCAGCAGAATCATGTCGGCGGATTCCTTGGCGATGTCCACCGCGTTGTCCACGGAAATGCCCACGTCGGCAGCGCGCAAGGCGGGCGCGTCGTTGATCCCGTCGCCCATGAAGCCCACCACGTGTTTGTTGCGCTGCAGCGCCTGCACCACGCGTTTCTTGTGCGCCGGCGAGAGCCGCGCAAAAACGTCCGTGGTCTCCACTTCCCTGGCGAGTTGCTCGTCAGACAAATTTTCCACCTGGCTGCCGATCAGGATTTTTTCGGCGTGGATGCCCACTTCGCTGCACACCTTGCGCGTGACCAGGTCGTTGTCGCCGGTCAGGACCTTGACGGTGACGCCGTGTTGGCGCAGGGCTTCAATGGCCTTGGCCGCGGTATCTTTGGGCGGGTCCAGAAAGGCCAGGTAACCGATCAAAACCAGATCGCATTCGTCGGCCTTGGTAAAGGTGGTTTGCGTGCCGAGTTTCCTGGTGGCCACCGCCAGCACGCGAAAGCCGTCCTCGCTCAATTCATTGACCTGTTGCACCAGATCGCCGGCCAGGATCGGCTCCATCGGAAAAATCTCGCCGTTACTCTCAAAATGCGTGCAGCGGGCGAAAACCGCCTCGGGCGCGCCTTTGGTCAGCAACACGCGCTGGCCATCGGGCCGTTCGACCACCACGGACATCATCCGCCGCGAAAAATCGAACGGAATTTCATCCACCATCCGGTATTGTTCGATGCCAATCTCCTTGTGCAGCTCCTTGTACTGCAGGACGGCGCGGTCAAGCAGATTTTTCAATCCGGTCTGGAAATGGCTGATCAGATAGGCGTCGCGCAGCACGGCTTCGCTCTCGTTTTTGAACACGTCGCAGTGCAGCTCCAGAATGACGTGGTCAATCGTCAGCGTGCCGGTCTTGTCCGTGCACAGCACGTCCATCGCGCCGAAGTTCTGGATGGAGTTGAGTCGTTTGACGATGACTTTTTTCCTGGACATGGCGATGGCGCCTTTGGACAAGCAGACCGACACGATCATCGGCAGCATTTCCGGCGTAAGCCCCACCGCCACCGCCAGCGCAAAGAAGAACGCATCCTTCCAATTGTGTTTGAGGAGGCCGTTGATGAGGAAAACCATCGGCACCATCACCAGCATGAAGGTGAGCATCAGCCAGACAAATTTTTTGACGCCCCGGTCAAAGGCCGTTTCCGCCTGCGCGGCCGCCAGACTGCTGGCCATCTTTCCCAGATACGTCTGCGGGCCGGTGGCGATGATGACGGCCGTGGCCGAACCGCTCTCCACACTGGTGCCCAGAAAGCAAAGATTCGTGTGCTCGAGGATCGAGACGTTCGGACGCGGGTCGGGCGCGTCGGTTTTTTCCACCGGCAACGATTCCCCGGTGAGTGTGGCTTGGATGACAAACAAATCCTTGGCGGCGATGAGCCGGACATCGCCGGGGATCATGTCCCCGGCCGATAATTTCACCACGTCGCCGGGAACCAATTGCTGGAGCGGCACTTCGCGCGGCTGGCCGTCGCGCAGGACGGTGGCGGTGACTTTGATCATGGCCTTGAGTTTGGCTGCCGCGTTGTCTGCCCGCGTCTCCTGCACGAAACGCAGCGAGACGCCCAGACACACCATGACCAGCATCACTGTGCCCCCGGCCAGGTCGTCCGTCGCGTAAGACAGGATCGCCAGCACCGTCAGCAGGATGACCAGCGGATTGCGCACCGCCACCCACAGGCGGTACAACCATTGATGCCTCTGCTCGCGCGCGACTTCGTTGGGGCCGAACACCTCCAGCCGTTCGGCCGCCTCCGCCTCGTTCAGCCCCGCCGGCGAGGAGCCTAATTGTTGCAACACCGCGGCCGCCTCCTGCCCGGCTGCTTCTCGCAGAACATCGGATGTTTTCCCGTTCGCCAGATTTTTCGATTGCACCATAAAAACCCGCCCGCCGCCCGGCGACAGGCCAAAGAGAAATACTATGGCCGTTTGAATTTGGCCAGCTTCGGGCAGCGGAAGGCGTTTTATGCCACTGTCCTCCGCGGCTTGACCTCCGCGCCAAAGCATTCTAACTTGATTTCGTTCGGGGAGCCAAATCACCGTGGCGGTGACGCTGAGAGTTTGGCGCGAGAGCGCCAATGACCCGTGAACTTGAACCGGATAATGCCGGCGCAAGGAACTCTCTCACCGGCTTTCCGAAATCTTCGCGCGAAGAAAAAACCGAAGGCCGGTTCCGCCTTCGCCGCCTTCGCGCCGGGCGCACGAACTGAATAAAATTATGATCGCGACCAAAGAGTCCTTTGAACCGCACAGCGGCGAACCATTGCCCGCCAGCAAACGCGTTTACGTCCAGGGCCAATTACACAAAGATGTCCGCGTGCCCATGCGCGAAATTGAGTTGACGCCGACCCCACGGGCCGACGGTCGAGCGGAAGTCAACGAACCCGTCCGCGTTTACGACACCAGCGGGCCGTGGGGCGATCCGGAATTCCACGGCGACGTCACCCGGGGTCTCCCGCCGCTGCGCCGCAACTGGATTCTCCAGCGCGGCGATGTTGAGGAATACGACGGCCGCCCGGTGCAACCCATTGACGACGGTTATCTCTCCGAAAAACATCGCGGTCTGGCCCATGCCCGGCGTCAGGATGAAACCGCGTTCCGTCTGGAAGGCTTGGCCGCTCCACGCCGCCGGCCGCTCCGCGCCAAACCCGGCAAAGTCGTCACGCAACTCGCCTACGCCCGCGCCGGCATCATCACCCCGGAAATGGAGTTCATCGCCATTCGCGAAAACATGGGCCGCGCCAAGATCGCCGAGTGGTCCAAAGACATCGTTCGCAACGACCTTGACAAACAGCACGCCGGCAGCGCCCAGCTCGCCAGCAGCGAGTTTTCGCCTTCCGTGTTCCGTCGCTTCCCCCAACGCATCCCCAAGGAAATCACCCCCGAGTTCGTCCGTGCCGAAGTCGCCGCCGGCCGGGCCATTATTCCGGCCAACATCAACCATCCGGAGTCCGAACCGATGATCATCGGACGCAACTTCCTCGTCAAAATCAACGCCAACATCGGCAACAGCGCCATCGCCTCCAGCATCGAGGAAGAAGTCGAAAAAATGCGCTGGGCCACCAAGTGGGGCGCGGACACCGTCATGGACCTCTCCACCGGCAAGAACATCCACGCCACCCGCGAATGGATTCTCCGCAACTCGCCCGTGCCCATCGGCACCGTGCCGATCTACCAGGCGCTCGAAAAAGTCGGCGGCAAGGCCGAAGAGCTCACCTGGGAAATTTTCCGCGACACCCTCATCGAACAGGCCGAGCAAGGTGTGGATTACATCACCGTCCACGCCGGCGTGTTGCTGCGATTCATTCCCTTAACCGCCCATCGCATGACCGGCATCGTCTCCCGCGGCGGCTCCATCATGGCCAAATGGTGTCTCGCGCATCACCAGGAAAATTTCCTCTACACCCACTGGGACGAACTCTGCGAAATCTGCGCCGCCTACGACATCTCCTTTTCCATCGGCGACGGCTTGCGGCCCGGCTCGATTGCCGACGCCAACGACGAAGCCCAGTTCGCCGAGCTGAAAGTCCAGGGCGAACTCACCCGGCGCGCCTGGGCCCACGGCGTGCAAGTCATGAACGAAGGCCCTGGCCACGTGCCCATGCACATGATCGAAGAAAACATGGCCAAGCAACTCGAATGGTGCGGCCAAGCGCCGTTCTACACGCTCGGACCGCTCACCACCGACATCGCGCCCGGCTACGACCACATCACCAGCGCCATCGGCGCGGCGATGATCGGCTGGTATGGCTGCGCGATGCTCTGCTACGTCACGCCCAAGGAACACCTTGGTTTGCCGAACAAGAAAGACGTCAAAGACGGCGTGATTGCCTACAAAATCGCCGCCCACGCGGCGGATTTGGCCAAAGGCCATCCCGGCGCACAATACCGCGACAACGCGTTGAGCAAGGCGCGCTTTGAATTCCGCTGGGAAGATCAATTCAACCTCAGCCTCGATCCCGTCACCGCGCGCGAATTCCACGACGAAACCCTGCCGCAGGAAGGCGCGAAGACGGCTCATTTCTGTTCCATGTGCGGCCCGCACTTTTGCAGCATGAAGATAACAGAGGACGTGCGGAAATACGCAGCGGAGCAAGGCATTGCCGAAGAGGAAGCGCTGAAGAAGGGAATGGAAGAAAAGTCCCGCGAGTTCACGGAAAAGGGGGCGGAGCTTTATGCAAAGGCTTGAGCCGCGTGGCGCAGTTCCTCGATGAACACCGCGAGCGGTTTCTCGGAGGCGCGGCTGGCGCGGTGGCCGGCGGCGATGCAGACAGGATTCGGCGCGGCGGTCATTGCCTTCAGGCGGACGCGCTTGGGGATGAGCCGCGCGGTGCTGGTCGTGACGATGGCGACGCCGAGGCCGGATTCCACCGCCGCGAGGAGGCTGTCCACGCCGTCGTATTCGCCGGCGATGGCGAGTCGTTGTTGATGTTTGCGTAGCCAGCCGGTGATGGCGTCCCAATACTCTGGATAATCACGTTGGCAGAAAACGAGCAACGGCTCGCCCGCGACTTCGGCGACGGTCACATGCTTGCGCCGTGCCAGCGGATGCTGGTGGTTCACGGCCAGTTGCCAGGAGACCTGCAAAAGCGGCGTCCATTTCAATCCGTGGCCATCGCGCTTTTGCCCGACGCTCAAGGCGACATCGAGCGTGTCGCTTTCGAGACCGGCGAGCATTTCTTTGGTGGAGAGGTCGAACAACTCGACGCGCGCCTGCGGATGTTTTTGCGCGAAATTTTCCACCGCGCCGGACAGCAAGCCGCTGGAGAGCGAGGGCGCGTAGCCGACGCGCAACCGCACGCTTTGTCCGGCGGCGCGCACGCGTTCGAGCATCGCGTCGACGCGTTGCAGAAGCTCGCGCGCTTCCCGCAACAGCGCGTCGCCCGCCGGAGTCAGGCGGATGGAATGGGCGGAGCGCTCCAGCAGGCACTGGCCGATTTCGTCTTCCAGCGCCTTGATTTGGCGGCTCAACGCGGGCTGCGTCAGAAAAAGTTTCTGCGCCGCGCGGCTGATGTTGCTCGTCTCGGCCACGGCGACAAAGTAACGCAGTTGTCGAAGTTCCATGTCGCGCAGCATAACCGAAAGACAGGCTCAGGCCAAGAACTTGGCATTGGCCGGCAGCGGGCGGGACAAGCAAACTATTCCCATGAAAACGAACACGATTGAACTGAACCTTCGGCGGGCGAACGAGCGCGGCCATGCCGACCACGGCTGGCTGAATTCTCACCACACTTTCTCATTCGCTGATTATTACGACCCGGCGCACATGGGCTTCCGCTCGTTGCGCGTCATCAACGATGACTACGTCGCGCCCGGCCAGGGCTTCGGCACGCATCCGCATCGCGATATGGAAATTTTCAGCTACGTGCTCGAAGGCGCGTTGCAGCACAAGGACAGCTTGGGTAACGGCAGCGTGCTCAAGCCGGGACAGATTCAACTCATGAGCGCGGGGCGGGGGGTGACGCACAGCGAGTTCAATCCCAGCCCCACCGAAACGTTGCACTTTTTGCAAATCTGGATTCAGCCACGCGAACACGGCCTCAAGCCGAGCTACACCGAATGGCGGCCCAAGGCAGTACAGGCCAGCGCGGCGAAGGTGCTCGTCATCTCGCCGGACGGGCGCGAGGACTCGGCGACGATTCATCAGGATGCAGAAATCTATCGCATCCGACTCAAGGCCGGACAGACCGTGACGCACCAACTCAAACCAGGCCGTGGCGCTTGGCTGCAAATCGCCGAGGGCGCGCTGACGCTCAACGGCGAGGTGCTGGCGACCGGCGACGGCGCGAGCACGGAAGAACCCGGCACACTCACACTCCTCGCGACCGGGCCAGCGGAAGCGTTGCTGTTCGACCTCGCGTGAGTCAGAATCCAAACCACATACCACATAACCAAAGGACAAAACCATGAACCAATACCACAAACTCTACACGCCGGCGGACTCCGCCATCGTGTTCATTGACCAGCAGCCGCAGATGACTTTCGGCGTTGCGAGCGCCGACCGCGCCACGCTCATCAACAACACCACGCTCCTTGCGCGCGTCGCGAAGGAATTCAACGTGCCCGCCGTGCTCACGGCCGTCGAGACGGAGGGCTTCTCCGGCTACATTTGGCCGCAGTTGCTCGACGTTTTTCCTGGCCAGCCGGTTGTGGAACGCACTTCGATGAATTCCTGGGACGACGATGGTTTCCGCAAAGCCATCGAAGCCACGGGTCGCAAGAATATCCTCATGACCGGCCTGTGGACGGAAGTGTGCATCACTTGGCCGACGATTGAGATGCTCGGCGCGGGCTACAACATCTACGTCGTCGAAGATTGCTGCGGTGCGACTTCGCCCGCCGCGCAGGAAGCGGCGATTTCGCGCATGGTGCAGGCGGGCGCGGTGAGGTTGACGACGATTGCCGCCTTGCTCGAATGGCAGCGCGATTGGAAGAACCGCGAGCATTACAACAACCTCATGGGCTTGCTCAAACAACAGGCCGGCGCTTACGGCGTGGGCGTAGAATACGCCTACACGATGGTCCATCACGCGCCGCAATCTGCGCAAAAGCCGCAGATCGTGCCGAAAAAAGCTCACTGATGAAACTGCATTTGAGTTTTATGAAGACACGATTTTTGATTGTCCCATTGGCCGGGCTGTTGCTGGCCGCGACGGCTCGGGCTGATTCCACCAGCGCGCCCAAGGAAAATGTGTTTGCCACCAAACCGCTGGGCATAACGCTCTCGGTGAAAATGGTCGGACCTTACATGGAAGCGGCGGATTTGCAAATTATCTGCCTGTTTAAACATAAGTCCACCGGTGACACCTATCAGGGCGCGGCAAAAGACACCGACGCCCACCTCGGTGGCCTGCTTTCGGCGTTGCGCAACCGGGGTGAGTTTGTCGGCGAACTTGGCGAAACGATTCTATTTACACCCACGAAGGGTTCCATCCCCGCGAAGCGTTTCATGGTCATCGGGTTGGGTGATGAGAA
>DASRCU010000156.1:0-2775 GCA_035652955.1 Verrucomicrobiia bacterium | reverse complement strand
GCTTCCGGCAAGGTTCTCCACGGTTTCGCCCCAGTCACGCCGGTACAGTTTTGCGCCGCCCTCGCCGGACGAACTGATGTAGGCAATGGCAAAACGCGGATCATACGCCATCGCCACCAGCGCCGCCTTGCCGTAACGCGAATGGCCTTCGATGCCGACATGCCGGGCGTCCACGGCTGGATCGGTTTCCAGATAATCCAAACATCGGCTGGCGCCCCAGGCCCAGGCGCGCAGCGCGCCCCAATCGTCCGGCCGACGCGGCCGGCCGTGATTGCACAGACCGATAATGCCGCCGGTCAGGCCGGCGCCCTTGTCCGCCTGAAGGGAAGTGGGATAGAACAGCGCGTAACCCCAACCGCGCGCCAGGCATTGCTGCTGCCACGTCGGGCCGCCGCCGGCCGGGAGGAGATTGGTGCCGCGAAAGCGCGCCAGAAAACCCGGCGGGAAATTCCACGCCAGTTGCAGCATCACCGGCACGGGACGAGTCGCGGCGGCAGGAATTGTCAAGATTAATTCAATGTTCACGGAGAGGTTGGTGTCCGACGAATTGTCCACGCGGCCGACCAGGTTTTTGGTCAAGACAGGAAAAGAACCGTTGTTGGTGTGAAGGATGGCGGTGACTTCCCAATGCACCGTCGGCGTGCGGGCCGGCACGCGCCCGTAAATTTCGCGGTCGAAATCCTCCACAATTTCCGGACGCTGCCGGGTCCACCACATTTCCGGCGTGGTGACTTTCTGGCCATTCTTCAACGTGAGCGGATCGGGCAGGTCGGGAAAGGGATTGGCCTGGGCTTCGTCGTAATTGGCCGGATTGGGCCCGCCCGGATTGCCGCTGCGGCCGGGGCGCAACGCCGTGATCCCCAGCAATGCCATCATCCGGCGATGATCCTGCTCGGTGGCGGCTGGCAAGCCGGCTGGCGCAGGGGTTGGGGCTGCGGGTGCGTTGCTGGCCGCACCCGCGACGCGCACCGCCGCGCCCAATGCCAGTCCTGCCGACAATAGCGGGCGAAAAAAACGGTTGAGGCACATGGGCACGGACATTCGGTAAAAGAGGATAAATCCCCGGCCGGCCCAGGCCATACGACATTTATCGTATGGGAACGTCTCCGCCGAAGAGCTGCGGAACGGCCGGAGTAAAAATACGACGTTTGTCGTATGGCTTTTTGCCGGTCGGCCCGTCACAGTGCTGATTGTTCCCATGAGCGCAATGAATGTTGGAAAGGCGGAGACCCGGATTGTCAGGCGGCCAGCGGCCTTCACGTTGATCGAGCTTTTGGTCGTCATCGCCATCATTGCCATTCTGGCGGCGCTGTTGTTGCCGGCGCTGGCGGCGGCCAAGTTCAAGGCCAAAGTCACCAACTGCATGTCCAATTTGCGGGAGTGGACGGTGACGGTGAATTTGTATGCCGGCGACGACCCGCAGGGCCGACTGCCGCGGTTTGATTGGAATGGCGCGGGCGGTTCGTATTTGTGGGACGTGGCCACCAACATGGTGACGGGGCTCAAACCTTATGGATTGACGGTTCAAATGTGGTTTGACCCGGTGCGTCCCAATGAGTTCCAAGCCGCCGAGCAGAACCTGGGACGCCCGATTAATAATCTCCAGGACCTGCAAGCCAGTTTTAACGCCAATCCTTACCAGGAGGCGATCATCCGTCACAACTGGTGGGTGCCCCGCAGTCCGCAAGTGCCGCCCCAATCTCGCAGTACGTATCCTGTGGACCCTACCGACCTCACCCAGGATCCCGGCAGCGCGTTGTATTACAGCGAGCCGTGGTTGAAGGGAACGCCGATGGGGAACTACGGGCCGCCCTACAAATCCAGCAAGACCAAATCATGGAACAACGTGCCGTTTATCAGTTGTGAAGCCGGGTCCAGTGTCATAGGAAAAGGACTGGACATGCCGCTGACCGGCAAGGCGTCGTCCAATCCCAATGATTGCAGCCCCAACACGGCGCATTGGTTCGGCCATGTTTTGAAGGGCGTCAATGCGGCGTATGCCGACGGCCATGTGGAAATGCACAACAAAAGCCAGATGCTTTGCGGTTACACCGTGGGAGACCGTTCCCTGGCGCCGGCCGATCCCTATTGGTTTTATTGACCCAATCCCTCTTTACCTCAACCCGAAACAAACGCAAACAACATGAAAACCTCCAAGCTCAAACTGGCGTCCATTCCGAAACCCACACTGGCTCCGGCGGCGCCGCCGGCTCACCCTCAGCTTATGAAAATTCATCCTGCCTTTGCCAAACTACTCCTGGTTTTGTGGTGTGGCTTTTTTGCGGAGATGACCGCCTGGAGTCAGACCACTTATATCTGGACAGGGGCGGGGGACGGCACCAACCTTGCCAATTCGGCCAATTGGAATCCTAACGGCCTGCCCAGTGGCGCGACCCAGGATACGGCCGAATGGAACGGCGTAACGACTTCCAACCTGGTGATTACCTACGGGACAACCAGTTTGCCCAGTACCGGATTCGGCTCGCAGGGAATCAATCTTTACCTTACGGCCAACCAGACCAACTCGGTGCAAATCATTTCGTCGGCGACAAAATCCGCGGGCGTGGGGGTGAACTACATTACCCTGGACGCCGGCGCCGGGGCTTTTACTTTGGGCGATACCACGGCCAATAATCTGCTGGTCTTCGGTCGGCCGGCGGGCGGTGTTCACCAATTCATGAATAATTCCACCAACCCGGCCACGATTAATCCCAGCGTGGAGTGGCAGGCAGGCGGCGGCAGCGGCTACACCTACGAATTTGGCGGAACGGGGAA
>DASRCU010000155.1:0-5267 GCA_035652955.1 Verrucomicrobiia bacterium | reverse complement strand
CTCCTATCCGACGTGCATCTTGGCGAGCGAGTCCGCATCTTTGCGGAAGGAATTTCTGGCATCATTGAGGGCGAAAATCCACCGGCTCCCTATGTGCAAGATGATCCGCTTGATTTGCAATTTGCCTTTCTGGACGTCATTCCCTATTTGACCGACGATGAAAAGTTGACCGTGCGCGGCGGACGTTTCGGCATGAGCTTCGGGGCGGGCCGACTGGTCGCCACGCGTGCGGCACCCAACATTCCCAGCCGGTTTGACGGATTTGAGATGATCTATACCCGGCCGCTGTGGGAGGCGACGACCTTTCTCACCCGGCCGGTTGAGGACGACGGAGGCATCTCCGGAAGTAATCCCAACACAACTTTCTGGGGATTGTATGTTACCCATTGGTTAAACACCCGGCACGAGCAGGGGTTTGATCTTTATTATCTGGGCATCAACAACCAGAACGCGACCTACGCTTCGGGAACCGGCCACGAAACCAGGCACTCGTTCGGCGCGCGTGAATTCGGGAAATGGCATCATTGGGATTGGGACACGGAACAAGTTTTGCAAGTGGGAAGTTTTGGCAATGACTCGATCCTGGCTTGGACCGCCGGCCAGAACTTCGGTTATACATGGGATGCAACGTGGCAGCCGAGGCTGGGATTAAAAGTCGGCGTGACCAGCGGCGACCACAACTCCGGTGACGGGCAGTTGCAAACTTTCGATGCGCTCTATTTCAAATCCGGTTATTTCAACGATGCCGGCCTGATTCGTCCGCAAAACATCATTGGCGTCCACCCAAACCTTACGGTGAACCCGTTGCGCAATGTGACGATGGATGGCGGGGTGAATTGGTTTTGGCGCTACTCGCGAAATGACGCCGTTTACGCTGTTCCCGGATACATTGAAATACCGGCAAACAGGAATGCCTCCGCCTATGTCGCGACGGCGGTGGATTTGAATTTGCAATGGCGAATTCAACGACACCTCACTTTCGGAGCCTCTTACGTCCACTTTTTTACCGGCAGCTATGTTCACGAGGCCGGCGGAAAGGACGTAAATTATGTCTCCACGACGCTTACCTATATTTTTTAACAAGTCATGAACGAACCCATTCATGTTGCCATCACCCGGCGGATCAAGCCGGGCTGCGAAGCGGAATTTCAAACCGCACTCCAGGAATTTTTCCGAACCTCATTCGCCCACACCGGTGTGCATGGCGCCAGTATGCTGGTCCCACCGCCCGGATCGCCATCGCCTGAGTTTGGAATCCTGCGGACCTTTGCCAACGCCCAGCAGCGCGATGATTTTTATGCCTCGCTCATGTTCAAGGCTTGGGAGGAGCGCATCAAACCGTTGACGGAAGGCACGCCGGAATATCGCGAATTGACCGGTCTCGAAGCGTGGTTCCGCAATCCGCACAATCCGCCACCACGCTGGAAAATGGCCATCGCCACTTATGCCGGCGTGCTGCCGGTCGTGATGGGATTGAGCCTGACCATCGGCCCGACGGTTCGCCCGCTGAATTTTGTTCTGAACAACGCGATTTTCAACGCGTGCGTAGTGGCACTTTTAACCTGGTTGGTCATGCCGCTGATTACGCGCGCGCTGCGTGGCTGGCTGCAACCAAAACCAAACATCAAACATGAATACAATCGCTGACCTCATCCTGCACAACGGACGCATCACCACGCTCGACCCGAAATATCCCGAGGCGACCAATATCGCCGTCAAGGATGGCCGCATTGTCGGCGTGGACGACGCCGAGGAATACGAGCGCGGGCCGGACACCAAGGTCATTGATCTCAAAGGCCGGCGCGTGATTCCCGGCCTGAACGATTCGCATCTGCACGTCATCCGTGGCGGGTTGAACTACAACATGGAGCTGCGCTGGGACGGCGTGCCGTCGCTGGCCGACGCGCTGCGGATGCTCAAGGAACAGGCGCAACGCACGCCGCCCGGCCAATGGGTGCGCGTCGTGGGCGGCTGGAGCGAATTTCAATTCGCCGAGCGCCGAATGCCAACCCTGGACGAGATCAACGCCGCCGCGCCGGAGACGCCGGTGTTCATTTTGCATCTGTATTGCCGCGCGTTGCTGAACCAGGCGGCCTTGCGCGCGTGCGGTTATACGAAGGACACGCCGAATCCGCCCGGCGGCGAAATTCAGCGCGGTCATGGTGGCGAACCCACCGGCATGCTCATCGCGCGGCCGAATGCGACGATTCTTTACGCCACGCTGGCCAAAGGCCCGAAACTGCCCCCGGAGCATCAGTTGAATTCCACGCGCCATTTCATGCGCGAGCTGAATCGCCTCGGCCTGACAAGCATCATAGACGCAGGTGGTGGATTTCAAAATTACCCGGACGACTATGCCATCATCAACCAGCTCCACGAGCGCGGCGAATTGACGCTCCGCATCGCTTACAATCTGTTCACTCAAAAACCGAAACAGGAGAAGGAAGATTTCGCCCGCTGGATCAAGATGACCGGGCCCGGCAAGGGCGACGACTATCTCCGTTGCAATGGCGCGGGTGAAATGCTGGTCTTCAGCGCGGCGGACTTTGAGGACTTCCTCGAACCGCGCCCGGGCCTGGCTGGCTCGCTGGAAACAGAACTCAAGGATGTAGTGTCGCTGCTCGCCGCGAACAAGTGGCCATTCCGCCTGCACGCAACCTACGACGAAAGCATCACGCGCTTCCTGAATGTTTTCGAGGAAGTAAATCGCGACGTGCCATTCAAGGGACTGAACTGGTTATTCGACCACTGCGAAACCATTTCCGACAAAAACCTGGAGCGTGTGAAGGCGCTTGGCGGCGGCATCGCCGTCCAGCATCGCATGGCCTACCAGGGCGAATACTTCATGGAGCGTTACGGCCGGCCAGCCGCCGAGCGCACGCCGCCGGTGCGCAAGATGTTGGAACTGGGCGTGCCGGTTGGCGCGGGCACGGACGCCACACGTGTCGCGAGCTACAATCCATGGGTGTCGCTCTACTGGCTGACGACGGGCAAAACTGTCGGCGGTATTTCGATGTATCCCGACAAGAATTGTCTGAGCCGCGAAGAAGCGTTGCGGCTCTACACGCAAGGCAGCAGTTGGTTCAGCAGCGAGAGCGGGAAGAAGGGTGCAATCGCCGAAGGCCAACTCGCCGACTTGGTCGCGCTCACCGACGACTATTTCTCCGTGCCGGAGGCGCAAATCAAAGCGATTGAATCCGTGCTCACCGTCGTCGGCGGAAAGATTGTTCACGCGACGGACGAGTTTGCGCCACACGCTCCGCCGCCGCTTCCCGTGCTGCCCGAATGGTCGCCGGTCAAAGTCTTCGGCGGTTACGGCGCGCCCCTCGACATTCGCAAGGCCGCGCGTGCCGGCGTGCCGATGTCACATCAACACGGCGCGGAATGTCATTCGCACGGCCGCAATCACGCCTGGCATCAGCTCGTGGCTGGCGTCGAAGCTACCCGCAACCGCTACGCCGAATTTTTCGGCCTCGGCTGCGATTGCTTCGCGTTTTGATTGAGCGGGCAAACGGCATTTGATTTAATGCGTTGACCGAGTTCACGGAAATTTTTAACGCGAGTTGAATTTGAAACATTTTAACCCGGTTGAATTAAAGGGCGAGCCGCACTGCCATTGCATCGGCATCAGCGCGACGGCCTGGCGAACGTGCAAGAATAACCGGCCTGAAATCGCCGGGTGATGTTATGACCGCTCCGGCAGAGGGCTGGTGACAGTGCGCGGGAATGTGGTAATGTGCTCTCAATCTCTGAATGACGGAGCGGGAGAAAGGATTCGATGATGCAAAAACGCAAGCTGGGCAAAAGCGGATTGGAAGTCTCGGCCCTCGGCCTGGGCTGCATGGGCATGAGTTTTTCCTACGGTCCGCCTAAAGACAAAAAGGAAATGATCGCCTTGTTGCGCGCGGCAGTGGAACGCGGCGTGACGTTCTTCGATACCGCGGAGGTTTACGGCCCTTACCTCAACGAGGAACTCGTGGGTGAGGCGCTGGCGCCTTTTCGCGGACAGGTGGTCATTGCCACCAAATTCGGCTTTGACCTCTATCCTGACGGCCGGCCGGGCTGGCGGGGTTTGAACAGCCGGCCCGAACACATCCAGCAGGCGGTGGACGGTTCGCTCCGGCGATTGCGCGTGGAGGCGATTGATTTGCTCTACCAACATCGCGTGGATCCGCAGGTGCCGATTGAAGACGTGGCCGGCACCGTACAGGAGTTGATCCGGCAGGGCAAGGTAAGGCACTTCGGATTATCCGAGGCCGGCGCGCAGACGATTCGCCGCGCGCACAAAGTCCAGCCGGTCACGGCGCTGCAGAGCGAATACTCATTGTGGTGGCGGCGACCGGAGGCGGAAATCCTTCCCACGCTCGAGGAACTCGGCATCGGCTTCGTCCCGTACAGCCCTCTGGGCAAAGGTTTTCTTACCGGCCGGATTGACGAAAACGCGAGGTTTGACAGCTCGGATTTCCGCAGTCAATTGCCGCGTTTCACGCCGGAGGCAATGAAGGCCAATCGGGCATTGGTTGATCTGTTGAGCGCGATTGCCAAACGGAAGCAGGCCACGCCGGCGCAGATCGCTCTGGCATGGTTGCTGGCGCAAAAGCCGTGGATCGTACCCATCCCCGGCACCACCAGGCTCCAGCGGCTGGAGGAAAATCTCGGCGCCCTCGCCGTGGAATTGACCGCCGATGATCTTCGCGAGATGGAAACCGCCGCTTCCAAAATCAAAGTGCAGGGCGACCGTTATCCCGAACGGCTCGAGGCGATGACGAATCGTTGAGGGAAGGGGAATAAAACGCCATGAAAAGAACTGCGCTGATTACCGGTGCCAATCGGGGCATCGGGCTGGCCATTGCGCGCCAACTGGCCGCGCTCGGAAATTCGGTGTGGCTCGGCTCGCGCGATCCCGCCGCCGGTGAAGCTGCCGCTCAGGCTCTTTGCCGCGCCGGCCTCGATGTCACGCCGGTTCATGTGGACCTTGCCGATCCGGCTACCCTTGATCAGGCCGTTAACAAAATCGTCCGCTCGGGCCGTTCGGTGGACATCCTGGTCAACAACGCCGGCGTATTGCACGAAGCACCGTTGTTGGAACTGACAGATGCCCAGATGGCCGAATCCCTCGCCGTGCATCTGACCGGACCGCTTCGTCTCATCCGCGCCTTTGCGCCGGACATGATCGCGCGCGGATACGGTCGCATCGTCAACGTCTCGTCCGGCTGGGGATCCTTTGCCGAAGGCTTGGGCGGGCCGGGAGCTTACGCCATCACCAA
>DASRCU010000154.1:0-4984 GCA_035652955.1 Verrucomicrobiia bacterium | reverse complement strand
ACTGGATTACGCAAAATTTCTGGCCGCCCAAAACCAGCCGCTGGAAGCATTGAAAGGGTTGACCGAACTGGTGACCCGCGACGCCCGCTGCGCCGCCGCCTGGCGGCTGGGCGGCGACATTGCGCTCAGCCGACCGTCTTTTCTGGAATTCGCGCGTGACTGGACCGCCGAAGCCATCCGGCAGTTGCCGGACGACAACGTGATTGTGGCCCAACGCGCCGAAGCGCTGCTCCTGAGTCAGCAGGCCGGCGAAGCCCTCCCGCTCTGGACCCGCGCCGTCAACGGCGAACGCCCCCCGCGCGCGCTGGCCGCACACATCCTCTGCGCCACATTGACCGCCCAACTGCCACCGGCATTGCGTGATGCCAGTGAGGAAGCCGCTGTGAGCCGCGCCTTCGTGGATTGGTATCGCCGATTGGTCAACATCGGCGCGCGCGAAACAATCGTCGGCTTGAACAGTCGGGTCGAAACACTCCGGCCTGTCCTGCCCTCCGCAGCCACCCTTCTCGACGGCGTCATTGCGGCCACGGGCGGAACGGGCGCCGGATAAAACGGGACTGTTCCCACGGCCGCGAAGTTATTCATTTTCCCGCTGCCGTCGTGGTTTTGGCAGGAGTGGCTGAGGCCGCCGGCTTGGCTTCGGAAGTCCTGGCCGGAGCGGATTCTTTGGGGGCGGCTTCTTTTTTGGCCGCTTCCCTGTAGTTTTTGCTGCGATAATCGGTAATGTAAAAACCGCTGCCTTTGAAAATCAGACCGGCGCCGGCGCCGATTTTCTTTTTGACCCGCCCCCGGCCCCATTTCTTCCGGAGGCACAGATTTTCCGGGCAGATGCGCAGCGGTTTGGCGGCGATGGATTGGAAGACTTCAAATTCACCGCCGCATTTTTCACAGAGATATTCGTAAGTAGGCATAACGTTCGGTTTGTGATGGCTGTTGGATAAACAACAATTTGGCCGGGCGTCGTGCGTACCGGGATGTCAAGTGTAAAGCGCCGATTAATCCCCGTGCCTTTTACCTGGCCGGGGCATTGGTTGCCGGCAGGATGCGCACCGACCCGTCAGAACGAACCTCAACATTCAGGTCGTAGGCGGCGGCGTGTTCGGCGGTGCTGATCGGAGGCGCGGCGCGCGACATCAGCAGTTGTGCGCCTTTCATCGGTTTGGTGGGATCAATGCCCTCACGGATCCATTCCAGCCGGCGCGCGACCAGGGCGTCGGTTTTCAGCTTGTGGAGCTGGGCTTTGACGGCTTTTAAGTCATTGAATTGTCGTTCCAGTTCGGCGCGTTGGGCGACTTGTTTTTTCAGTTCGCTGGCCAGAAAGGCGTTGTTGGTCCGCGCTGTGGCCAGTTGCATCTGGGTGAGTGTGATCTGCGTGTCCAACGAGGCAATGGTGTTGGAGAGTGCGCCGAGGCGCTGGCCCAGGTCCTGGTTCTGCGCTTCCAGTTCGGCGACGCGGTCGGTGAGATTGGTAATTTGCGCCTGGGCGGTCTGCAACGAGGCAGCCGTGGCAACCAGGGCATTGGAGGTTTCGACCAGGTGATTGGAAAGCACCTGCGCCGTCGAACGCGTGGCGGCCAGATCGTTGGTCAACATAATGTTGACCTGGCTCAGCTCGGTCAGGCTGGCGTTGGCCGAAACCAATTGATTGGAAAAATCCGCCGCTGCTTCGGCCGATTTGCGCTGTTGCTCGTCGGCGGATTTCTTGACCGCGATAAGCCCGATTGCCAGAACCAGGCAAATCAGAGCCAGGAGCACCATTCCTGCTTTTGCATTCATAGGGCTTCAGGATGACCGGGTGGTGCGGATTTGACAAGCGAGTATTTCCGGTGAATTCAAAGGCGAGGAAAACCTGACGGTTTCCAAGAGGCGATGCCGGGTAAAGGGGAGTCAAATGAAGTTCCCATTTACGACCGTTTTTATTGAGGAAAAATGCGACGGTTGAAACAACCCTCAGGGAATCCCTTAGGGGACACTAAACCATTTCACTGTATTTGAAAGTTTTGCTTATACTTTTCAGATTGACTTGACGGAAATTAGGACGTATGATTTATTACTGAAAAGGTCAAACCGGTAAACCGGTGGTTGGCGGGTGTTCTTTGAATTTCAGGTTTTCGATTTGCGTTCGGTAACAGACGCAAATCGGAGTTCTCCGTGATCCCACGTTGTTACTCTCTAAATTCCCCGGGCCTTTCGGCCATCCCCTGGCTGACTGGCCCGGTTTTTCATTTCCCGTTTGGGGCCGTCATTCGCGTATCCGCCGCAGCCGTCCCTGCCGTCCGTCGTCCCGCCGTTCACCAGAAAAAAACCTCCCGGCGCAAACCGGGAGGTCGCTGAGGAAATTGCCGGTTATTGTTTCAACTCCTTGTCCACCGGAATCCGCATTGCATAAAATGAGCGATAAACAAAAATCAGTCCCACCAGAAAGAAGAACAGGCCGATGCCCGTTTTTAACCCTGCACTCTTCATGGTCACGGCAATTTCCGCCGCCAGCAAACCAAACAATGTCGTGAATTTGATGATGGGATTCATGGCGACCGAGCTGGTGTCTTTGAAGGGATCGCCCACGGTGTCGCCAACCACGGTGGCAGCGTGCAGTTCGGTGCCTTTCTGCCGCAGTTCGGTTTCGACGATTTTTTTGGCATTGTCCCAGGCTCCGCCGGCGTTGGCCATGAAGATGGCCTGGAACAGGCCGAAGAAGGCGATGCCCACCAGGTAGCCGACGAAGAAGTAGGGATTGAAAAAGGCCAGCGCCAGGGCCATTGAAAAAACCACGATGAAAATGTTGATCATCCCTTTCTGCGAATAAATGGTGCAGATTTCCACCACGCGTTTGCTGTCGCTGATGGAGGCCTCGGCCTTGTCGAGTTTGAGATGTTCCTTGATGTACACCACTGCCCGATAGGCGCCGGTGACCACGGCCTGCGTGCTGGCACCGGTGAACCAATAAATCACCGCCCCGCCCATCAACAGTCCCAGCACCACCTGCGGATGCACCAGGCTCAACATGGAGATCACGCTGAAGTTCGGGTCGGTCTGGATGCCGATGTTTTGCAGCAGGATGATGATCCCGAAAATCATCGTGGTGGCGCCCACTACCGCCGTGCCGATCAGCACCGGTTTGGCGGTGGCTTTGAAGGTGTTGCCGGCGCCGTCGCCTTTTTCCAATTCGAGCTTGGCGTTCTCAAGGTCGGGTCGGAATCCAAAATCCCGCTCGATTTCCGCGCGGACATCCGGCACCGCCTCAATGCGGCTCAATTCGTAGATGGACTGGGCATTGTCCGTCACCGGGCCAAAGCTGTCCACGGCGATAATGACCGGCCCCATGGCCAGAAAGCCGAAGGCCACCAGCCCAAAGGCAAAAATCGGCGCGGCAAACTTGAACGAGGCGGGCATGAGCATCAGCAGCGCCGGATTTTGCGAGAGCAGATAGGCCGTGAACATGAGCGCCAGAATGACCAACCCCATCCAAAAGCCGCAGAAATTGCCCGCCACAAACCCGGACAGGATGTTCAAGGACGCTCCTCCCTGGCCGGAGCAGGAGACAATTTCGCGCACGTGTCGCGACCGGGTGCTCACGAAAATTTTAGTGACCTCCATGATCAACGGCCCGGCCAGCGTGCCGCAGGAAATGATGCCTGCCAGCACCCACCAGAGATTCGGATCCGGCGCGCCGGAGGGATCGGCAAAGTCGCGCAGCAACAGCCAACTGGCCGCGAAGATGACAAGAATGGACACCAGGGACGTCAGCCAAACCAGATTGGTCAGCGGCTGTTCCCAGTTGAATTCTTTTTTGCTGCCAAAGAGCGATTGGCTGGCGGCCTTGTTGAGGTAGAAAGAGGCCAGCGACGCCAGTACCATCAGACTTTGAATGACGAAGATCCAGACAATGAGCTTGGCGCCCACCGCCGGCACGGACGCCAGCGCCAGTGACAAAAAGGTAATCAGCGCCACGCCGGTCACGCCGTAAGTCTCAAAACCGTCCGCCGTCGGCCCCACGGAGTCGCCCGCGTTGTCGCCGGTGCAGTCGGCGATGACGCCGGGGTTTTTCGGGTCGTCTTCCGGCAATTGAAAGACAATTTTCATCAGGTCGGCCCCAATATCGGCCGTTTTGGTAAAGATGCCGCCGCAAATGCGCAGGGCGGCCGCGCCGAGGGATTCGCCAATGGCAAAGCCGATGAAACAGGCGCCGGCCAGCGCCGGCGGCACGAACAGCAGGATGCCGATCATGCAGATCAATTCCACGCAGATCAACAACAGCCCGATGCTCATGCCCGAGCGCAGCGGAATCAGAAGCGTCTGAAGCGCGTTGCCTTTGAGCGAAGCGAACGCGGCGCGGCCATTGGCCAGGGTGTTGACGCGCATCCCGTAGCCGGCCACGCCATAACTGCCCAGAATGCCCAGCACCGAGCAGAAGAGGATGACGATGACGTTGCGGATCAATTCCCCGTGTGTTTTCGCGGGGTCGTTCCACGGCAGGCCCACGAAGTAATACACAATGCACACGGCGATGATCAGCCAAAGGAGCAGCAGAAATTTACCCTGTTGTTTGAGGTAGGTTTTGCACGTTTCCCAAATGATGTTCGACACATTCTTCATGGCCCGGTGTACCGGCAGGGCGCGGCAATGCATAAATTCGTAAAAGCCGAAGAGCACGCCCACGACGCAGGCAGCCAGCCCCAGCCACAGCAGAAGATGGCCGGTGGCGGCACCGTTGAAAAACGTGACGTTTTGGAGTGGTGGCAGATTGATATCGGCCTCGCCGGCAAAAGCGCTGGCAGCCACGGACATTAAAACCAGCAATGTTGCGCTTCCAAGAAACAATTTTTTCTTTTGCATAGCCCGATGAAACTAACCCATGCCTGGGCGCCGGCCAACCCTTTTTTGCCAAAGATTTTGTTCCCCTTGCGTCCGGCATCGGGGCCGCCGGGAATTTGCCGCGGGCGAACCGCCGGCGGCGTTGGGTGGGCGCCTGAGCCGGCGTCGC
>DASRCU010000153.1:0-3902 GCA_035652955.1 Verrucomicrobiia bacterium | reverse complement strand
GCCGTTTTTCGGTTGGCAACACGGTTGGCAGTGGCAAGGGAACGCCCTTGACAACAAGATGCTAACGACGCGAGGCAACACGATGTCAATGGCCTGTTGGCGCCAGGTGAATGGCTTTGCGCTGGATGCAGTTGCAGACGCCGGCTGCCGGTTTGAGTTCGGCGAAGGCGCTATTCAACCCGTCGCGGAGCTGTTGCGGCGTGAACTGCGGGAACAGGCTGCCGGATAGCGAGCAATTAAGGCCCGAAACGGGGCTGAAACGCCGAAGATCGCCGACGTGAATCTCGGCGCAAATTTCCTGGAGCATCAAAGAAAATTACCTCGGCGCCGCCAAAACCGCCGATGTCTCCGCGCCTGCAACCCCTCGTCCTGCTGAAGCCGTCGGCCCTTGGTTTCACAAAAGCGAAAACGTCCGGCGGACGGACGTCATACCGCCCTGACTTCACAGTGGTTGCTCCCGATTGATTTGCTTGTCATCGGGAACAAACCATCGCCCCGTCCTTTTGACTTCCAACATCTATTGGACCTTGACGCGGAAAAACATCTGGCCGTTGGTTGGAGTAACCACATACGGTGGTGTAGCGGGATTGGTCACCCACGGACCGGCGATGTTGGTGGCTTGCAGGAGTGTGCCCTGCGACCAGTTCAACTGTAATTGATGGTTGGCGGCGGGCTGAAGACTCAAAAGAACCAGCGGGCCGAGATATTGGAGCTGTGCGCCGTTCAAACTGCCATAGCTGTTGTTGCCGGTCGTCACCAGGCGCGACCAGGTGCCGGCGAGCGAGTTGCCACTGACGGCCAGATTGCTGAAGACCACGTAATTGTTGTTCAGGATGAAACTGGTATCGGTCGTCGGCCAGGCGGTCTGGCTGACGCCGTTGACGGTGAAGAGGGTGCCTTGACCGTTCGTCACCGCCTGGTTGCCGCCGCAGGAAAAGAGCACCAGGTTGTAAATGCCGTTGGGCAGGGTGAAAAGAAAATGATTGGTGCCGTAAGCGTTGGCCGCCGAATCCAACAGGGCGTTGTTGGGCGGGCTGAGATAGCCCCAACTGTTGTCGCTGAATACCGTCCACGAAATGCCACGGTTGGTGAGGCCATCGTCCGAATAGCCGGAAGAACTGGTGAAATAGGCGCCCGTGGTGGGGGTGGTCGTGGGGCCATTAACCTGGTTCCAATAGCTGCCGGTGCCCAGAATGCCCGGCCCGGTGTAATTCCCCACGTCGGCATTGACGTAGGTGTGGAACTGGAAATTGACGACGAAAGAATTGGTTGGTTGCGGCAGGACCGTCAGATTCGCGGCGCTGGTCTGACCCGAACCCTGGGAATTGGTGGCCACCAACTGGTAGTTACCCGAATTGGACACTTGCAGATTAGTGAGCGTCAAGATGGGACTGGTCGCGCCGGGAATGTTGGTGAAGACGCCGGTGCCGCCGTCAGTCTGCCATTGGTAGGCAATGGGCTGCGTACCTTGGAAGGACGTGTCGCTGAAGGTCACGCTGCCTCCCACAAAGGTGACCACTTGGGAGGAGGGTTGATAGAGCGAATTGGTAATGTCACTGGTGAAAAACGGGAGAGAAGCCGGCTGAACGGTCAATTGCGAGACTTCACTGGTGGTGGCCCCGGAAGCATTGGCGACCACCAGGTCGTAAGCGATCACGCCGTTCAACGCCGTCGTGTCAATGGCCAAGGTCGCGTTGGTGGCGTTGGGAATATCGCTAAACACTCCGGTGCCGCCGTCGCTCTGCCATTGATAGCTGAAGGGGCCGGTGCCCGCGACATTGGCCGTGGCCGTCACCGGTGTTCCCGCATAAAGCACATTCGTGGGTGAAAAGGCCGGCGGCGAAACCACGGGATATCCCGCCAACGCCATGCCCAAAACAAAAGTCGCGTCGTAGCTGGAATCACTGCTGAATCGAATGGCGCCGCCGATGGTTGGAATTTCCACTGCCTGCCCGTTGGGATACGGATCGCCGCTGGTATTGGCCAGGCGGGCCCAGCCGGAGGTGGTTCGGGCCAGCGTGTAAGCGTAGGTGGTATTGGGGGCCAGCGGCAGGGCCAAACCCGACCACCGCAACCAGTCGGTGGTGGAAGCAATAATGAAATTGGTCTGGGAGGTGTAGACCGCATACAACGTGGCGTTGGTGCCGCCGGAGAGAGTGTAAAAGCGGAGGAGATAGGCCTGTCCCCCCGCGGGCAACTGTCCGCTGTTGTCATCCAAATCAATGGCTACGGTGCTCAAGACGTAGCCATTGGGGTTGCTGCCGGTGGTGAACGTTTGGCCCGGCGGCTGCGCATTGTCGAAGTAATAATTGAACCCCGGCGGTTGACCGCCCGGAGCGACGTTCAACTGGGCAATGTCATCCGGCAACGGCGCCGGCACGGTGGCGCCGATGTCGCTGAGTGTGGCGCTGGCGTTGGCATAAAGAATGGTCACCGTCACCACCGCACTGGTGGACGAACCGTAATTGTTGTTGACGATGACGTCATACCGGTACGCGCCCGGTTTCCAGCCGGTGGTGTCCACCACCAGGTTTGTGCGATCCGAATTGGGAATGTTCGTCAGGGCGCCGCCCGAACCGCCGTCCGTCTGCCATTGATAATGCAATGGCGGCGCGCCGTTGGTGGTTGCCTCCGTCAATGTCACCGGGATTCCGGCGGTGAGAAACGGAGATGGCGACAGCGAAACGGGTTTCGCGAACGGCAAAGGACTCGGCCCCACGCCAATCGGCAGCAGCCCCACGTCAAACACGGCGTCGGAATTGCCCGTCCGACCAAACGTCATCAGTCCGCCTGAAGCGGGAATAAGGCACATTTGGCCGCCCGGATAAAGATCAGTATTGGTTGGACTGTTGTTCAGGCCCGCCCAACCGGTACCGGCTGGCGAACGCCCAAATGAGTAGGCGTAGGTCGTGTTCGGATTTAATCTGACGGAAAACCCGCTCCAGACCAGCCAATCTCCAAACGTGAAACTGAAGCTGGCGTTGGTGTAGTGCGCCAACAGCGAGGCGAAACTGCCGTTGACAGCGTAAATAAACAGATCGTACGGCTGAGCCGTGCCGGTACCGCTGCTGCCTCCGGCACCGGTGTTGATTGCGACCGAAGTGAGATAATAGCCCTGGGAATTGGTTCCGGTGGTGAACGTTTGGCCCGTGTAATAGCCGTGGTTGGCTCCGTTGTCATCATAATAATTCAACCCATCGCCGGTACCGCCGCCGGTCAACTGACTGATGTCGTACGGCCCGGTGGGAAACGTCAAGCCGCTGTCCGTGAGCGTGGCCGCCGCAGCCGGTTTCGGAATGGAGAACACCACCACCGGACTGGCGACCGTCGTGGTGCTGTTGCTTACCAGTACCGCAACCCGATAAACCCCAGGCAACCAGCCGGTTGTGTTCAACGCCAAAGTGGCGCCAGTGGCGGCGGGAATGTTCGTCAGCGCTCCACCGCTGCCGCCATCGGTTTGCCACTGATAATAAAGCGGACCCGGTCCCGCCGCTTCGGCGGTGAGGGTTACCAAGGTTCCATTGGTCACGCTAAATCCGGGTGAAATTATCGGCGGTCCGACGGTCAACGTCGTCGCCGGGCTCAGTCCCACATCGAAACTGGCGTCGTAGGTGTTGTCACTACTGAAAGTCATCGCACCACCAGACGGCGGGATCAACGCCACTTGACCGCCCGGATACGGGTTGCCGTTGGTATTGCCCAGATTTGCCCAACCCGAACCGCTGGGTACTCGACCAAACGAGTAGGCGTATTGCGTGTTTGGCAGAAGGGGAAGGCCCAGGTTGGTCCATTGCAACCAGTAAAAATCGTAAGCGGTGACGTTGTTTGAGGAAATATAGGTGGTATAGAGCAAGGCATTGCTGCCGGAAACGGAATAAATGCGCAACAAGTAAGCCTGGCCT
>DASRCU010000152.1:0-13403 GCA_035652955.1 Verrucomicrobiia bacterium | reverse complement strand
ATAGCCGGCCACAGTCTCGGTCATTACCTTTCCGCCTGCTCGCGGATGTATGTGGACACGGGTGACGAGCGGTTTCGCGACCGGGTGAATTACATCGTGGCGCAATTGGCCGAGTGCCAGCGCGCCAACGGCAACGGCTACGTGGCCGCCATCCCGAACGGCAAAAAAGTGTTCGCCGAAATTGCCGCCGGCCACATTGAGGCGCACGATTTTGATTTAAACGGCTTGTGGGTGCCGTGGTACACCCTGCACAAGGAGTTCGCCGGGCTGATTGACGCTTACCGTTTTTGCGGTGACCCGCAGGCGCTGGCCGTGGCCACGAATCTCGCCAATTGGGCCGAGGCCGTCACCAAAAACCTCACCCCGGAACAATGGCAGAAAATGCTCGTCTGCGAGCAAGGCGGCATGAACGAATCGCTGGCCGAACTTTACGCGCTGACCGGCAACACCAATTACCTGAACCTCGCCGAAAAATTTTATCATCGGGCGGTGCTCGACCCGCTGGCGGCGGGCCGGGACATTCTCAACGGCCTGCATTCCAACATGCAAATCCCCAAAACCATCAGCGCGGCGCGGATTTATGAATTGACCGGGGATCCGAAGTTCGCCGCCATCGCCCGGAATTTCTGGGACGACGTCGTGTGGCATCGTTCCTACGTCATTGGCGGCAACGGGGATTACGAACATTTCTTCCCCACCAACCAGTGGCTGCAGCATTTGAACGCCGCCACTTGCGAAACCTGCTGCACCTACAACATGCTCAAGCTCACCAGGCACCTGTTCACCTGGGCGCCGTCCGCCCAGGAAATGGATTTCTACGAACGCGCGCTTTACAACGACATTCTCGCCTCGCAGGACCCGGAGACAGGGATGTTCGTTTATTTCCTCTCGCTCAAGCCGGGCGGCTTCAAAACCTTCTCCACGCCGGACCATTCCTTCTGGTGCTGCGTCGGCACCGGCATGGAAAATCACGCGCGCTACGGCGACGCGATTTATTTTCACGGCGCCGACTCGCTTTACGTGAATTTGTTCATCGCCTCCGAAGTCTCCTGGCTGGAAAAAAATCTCACCGTGCGGCAGGAAACAAAATTCCCCGAACACGATACGACGCAGTTGCAATTCCAATGTCCGACCCCGACCCGCCTGGCGCTGAAAATCCGTTGGCCGGCCTGGGCAGACAACCTTTCGGTCCGCGTCAACGGGCGAAAGGTAAAAATCACCGGTCAGCCGTGCTCTTACGTGACGATTGACCGCCAATGGCACAACGGCGACCGGGTGGACGTGCGGTTGCCGATGAAACTGCATGTCGAATTTTTGCCCGGCACGACGAACATCGTGGCGCTGCTTTATGGCCCCATCGTCCTGGCGGGCGACCTGGGCACCAACGACATGCCCGCCGACATCTACGCGGCGGATCAGACCCAATTTGTGAAGTGGCCCACGCCGCCCGCGCCGGTTTTGGTGGCCGATAATTTTCGATCGCTGCTCCGGCACGTTCATCCCACAGATCGGCCGTTGGAATTTCAGACGCGCCATCTGGGCCGACCGACGGACGTGAGGCTAATTCCGCTCTACAAAGCCAATCACCTGCGCTACACCGTTTATTGGACGGTGCTCAACCGTGCGGAATGGAAGGCCGACCAGGTTTCTCCTGCAAAGGCTGGTCCCGCCGATGAATCGAAAACACCCCCGGCAAGCTGATGGCGGAACCGGCGGCGTTCGCCAAGGCGCGGCAACGGTTCATGCGGCTGGGTAACAAGCTCTTCGGTAAAGCGCGCGAAAATTTCCCGGTTGAAAATTTTGCTTTTTAGTCAGGAGCCGCGCAAAGGGATAACCTGGAAAGACTACAATTTTTTATAACTATCTGACTGAAAATAAATTACGTCAAACACCGCCGATGCGGGCTGCCGACCGGGCAGGTTGCGATTCTGCTTGAAATTTAAGAAACATGAGCTAGGATTAAGCCGCGTCGGGCTTCTGGTGTTCGCAGTCTCCAAGACTTAAGGGCAGGAACGTGGTGAACAATCTCAGGCCGCCGCAACTGCGGGCAGAGATCGTGAGGATTTTCTCTGAACCCCAGCATTATTTTGAGGTCATATAACTATGTTGAAACGAAAAACAACGATGTCCGCGGATACACCGCGCCGCCGCCAACGGGATGGCGTCCGCAGCGGAGAGGAGAAAACCGCCTTGACGCGGCGCCGTTTTGTCATCAGCAGCAGCGCCCGGCGAAATGCGGAGCGGACCGGCACCACTCAAACCTCTTCTTCAAACCCGCCGGAAAAAACACCGGCCAATGGTCATGCCGCCGCCGCGCCGGCGGCCTCCCCGCAATCTTCGGCGGAATTGACGGAAACGATCAAAACACTGCTCCATCTGGCCCAGGAACACGGCTACATCACTTACGACGACATCAACGACGTGTTGCCCGACAATTTGAGTCCGGACGACCTTGACGCTTTGCTGTCGAAGCTGCGCAGTCTGGACGTGGAAATTGTCATGGACCATGCCGAAGCCGAGCGCGCCGAACACGCCAAGCAGCCGGACCACCCGGCCTCCGAAGAAGCCGACGAAGACGCGCGGCTGGAAATTCTGGACGATCCGGTGCGCATGTACATGAACCAGATGGGCAAGGTCCCCCTGCTCACACGCGAACAGGAGGTCGAGATTTGCAAAAAAATTGAGGAAGCCGAGCTGGCCATGAAAAACATCGTCTATTCCCTCGGCTTCACTGCCAAAGAACACATCGCCATTGCCGAAAAACTGCTTTCCGACCCGCCCAAGGAACGCTTCGACCGCGTGGTGGTGGACAAGAAAATCGCCAATCGCGAAGGGCACCTGCGCGATTTGCGCAAGCTCATCAAAAAAGTCCACGCGCTGGATCAGAAAGTGGACGCCAAATACGAGGCCTGGCAAAAAGCCCAGCAGAAGGGACGCAAGGAAAAATTGGAGCGCGAGCTGAAGAAAATGAGCGCCCAGCTCCAGGAACTGTTCCCCAAATTTTATTACAAACAAAAAGTCATCGAGGAAATGATCGTCGTGGCCGGCAACGTCCACGAAAAATTCCAGGCCAGCCTCCGCCGCATCCAGGAGCTGGAATCCCAGCGCCTGACCCCCGAACGACGGGCCGAACTGGAGGCCGAACAGGCCCGCGTCCAGACGCTGGAACAATTCGTGCGCATGCCGCGCGAGGAATTTTTCAGGGCCTTTACCGAATTGAAGGACGCCGCCGACCGCAGCCTCAAAGCCAAGACGCACATGGCCGAGGCCAACCTGCGCCTGGTGGTCTCCGTCGCCAAAAAATACACCAATCGCGGCCAGTCGTTTCTGGACCTCATCCAGGAAGGCAACATCGGTCTGATGAAAGGCGTGGAAAAATTCGAGTACCGCCGCGGCTACAAATTTTCCACCTACGCCATCTGGTGGATTCGCCAGGCCATCACCCGCTCCATTGCCGACCAGGCGCGGACCATCCGCATCCCGGTGCACATGATCGAAATCATGAACAAGCTCTGGCGCGCGCAAAAGCAGCTCACCCAGGAACTGGGACGCGAGCCTACGCCGGAGGAACTGGCCGACGAAATGCACATGCCCGTGGCCCGCATCAACGCCCTGCTCAAAATGGCCCAGCAACCGGTCTCACTCCACGCCCCCGTGGGTGATGACGGCGATGTGAGCGTCGGCGATTTCATCGAGGACAAAACGGCGGAAAACCCCTCGGAAGTAACCAGCTACAGTTTGCTGCGCGAAAAATTAAGCGACGTGTTGCAAACGCTGACCGAGCGCGAGCGCAAGATTCTGGAAATGCGCTTTGGACTGATTGACGGTTACGAGCGCACCCTGGAGGAAATCGGCAAAATGTACAACGTCACCCGCGAACGCATCCGGCAGATCGAAGCCAAGGCCTTGCGCAAACTGCGCCACCCCACGCGCGTGCGCCATTTGCAGGGCTTCCTCGACACGCCGGAACCGGAAATCAGCACCGCGGCATAGCCATCGGCGGTCTCGGATTTGTCTCTGGCGGGCCGTTGAGATTTCTTCAACGGCAGGTCAATCAGGAACGCACATCGCAAATCGTATGAAAGTGACGTACTACGGTCATTCCTGCTTTACCGTGGCAGTGGGCGGACGGACCCTGTTGTTCGACCCCTTCATCACGGGCAATCCGCTGGCGGGAGCCATTGACGTCAACTCCCTCCCTGCGGATTTCATCCTGGTCTCGCACGGTCATGTGGATCACGTGGCCGATGCCGTGGCCGTGGCGCAGCGTACCGGCGCGACGGTGATTGCCAATTACGAAGTGGCCCATTGGCTCCAGCAAAAAGGCGCGCCGAAAATTCACCCGCTCAACCATGGCGGCGGATGCCAATTCGATTTCGGCCGCGTCCAGTTTGTCAACGCCATTCATTCCAGCTCTCTGCCCGACGGCACCTACGGCGGCAACCCCGGCGGCTTCGTCGTGGAAAGTGCCGAAGGCAGTTTTTATTATTCCGGCGACACCGCTCTGACGCAGGACATGAAACTCATCGGCGAACGGACGCCGTTGAAATTTGCCGCCCTGTGTATCGGAGACAACTTCACGATGGGCGTGGACGATGCCGTTCGAGCGGCCGAGTTCGTCCGCTGCCGCGAAATTCTGGGCGTTCATTACGACACGTTTCCGCCCATACGGATTGATCACGCCGCCGCTCTCGAAAAATTCCGGGCTGCCGGGCGGACGCTTCATTTGCTGAACATCGGCCAGACGCGCGAATTTTAACAGCGGTCGCCGGGCGCTCCCGTGCGCTTTGCCCATTCAATTGTTCGGGTCCACGATGTGCAGGTCAATGCCCGGCGCGTGATGGAGAAAAAAACCCAGAATATCCGGCCGGTAAAACTGCCACCATTTCCGCTCGGTGGTGCCCAGGACGACCAGGTGGATGTCGTTCTCGCGGCAGAACTTGAGCAGAGCGCGGCAAACATCTTCGCTCTCCAGCACCACCACGCTGCCGCCCAGTTCGGTGGCCAACTGAACGTTTTGCATGAACTGGCGCTGCAGTTCGGATGAAATGCGCAGCGGATCTTCGCGTTTGCGGCGGACATAGACGGCAATCCATTCCCGGTTCAACCGCCCGGCAATGCGCGAAGCGGCGCGCAACAGTTTGGCCGTCGTCACCGGGTTGGTGCTGATGAACACCGCGATTTTTTCGCTGACTTCCGGTGCGGGCGGAGCGCCGGGGCGCGGATGCTGATCCAGCGCGGCGGCGGTTTGGCGCAGGGCCAGTTCGCGCAACTGGTTCAAATTATGTTCGGTGAAAAAATTTTCCAGCGCCGCCACCGCGCGATCGGGCGGATAAATTTTTCCCTGCTTGAGCCGTTCGCGCAACTCCTCGGCCGTCACGTCCACGGTGACGATTTGATCGGCGTCCAGCACGAAACGGTCCGGCACCCGCTCGCGCACGTCCACGCCTGTGGCGCGCAGGATGGTGTCGTGGAGGCTTTCCAGATGCTGGATGTTGACCGCGGTGATGACGTTGATGCCTGCCAGCAGCAGATCGTGAATCTCCAAATACCGCTTCGGATAAGGCGAGCCGGCCACGTTTGAATAGGCCAGCTCGTCCACAATGCAAACGGTCGGGCGCCGTTTCAAAATGGCCTCCACGTCCAGTACTTCGATGGTGGTGTTGCCGTAGGGCACTTTTTTGCGCGGAATGATTTCCAAACCCGCCAGCAGTTCCTCGGTTTCTTTGCGCCCGTGGGTTTCAATCCAGCCGACGACCACGTCCACGCCGGCCTTTTTGAGCCGGTGCGCTTCTTCGAGCATGGCGTAGGTTTTGCCGACGCCTGCGGCGTGGCCCAGGTAAATTTTCAGCCGCCCTTGCCGGCTTTTTTCAATGAGCCGCAGAAAATCCTCCGGTTTGAGACGGTTGGGATCAGGCGCTTCCATGGCGGCAAAAAACTATTTTTGTACGCGCGGGTCGAGCGGGAAATTGAGCGGCGGGCACGCGCGCTCCCGGCCAATGATTCGGTGAAATCTTCCGCGGCGCGGGGCGGCGGATCATGGCCTCCCGGTCTCCGACGCCCGCAACAGGGCCACCACCTCCTCGTCGCGCGTTTGAGAAAATTGTGCGTAGTATTGGCCGACGGCTTCAAACAAGGGGTCCACCAGCAGGGCGGTTACTTCATCGGCCACGGTCTTCAGCCGTTCGACGGCGTTGGGGGAAGCCACCGGGGCAGCCACGACGATTCGTCGGGCCTTTTGTTGCCGGGCGGAAATGACCGCCGCCTCGGCAGTGGCGCCGGTGGCCAGACCGTCGTCCACCAACAACACCGTTTTACCGGCCAACTCCGGCAGCGGACCGCGGTGAAAACGGGTGCGATATTCCTGAAGCCGTTGCTTTTCCTCGGCGATCACCGCGTCCAGTTCCGCGCGAGCCAACGGGTGCCGCCATTGGAAGGATTTGTCGAAAACGATCACTTCCGGTTCGGCCAGCGCTCCCACGGCAAATTCGCGCTGCCAGGGATGGCCGATTTTACGGACGATGAGCACGTCGAGGGGGCGCTGCAACGCGCGGGCCACTTCAGCGGCCACCACCACCCCCCCGCGCGGCAAGCCCAGCACCCAATCGGTTGCCACGCCCTGCTCCTGCAAATGCCGGCCGAGCTGGCGACCGGCGTCAACGCGCGAGGCGAACTTCATAATCGGCTTGTTGAAGGGTTGAAGTGTTCAGGCGCCGCACTGCCTCCCTCCTCCGCGCCAGCGCCGGGCGGGCGCCGGAACGCTTCAGCCATTCAACCGGTGACGAACGTGCCGACTTTTTCTCCCAGCACGGCGCGGCGCAAATTGTGCGGCTGGGAGAAGTCGAAAACGATGATGGGCATTTTGTTGTCCATGCACAGCGAGAACGCCGTGGAATCCATCACCTGCAGCCGTTTTTGCAGCGCTTCCAAATAGGAGATCTGCGTGTAGCGCCTGGCGTGGGCATTTTTCTTGGGGTCGCAGTCGTAAATGCCATCCACCTTGGTAGCCTTCAAAATGACTTCGGCGCCGATTTCGTTGGCGCGCAGCGCGGCAGCGGTGTCGGTGGAAAAGTAGGGATTGCCCGTGCCGCCGCCAAAAATCACCACGCGCCCTTTTTCCAGGTGCCGCACCGCGCGGCGGCGGATAAAAGGCTCGGCGACCTGGGCCATGGTGATAGCGCTTTGCACGCGCGTGGGGCAGCCGAGTTTTTCCAGCGCATCCTGCAAGGCCAGCGCGTTGATGACCGTGCCGAGCATCCCCATGTAATCGCCCGTGGCGCGTTCGATGCCGCGTTCGCTGCCGGGCTGGCCGCGAAAAATATTGCCGCCGCCCACGACCACCACCACCTGCACTCCCAGTTCGCGCACTTCGCAGATTTGCTCGGCCATGCGCTGGATGGCTTCCGGGCAGATCCCCACGCCGTGGCGATCGCCAAGAGATTCGCCGCTCAACTTGAGCAGCACGCGGGAAAATTTGGGTTTGGGTTTGCTCATGCGGTTTCGGCGCCTCGCGACACCAGCCCTGTTTTAACAATTGGGAGGCGACCGGTCAATCACAAGCGCGCGACGGCCGGGGCGGTTGCCTTTGCGTTGGGTCGGGGGCGACGCAACCTTCCGGCCGCGCCCGGCATTTTTCATCCGCTGGCGAAGCGAAGTTTCTTGCTTTTGCGCCGCGCTTGTGAAAAATTTCACGAAGACTTTATGCCGCACGTCAAACTGCACATTCCGGGGCCGGTCGAGGTCAGTGAAAAAACCTTTCAGGCGTTTCGCTCGCCGATGATCGGCCATCGCGGCCAGGGTTTCAAAGACCTTTACGCGAAAATCCAGCCGCAGCTTCAGCAATTGCTTTCCACCCGGCAGCTCGTCTATCTGTCCACCTCGTCGGCGTGGGGGGTGATGGAGGGCGCCATTCGCAACCTGGTTTCCAAAAAAGTGCTCAACTGCATGTGCGGCGCCTTTTCCGACAAATGGTTCGACGTGTCGAAACGTTGCGGCAAGGAAGCCGAGCCGTTGCAAGTGCCCTGGGGTTCGCCCATCCGCGCCGAGGCCATTGACCGGAAACTGGCCACGGGGCAGTTTGATGCCCTGACCGTCATCCACAATGAAACCTCCACCGGCACCATGAGCCCCATCGAAGAAATTGCGGCGCTCAAAAAAAAGTATCCCGACGTCATGTTCATCGTGGACGCCGTCAGTTCGATGAGCGCCGTGCCGCTGAAATTCGATGAACTGGGTATTGACGTGCTGCTGGCCGGTACGCAAAAGGCCTTTGCCCTGCCGCCCGGCATGGCCATTTTCGTCTGTTCCCGGGCGGCGCTCGCCAAGGCGGCGACCGCCAAAGACCGCGGTTATTATTTCGATTTTCTCGAGTTCCAAAAAAACGCCGAGCAGAACATGACGCCCAGCACGCCCAGCATCGGCCATGTCTTTGCCTTAAGCTCCAAACTGGACGAATTTTTCTCCGAAGGACTGGAAAATCGCTACGCGCGACATCGCCAAACCAACCAGATGACGCGCGACTGGGCGGCCCGGCATGGTTTCACGCTGTTCCCGGAGAAGGGTTTCGAATCGCTCACGCTCTGCTGCATTAACAACGGCGCCAAACCCGGCGGCCGGACCGTGGACGTGCCCAAACTCCAAAAGCTCGTCAAAGACCGTGGCTTTCTGATTGACGGCGGCTACGGCAAAATCAAAGGGACCACCTTCCGCATCTCCAACATGGGCGACGAGACCGAAGCGACCATGAATCAACTGTTCGCCGCAATGGACGAGGCGATGCGGCAGTTGTAACCGGTTTCGGGCGCCGAAGCCATCCGCTGGCCAGAGATTGTTTTAATTGCAAAACCGGTTGCGGAGTGTTGGTAATTCCGCTCGTCTTCAAACGGTCGGCTGAAGGAAATGGCGCTGAAGGCGTGCCGGTCGGCGGACTCATTTCACCGCCAGTTCCCGCTCTGCCGGACAAGGCTCCTCTCCGCCGCCGTTGCCTGGTTCCTGATCGCTAAAGCCGTGTTTGTCCCAGGTGGGATCCAAGCCAAGGTCCTTAAGCATCTGCAAATCCTTTTCCACCGGCTGGTTGAGGGTGGTCAGATAATTGCCCACCATGAGTGCGCTGGCGCCGGCCATGAAGATCAGGCTTTGGGCGTCGCGCAGATTCACCGTGCGACCGCCGGCGATCATAATTTCCTGCCGCGGCAGGATGAATCGGAAACAGGCGATGGTTTTGAGAATTTCCAGCACCGGCAGCGGCGGCTGGCTGGCGAAGGGCGTGCCGGGAATCGGGTTGAGGATGTTGAGGGGCACAACGTGCGCGCCGATGGCGCGCAGTTCCAACGCCAGGTCGCAGCGGTCTTCCCGCGTTTCTCCCATGCCGATGATTCCGCCGGAGCAAATTTTGATGCCGGCGTTTTTCAAATGGCGGATCGTTTCCAGCCGGTCCTCAAAGGTGTGCGTGGTGCAATGCTGCGGGAAGAATCGGCGCGAGCTTTCCAGGTTGTGATTGTAACACTCCAGACCGGCCTGGCGCAGGCGCTCGGCCACCCGCGGCGACTTGATGAGGCCCAGCGAGGCATCGGGACGCACCTGGCCGAGGGCTTTCAGCTCCCGGATGCGTTCGCAGACTTCGTCCAGAACGGGGCCTTCGTTCAGGCCGCGCCAGGCAGCCACCAAACCCAGAGCGGTGACGCCGTGGCGTCGGGCCTCGTCGGCGGCTTCCCGAACGGGTTCAGGCTCCACAAAGCCGTATTTGGGCGCGCCTGTTTGATAAAAGGAAGATTGCGCGCAGAACTTGCAGTTCTCCGAGCAGCCGCCGGCCTTGGCGTTCACGATCGAGCACAAATGAATTTTGTTGCCCTTGAAATGCTCGCGGATGCGATTGGCCCACGAGAGCAAATCAAAAATGTCGGCGGAGGATTCGAGGTGAAACAGAAACAGCGCGTCGTCGCGCGAGATTTTTCCCCCGGCCAGAACGAATTCGCCCAGGGCGGAAATCTTTTTATGGCGGGAGACGTCAACCCGGTTCATTGTCATGGTTGACAGCCTAACCGGCCCGACGCCGTTTTGCAAGCCGGCATACAGAAACGCCGATGACGCGGCCCGCGCGGCCGGCGCACCACGCCGGATCATTGCGGCGGCGGCACTTTGGAAGGAATGGCGGCGTTGAGGTAGGCGGCCAGCGAGGCGATTTGCATGTCGGTCAGCGGCCCGCCGTCACTTTGGGCGAACGCGGGCATGAAAGTGCCCGGTTTGCCGTGGGCGATCCACGTGCGCCAGAAATCAAGATTGGTCGGCACCTTCAAATCATGCAAATCCGGTACGAACGACGCGCGACGTTCGGACTCGTGGCAAATGGCGCAATCGGCCTGGTAAAGCGCCTCGCCGTATTTGCCCTGGCCGCGCTGCACGTGGCAGGTGGCGCAATTGTTTTTGAAAACCGCTTGCCGGTCAATCCTGGCCAGTTCAACGGCCTTTTGCCGCTCCGCCTCGCTCATCGTCGGCAGAGGCGCAGGGACAATCTTGATGACCAGCGTCAATTGCGTCCGCCCCTTGTCGGTAGTGATGTTAATGGCTTTGATAAGCGTGCCGATTTTGCCGGCAATGTTGACGGTGGCGGCAATCTGACCGGCGGCGCCGGGCGCCACCGTCCACGGCAGCGGCGGCAGATGCGCGGTGGTGCAGCCGCAGGAGGGATGAACGTCCAGAAAAACTACGTTGCCGCCGGAAACGTTGGTGAAGTTGAAAACGAACTCCGCCTCGTTCGCCGCATCGTTGGTTTCGACGGTCTTTTGCATGCTGTCCCAAACCAGCACTCCATTGGGCAATGGTTCGTTCTGATGAGACAGGTCCGGCACGTACACCGGCGGCGTGGCAATGGCCGGCGGGGCGGCGGGCGCCGCCGAAAGCGGCGCGGCCCACATTACTCCCGCCAGACCAATCATTCCCGCCAAAAGACCCTGAGGACACCCAATCGGCTTCATGAGCGCGAAAATAAACTGACGCCGGAATTTTAGCCAGCGCAATTTGAATCACAGCCGGTTCAAGGCGCTCAACACCGCGCGCACGGAGGCCAGCTCAATGTTGGTATCCACGCCGGCGCCCCAGCGCGTGCGGCCGTCGGCGGTTTTGATCTGGATGTAAGCAATCGCCGCTGCCTCCTCGCCGCTGCCCAACGCGTGTTCGCTGTAATGAACAATTTCAAATTTTGCCTGGCCGCTTTGCGCCAAACCATGCACCAGCGCCGCCAGCGGCCCGTTGCCCTGGCCGACAATTTCCAGCGGCCGGCCGTCACGCTGCAATCGGGCGTGGCATTCAACGACGCCGTCTTTGGCCGCCGTTTGGAAGGATTGCAACCGCCACGGCGTCGTGCGCTCGACATATTCACGCCAGAACATCTGTTTGAGTTCGGCGGCGCTCACCTCGCGGCCCAGGCGGTCCACCTCGTCGTTGGCAATCGGGCCGAACTCGCGTTGCATGTCCTTGGGCAGCTCGATGCCAAATTCATTTTCGAGCAGATACGCCACGCCGCCCTTGCCGCTCTGTGAGTTGACGCGGATGACCTCGCGGTATTCGCGCCCGATGTCCGCCGGGTCAATGGTCAGGTACGGCACATCCCAAAATCCCTGTCCCCGCCGGCGCCATTCCTGCAATCCTTTGCGGATGGCATCCTGATGCGAGCCGCTGAACGCGGTGAACACCAGTTCGCCCGCGTACGGCTGGCGCGGCGGCACCGTCATGCCGGTGCAGCGCTCGTACACGTCCACAATGGCATTCAAATCCGAAAAATCCAGCCTGGGATCAATGCCGTGCATGTAAAGATTCAACGCCACGGTGACGAGGTCCAGATTGCCGGTGCGTTCGCCGTTGCCAAAGAGCGTGCCTTCCACGCGTTCGGCGCCGGCGAGCAGGCCCAGCTCGGTGGCCGCCACGCCGGTGCTGCGGTCGTTGTGCGTGTGGACGCTAATGATGAGTGAATCGCGATTTTTGATGTGGCGGCAGATCCACTCGATCTGATCGGCATAGACATTCGGCATGGCCACTTCGACGGTATCCGGGAGATTCAAAATCATTTTTCGCTGCGGCGTCGGCTGCCACACGTCCATGACCGCCTCGGAAATTTCCTTGGCAAACTCCACTTCCGTGGCCGAAAAACTTTCCGGCGAGTATTGCAACATCACCTCCGTGCCCTGGAGCCGCGGCAGCCGTTCCTTGATCCACGTCGCGCCGCGGACGGCGATTTCAATGATTTCCTTTTTCGACTTGCCGAAAACGACGCGGCGCTGGGCCGGGGATGTGGAATTGTAAAGATGAATGATGGCCTTTTTGGCGCCCACGAGCGACTCCACCGTGTGTTCGATCAAATCCTCGCGCGCCTGCACCAGCACCTGGAGCCACACGTCGTCCGGCGCGAGATTTTTTTCGATCAGCAGGCGATTGAAGGCGAACTCCGTGTTGGAGGCCGAAGGGAAGCCAACCTCGATTTCCTTGAAACCGATTTTGACGAGCGTCTGAAACAACTCCAATTTTTGCGACACGTTCATCGGCACGGCCAGCGCCTGGTTGCCATCGCGCAAATCCACGCTGCACCAGATTGGGGCGCGGGTAAGTGTGCGCGAGGGCCACTGCCGGTCGGGCAATTTCGGCGCGTGCTGAAACGGTTGATATTTTTTTTCAGGATTTTTTAACATGGCGGCTTTTGGGTTGGGGCGGCGGTGCTTTCGTTCGGCAAAACAAAAACCCCACCGCCGGTGGGCGATGGGGTTCGATAAAGTCAGAACGCAATCAGAACCCAACCGCCGCGCGGCGCAACCGCAGCGCGTTGAGCAGCAGGGTCAGATGCAAATTACCATTCACGACTTCAAGCTAGCCGCGGCGGCTGCCGGCGTCAACTGTTTTTTTCCGCCGTTAACACCTGATCCTGTTTTCGAACTGGCGCTGGCCTCCAAACGCGAAGAAACCGTCCCCAGCGGTTTGTCTGTTTCATCATTGACAAATTCTGATGGTTGTCGTAAGTCAATCTGAAAAGACGTCGCGATTATGCATTCCCAGGCGCTGTTCCCGATGACGCCGGCAGGGACCGTGGACGGCGCTTTTCCCTCCGCCCCTTTTCACAGCGATTCACACCCGGACCGGCCGGTGGCCCTGGTCACCCAGCCGGTTGGACAACGTTTTAGTTCGAAAATTTCCGCCCGGCGGCTTTGCTTCCGCCGTTCTTTTTCCGCCGTTCTCATTAACCATCAATCAACAATGCCATGAAAACCAAGTTCACATTCGTTGCGCCGGCGTTGCTGGTACTCTTAACCCTTAACCTCAAACCCTCCACCGCCTTGGCTCAGGGCACGGCCTTCACTTATCAAGGCCGGTTGAACGTCAACGGCGCCCCGGCCAACGGGAGCTACGACTTCCAATTC
>DASRCU010000151.1:0-19308 GCA_035652955.1 Verrucomicrobiia bacterium | reverse complement strand
GCGGTCAGTTGATCGTTTCCACCGAAGGCCGCGATTCGGTTGAAAAACTCTACGCCCGAGGCCGCGGCGATGAGTTACCCGGCGTGCCCATTGTCGTCCTGGTCAACTTCAACACCGCCAGCGCCGCCGAAATCGTCACCGGCTGTCTTCAGGATTTGCACCGCGCTATTATTCTGGGTGAAAAAACCTTTGGCAAAGGCTCAGTGCAGAGCATTTTCCCCGTTGACCACGGCGCGCTCAAGCTGACCACGGCCAAGTACTACACGCCCAGCCACCGCGTTATTCATGAACACGGCATTATGCCTGACATTTTCGCTCCCATGAGCGACGCCGCCGAGGCCGCCCTGGTCCTCAAACGTGAACCGGGCGGATTGGAATCCCTCGACCCCGCCGACCGCGCCTTCGTCGAAAGCATTCAGGATACGCAACTGGCGCGCGCCGAGGATTTGCTCAAAGCCATTTTGCGGTACCGCAACCTTACGCAACCGCAGACGGAGAAACTGGCGAGTCCGTAGCTTCGCAATCATTAAACGCCGAACCGGCTGGACAAGGCCGGTTCTGAAATTCAGCGAATGACCCTTCTGGCCATTGAAACTTCCTGCGATGAAACCAGCGCCGCTGTCGTGCGCGACGGCCGCGTCCTGAGTAACGTCGTCTCCTCGCAAATTCAGCTTCATGCCGAATACGGCGGCGTGGTGCCCGAACTGGCCGCGCGCGAGCATTTGAAAAATTTGCTGCCAGTGACGCGCGCGGCTTTGCAGGAAGCGAGCAAAGACGGAGCCGGCCCGCCGGTCGCTCCGGAGGCGCGCCTGCGCGGCCGGGCCATTGAGTTTGACGCCGTGGCCGCCACGCGCGGACCGGGCCTGCCCGTCGCGCTGCTGGTCGGTTTCAAAGCAGCGCAGGCGATCGCCTTCGCTTTGGAAAAACCCTTCCTGGGCATCCACCATCACGAGGCTCATCTCTATTCGCCCTGGATTGGGGTCTTTGACCAATTCCAGCCAAACATCTCCCTCATTGTCAGTGGAGGTCACACCTTGCTGGTATGGGTCCAATCCGAATCTAAACACCAGGTTCTGGGCGGGACGCTGGATGATGCCGCCGGCGAATGTTTCGATAAAACCGGCAAATTGATTGGTCTGCCCTATCCGGCCGGACCGGAAATGGACCGACTGGCGGAGCAGGGGAATCCCGCCGCCTTCGAATTTCCGCGTCCGTTGCTCAACGACGCCGGCGATGACTTCAGCTTCAGCGGCTTGAAAACCGCCGTTCGTTATTTTTTGCGCGACCACCCGGCAGTCCTGAACAATGAACAAAAAATCCGCGACCTGTGCGCCAGCATACGAGCCGCCATTGTGGAAGTGCTGGTCACGAAAACCATTCGCGCCGCCCAACGCGCCGGTGTGCGCTGCATCACCGCTTCGGGCGGCGTGACGTGCAATCGCGCCTTGCGGCGGGAATTGCAGCGCGCCTGCGATCAAAACACCTTCACCCTCCGCCTGGCCGAAAAGGAGTTCTGCACCGACAACGCCGCGATGATTGGCATTCTGGCGGAGAGAAAATTTCGGGTCGGCGCTCCCTCCACCCCGTGGGACGCGGAAATTCTCCCCGGCTGGGCGCTGTCCTGAACCGGCGTCAGCCGAAAAGCCGGTGGCCGAAAGAGATTGAACGGCGCGGGAACTTTTTGCACTTTGGCCGCCTCCGAGAATAGATGAAACGTTTTTTGAAATGGACCTTGCCCGCCCTGGTCGCGGCATTCCTGTTGTTGCAACTCACCAACCCGCCCCGCACCAATCCGTCCGCGCCACCCGGCGACGACATTGCCGCCACCAATCCGCCGCCCCCGCAAATCATGGCCCTCCTGCACGCCGCCTGTTACGACTGCCATTCCAACGAGACGAAGTGGCCGTGGTACAGCCATGTCGCGCCGGTCTCCTGGCTTATCGCCAGCGACGTGAACGGCGGCCGTCATCGGTTGAACTTTTCCGAATGGCCGCGCCAGCATCCCGACTGGGTGATCCGCCGGCTGGAGCGCATCAGCGAAGAATTGGACTACCGCGAAATGCCGCCGCCGAAATACCTGCTGATGCATCCCGAAGCGCGCCTGACCGATGCACAACGCAAGGAATTGATCCAATGGGCGGACGCCGCCGCCGCCCAGTTAAAAGCCGCCCAACCCGAAAACGGCGAATGACCAGAGAACCGCACACCGCCGCAGAGATGAGGCGACTCAAAGCGGAAAATGATTCAGTCGAAGCCGAAGAAAATCCTTTAGCGGCGAAGGACAAACGGAGAACATTATGGGGTGTCCGAAGCAAATCGGCCCGGTCAACGGCGGGCCACAGGGATGGCGGATGAGACTGACTGTGCGTGAAAGTTGTTGCTCTCAGGCAGACATTGGGAACTCAAGGACCGCCGGCGGCGGGTCTGTTTTTAACCCGTTGAGCCAGTGGCAAGCTTCGAGGTCACGGGGGAGATGGTGGAAACCAGGGATCAATCAGGAGCTGGAATTTGGAGAGTCAGCGCGGCTGGAGATTTCAAGACCTCTCTCCTTCCGCCGGTGGCGAGCCAGGAACCGCCAGGGGCTCCGGCTCATCGTTTTTGTGGCCAAATTCCCCGGTGACGTTAAATTAAACTCATGTTGCACGGCGAATGGATTCCCGCTGTCGAAAAAAATTCGCGGCGCCTGTTGGTAATGTTGCACGGGCTGGGCGACAGTGCCGAAGGCTATCGTTGGCTGCCGGAGGCGCTGAATTTACCGTGGTTGAATTACCTGCTGGTCAACGCGCCGGACAATTATTACGGCGGTTATTCGTGGTTCGAGTATCCCGGTAATCCCGCCCCCGGCATCCGGCGCAGCCGCAAACTCCTCTTTGAATTGCTCGACGGTTTGAGCGCCAAAGGATTTCCCATCGCGCAAACGACGCTTGCCGGGTTTTCCCAGGGCTGCCTGATGATTGTGGACGTTGGCCTGCGCTATCCCCATCCCTTCGCCGGCCTGGTGGGCATCAGCGGGTGGGTGTTTGAAGTGGACCAACTGTTGCGGGAGCTTTCTCCTGTGGCCGGCCGGCAGCGTCTGCTGATCACGCACGGCGCTTTCGATCCGCTGATCCCCCTGGCCGGGGTTCGTGAGCAAGTCAACCTGCTTAAAGCCGCCGGCCTGCACGTGGAATGGCATGAGTTTGCCAAAGACCACACTATTGCCGGCGAACAGGAACTGTCCGTCATCCGCGAATTCGTGCGCGCCGGTTATTCCCAAACCGTGAAATGAGTGGCAGCGCCCAGCCGGCGTGAAACGGTTACCCTTGGGCTTCGCAGCGGGTACCGGGTATCCAGATTTGCTCCGGGCGCGGCTCCACAACGGTGTTCCAGTCTATTGCCCGTGCCACGATCTCGCGCATCCGCCCAAACCACCATTGGGCGCGAGCAATGCGGCGTTCGCGCCGCGAACGCGTCGGAGGCAGTGGAATCCCGTTGAACCGGAGTTCGAGTTGTTCATTGGTCGTCGTCATAGGCCTTTGTTTTTGACGACATTTTGCCAGAGGGGGTTGGACAAATGCTGTCCAAGCCTAAAATTTTTTGATTTTCCTGGCCCTTCGGGAATCAGGGCTGTAGTTCCACCACGTCGCCCGCTTCCAGCGGAATGTTCGCTCCGCTCCACAAAACCTGGCCGTCCAGCGTCGCTTGCTGGCCCTGGCGCTTGATGACAATGGATTTGGGCGGTTGAGAATCCAGGTAATTGGCCGTGGCCACCGCCTGCGCCAAAGTCAATCCCGCCACCCACGGCACGCGGGAATTTTGCACCGGGCCGATCACGGTCACGCAGGGGGATTGCGCGGTCAGTTGCTGACGCAGGGCCGCGTTCTGTCCGGCCAGAAAGGCGGCCTGTTCCTCAGCCTGAATTTTCGACCGGGTGGCGCAGCCGGCGGCGGCAACTGCCAGAAACATCATGACTGCGAGCAATCTCATCGGAAACTTCAACACCGGAGGCGGACGAACTGTTGCGCCGGGAGGTCACCCCGCGGCCGCGGAGGATCGCAGGGAATTTTGCCAGGCCAGGACGGCGTTTTTGATTTCTGCGGCGCAATGGGCACGGGGCCTGACGAAACGCGGCGTAAACCAGGGAAACAGGCCGATCAAATCGTGCAGAACCAGAATCTGCCCGTCGCAATCCGGTCCGCTGCCGATGCCAATCGTCGGAATGGAAATGGTCTGCGAGATGAGCCGGGCCGTCGGCGGGGCGACCAATTCCAGGACGAGGGCAAAGGCACCGGCTTCGGCCAGCCATTCTGCATCCTGGAGCAGCCGCCGTTGTTCGTCTTCATTTTTTCCCTTGACGTGGTAGCCGCCTTCCTCCAAAACGTGTTGCGGTAACATGCCCAAATGTCCCATGAAGGGGATGCCGGCGGCGAGGATGGCCCGGACTTGCGGCAGAATCTCCCGACCGCCTTCGGCTTTTACAAATTCCGCGCCGGCTGCCACGAGGCGTTTGGCGTTGGCCACTGCCTCCTCCGGCGTCTGGTAACTTCGGAACGGCAAATCGGCGCCGAGCAATGCGTTGGGTCTGGCCCGCGCCGCGGCACGGACGTGATGTTCCATGTCCGCCATCGTCACACGGGTCGTGTCCGGGTAACCAAGCACGACCATGCCCAGCGAGTCCCCGACAAAAATGACAGGCAGGCCGCATTCGTCGAGCAATTTGGCTGTCGGGAAGTCATAGGCCGTCAGCGCGGCAATTTTTTCGCCGCGACGTTTCATCGTCAGAAGAGTTTCCACCGTTACTTTCATTTTAGCACTGGACGCGGGAGACCGGGGCGCAGAAAGAACTGATTTTCCTCATCGCTCTCCGTGTTTTTCAGGAGCCAAAACTCCGCAGAAGCTCCTCGGGCGAGGTGGTGGCGGTGCCAATCTTGCCGACGACAATGCCCGCGGCGTGATTGGACAAAATCGCTGCTTCCAGGGGAGACGCGCCGGCAGCGATCGCCAGCGTGAAGGTGGCGATGACCGTATCGCCCGCGCCGGAAACGTCGAAGACTTCTCGAGCCACAGTCGGAATGTGAACCGGCTTTTGCCCGTGCCGGCAGAGCAGCATGCCCAGTTCGCCAAGGGTGATCAGCAGGATGGCCGGGTGCAGTTCCTTCAACAACCGCCCGGCGGCGAGCATCAGATTTTTATCCGCCAGCGGGTCGCCGCCGCGCGTTTCATCAGGCAAATTCGCCAGTTCAAAGGTCTCTTTGCGGTTGGGCGTGAGGAGCGAAAGGCCGGAGAGATTCAAATGATGCACCGGCTTGGGGTCGAGGCTCAGCCACACGCCGTGGGCGCGGCAGAGGGATTTGATTTCGTCCAGCAGGGGCTGGGTCACCACGCCTTTGCCGTAATCGCCGACGATGACGGCAGCGGCGTATTTTAATTTTTTCTTGACAGCCGTGAGCAAGCGGTCGGTCCATTGTTCGTCCAGACCGTCCCGCGTTTCCCGGTCAATCCGCACCACCTGTTGTTTGTGCGCCACGATGCGCGTTTTCACGCTGGTATGGCGGGAGGGATTGACCACCAGGCCGGCGCAGCCCACGTTTTGTCGCGCCAGAAGTTGTTTCAGTTGGTTGGCCGCCGGGTCGCGTCCGATCGCGCCAAACAATTCGGTGGGCACGCGCAGCGCGGCCAGGTTGCGGGCCACGTTGGCGGCGCCGCCGGGCATGAAACTTTCGCGTTCAAACTCCACCACCGGCACCGGCGCTTCGGGCGAAATGCGTGAAACACGGCCCCAGATGAACTGGTCCAACATCACGTCGCCAATGACGAGCACGGGTGTTTTGCTGGCGGCGCGCAGGATTCGCGCCGCGCGCGCCGCGGAAAGGGTGTTTGCGCTCATGTTCCCGTCCAGATAAAACACAGATCGGCCGCGGATGAAAATTTATTTTTGATTCGTCTCATGAGGCCTTGCCAATTTTGTTCCTTTGGCCGACCAATCCGTTGTTTGGGTTGTTAATCCAAAAAGGCGGTCAACGGGCTGGTGGCGCTGGCGATTTCGTTGGACGCCGCGAGGCCCGATTCAAAAGCCGCGCGCCCGGCTTCCACCGCCATTTTGAAGGCCGCCGCCATTTTGTTCGGGTCCTGAGCCACGGCGATGGCGGTGTTCACGAGCACGGCATCGGCGCCCATTTCCATCGCTTCGGCGGCGTGACTGGGTGCGCCGAGACCGGCGTCCACCACCACGGGAACGGTGGCCTGTTCGATGATGATGCGGATTTGATCGCGGGTTTGGATGCCCCGGTTGGAGCCGATGGGCGAGCCGAGCGGCATGACCGTGGCGCAGCCGACCTCCTGCAGGCGCTTGGCCAGCACCGGATCGGCGTTGATGTAGGGCAGGACGGTGAAACCTTCCTGCACCAGCATTTCCGCCGCGCGCAGCGTTTCCACCGGATCGGGCAACAGGTAACGCGGGTCAGGATGGATTTCCAGTTTCACCCATTTGGGCAGGCCGGCGGCCGCTGCCAGCCGCGCCAGGCGAACGGCTTCCGCGGCATTCATGGCCCCGCTGGTGTTGGGCAGGATCAGAAATTTGTTCGGGTCAATAAATTCCAAAATGTTCGCAAAGGGATCGCGCTGGCCGGATAAATCGGCGCGACGCAGGGCGACGGTGACCATTTCGGCGCCGCTGGCGTCCAGCGCCTCCCGCATGGCTTCGGGCGAGGAAAATTTCCCCGTGCCCAGAATCAATCGCGAGCGAAAGATTCTTCCGGCGATCACCAGGGATTGATTGGCCAATAACATTTGCGGCAGTTTAAGAAAAAAAATCGCCTTGTCGAGGCGTGAAGAAAGGCGCCGGCCTTCAGGGAGCGACCGGCTCGCCGGACGGCAATGAATTTCCAGCGGCTACTTCGTCTCCGGCGCGAAGTGGGGCGTTTGGATCAGGGATTGTTGGTGCTGCCGCCGGTGATTTGATCCAATTGCCGTTCGTATTGCAATGCCTGGGATTTGAGATGTTCGGAGGCGGCAGCCGGTTTGCTCAACAACACATTGAGTCTGGCGGCGGCCAGGCTTTGCATTTGCACCTGATGATTAAAAATGAAAACGGCAATTGTCGCCAGCAGCAACACCACAAAAATGAATCGCACCTGGCAGAGCCATTGGACCCGTTGCTCGGCGCGCCGTTTTCGGCGCAGTTCGGCCTGGGCCCACGGAGCCATTTTCAGTTCATTTGCCACGCCAAAAATGCCGCAATTTTCATGCCACCAATCTGATGCCGACGGCGAACTTGAGAGTGCCACCGCATGGCGCATCAACGCAACCAATGAAGGTAAACGCCCAGCCCCGGCGATGAAAATTCTTTTTCCCGCCGACTGGAAGGCGCTGTCCAGAATTTGGCCGGCGCCAGGGCGTCCGGAAGACACGTCGCGGCCGAAGGAGATGCGGCTAAAGGAGCAAATCCTTGTCGGTGACGGCGCCTTCGGAGGCGCTGGTCACGTGGGCGGCAAATTTGGCCAGCACGCCGCGGGTGTAACGGGGCGCAGGTTTTTTCCACGCTTTGCGCCGGGCGCGAAGCTCGGCTGCGGAAATTTCCAGATTCATCTGGCGCTTCAAGGCGTCAATGGTAATGGTGTCACCGTTCTTCACGAGGGCAATGGGACCGCCGACGCAGGCTTCGGGCGTGACGTGCCCGACCACGAAGCCGTGGCTGCCGCCGGAGAAACGGCCGTCGGTGATGAGCGCCACCTCCCGACCGAGGCCTTTACCGATGATGGCGGAAGTGGGCGAGAGCATTTCGCGCATCCCCGGCCCGCCGCGCGGCCCTTCGTAGCGAATGACCACCACGTGGCCTTTTTTGACTTTGCCGGAGAGGATCGCCTGCAACGCCTTCTCCTCGCTGTCGAAGCAAATGGCTTTGCCGGTGAATTGCAAACCCTCCTGACCGGTCAACTTGGCCACGGCGCCACCGGGCGCCAGGTTGCCGCGCAAAATCACCAGATGACTGTCCGGTTTGATCGGCCGGTCGAAGGGACGGATGATCGTCTGGCCTTCGGGATACGGTTTCACGTCGGCCAGTGTTTGCGCCAGGGTTTCGCCGGTGACGGTCAGGCAATCGCCGTGCAGCAGCCCGCGCTCCAGCAACATTTTCATCAACGGTCGGATGCCGCCGATGGCCACCAGCTCGCTCATCAGATGGCGGCCACTGGGTTTCAAATCGGCCAGCACCGGCACGCGTTTGCCCAGACGCGTGAAATCGTCGAGAGAGAGCTTTACTTTGGCTGCGTGGGCGATGGCCAGCAGATGCAGCACAGCATTGGTTGAACCGCCGAGGGCGATGACCACGGTAATGGCATTTTCAAAGGCCTTTCGCGTCAGAATGTCCAGCGGCCGCAGACCGCTTTTGAGCATTTGCACGACACAGGCGCCGGCGCGGCGGCAATCTTCTTTTTTGGCCTCGGAAACGGCGTTTTGGGCTGAACTGTTGGGCAGGCTCATGCCCAGTGCTTCGATGGCGCTGGCCATCGTGTTGGCGGTGTACATGCCTCCGCAGGAACCGGGACCGGGAATGGCGCATCGCTCAATGCCGCGAAATTCTTCATCGGAAATTTTTCCGTTTGCGCGGGCGCCGATGGCCTCGAAGACAGAAACGATGTCCAGTTTGCGGTCGGCCTGGCCGGTCAGACACCCTGGCAGAATGGTGCCGCCATAGACAAACACCGCCGCGCGGTTGAGCCGCGCCATGGCGATCAGCGAGCCGGGCATGTTTTTGTCGCAACCGCCGATGGCCACAAAACCATCCATGCCCGCGCAGCCCACCACCGTTTCGATGGAATCGGCGATCACCTCGCGCGAGACCAGCGAGTATTTCATCCCTTCGCTGCCCATGGAAATGCCGTCGGAAACGGTGATGGTATTGAAAATGATGGCCTTGCCTCCGGCTTCATTGGCGCCGTGCTCGGCTTCGCGCGCCAGTTGATCCAGGTGCATATTACAGGGAGTGACCTGACTCCAGGCGGAAGCGACACCAATAAGCGGTTTTTGAAAATCTTCCTCTTTGAAACCGATGGGATACAGCATGGCGCGCGCCGCGGCGCGTTCCGGGCCGTCAAGCAAAATGCTGGAGTAGGGACGCAGAGAATGAGCGTTTGACCTTTTCATGGCGGCTATTCTGCCGCAACCCGCGGATTTTGGCAAATGAATGGCGAACAAAACGGGCGTCCGCGGCCTGTCCCATTTCCATTCGCGCCTTCGAGTTTCGCCCCGGCGGGTGAATCCGATTGCTTCCCAATGCAGCGGCAACGGTTTTACGGCGCTGGATGCGGCCGTTCGCGCGGGTTGCCTGGAGAGATGACGCGCTTTGATTTCTGATCGCGGCTGCGTCTAACTGGCTCAACATCTTCCGCGGCCTGTTTTCGGACGGAGGCCAGCCACGATTCCAGGATGAAGTTCGTTTTCTGCAATTGCCAATCGGCGGGCGGCAGGATGTCGAGGCTGTCGCGTGAATAACCGGGGACATTATCATCGAGCGCCGGAGTGCCCGCTTCGCGCCGTTCCGTCGCATACAATTTGTCCATCGGCACGTGACGGGCCGCCGCCCAGTCGCCGATGCGGATGGCCGGCAGGGCGCGGATTTTTTCCGGCGTCCAGTTGGGAAAATCAATTTGCTTTTCCAACCACTCGACGACCGGGCGCGTGAGCCAGTAAGGCCGATGTCCGCAATTGGTCGGGGCGAAGGCAAAATCGAAAACATCGTTGGTGCCGCCGTGCAGTTGAATCGTCCGCTGGCGCAGGTCTGTGAAGAATTTCTCGCCGTGACTCGGAATAGCCACCACGGTGTCGCCCAGACCGTTGTAGATGAACGTCGGTCCGCGCGCGGCGTGCAGGGCGTAGATCATTGCTTGACGATCGCCCAGGAACGCGAGCGATTGCCACGGCCATGCCTGACACATTTTTTTGCCGGACGAGTCCCAGTATCCGCCCGGCCCGTCCAGATCGCCGCCGCCGCACAGGACGCAGGCGCGGAGACGCGGGTCAATGGCGCCGGTCAAAGCCGCCACAAATGAGCCTAACGAATAGCCACCCAGGGCGATGCGTCCGGCGTCCACTCCCGGCTGCCCGCGCAGAACCGAGACCGCTTCCATTGCGTCGCAAATCATCAGCCCCGCCAGATGCCGCGCCATGGTCGGGCCGCCGGCGATGAAATCGTGGGCGCGCGTGCCGGATTGGTGGCGGCTGTTGCGTTCGCCCTCGCCGATTTGATCGTAGGTCAGCACGGCTGCTCCCGCGCGGGCAAAGAGCACGCCCGTGTAAAACGAATACCATGAATATTTGTCGCCGCCGTGGCCGTTGACGACCACGAAGGCGGGAATCGTTCGAGTGGGCAGCGGATCGGGCAGGTACAAAATGGCCGGCACGCGCAAATTAAACTCGGTGCGGTAGCTGAGAGCCAGAGCGCGGACGCCGGCTGCCGGGGAAAAGACGCGGTACACTTTGGCATCCGGGGCCGGCAGAGGATCCGGCACAAAATAATTTTCACGAATTTCCCGACGTAACTGCGCCACGCGGGCGGCGTCCAGCGCCGGCGCGCTCGCCGCAACCAGAGCCAAAAACGTCAGCGCTGAAATGAAAATGGCTTTTGCGGAATTCACAACGTCCTCAAATGAACCGGCCGCGCAAGGTCCGCCGGCGGTTTCGCCGCGCCGTTCCGGTCAGTTTTGTGCCTGTTTCACTTTCAATTGCAATGCGGCGATCAGGTAGTCCCTTGTCGGCACCAAAACGGCCTGGCCGTGGGAAACCTGATAGGTGATTGACCCGGCGCCGGGCGACAAGCGATTGTCCGTCTCGGCGCGGCCCGTCACTCGAGGGTGCACGCCGGGGTTCAGGGCGGCGATGATTGCCAGCGCGGCGGCCTGGCGATCGCTGCTCCAGTGTTTGAAGTCCGGCAGGGCCAGCGCGACCAGGTCGGCGAAGTTTGTGCTGTTGGCGTACAGCACGTTGGTGTCGCTTGAGCCGGCGGTCATGTCCGGGGCGGCGGCGACGATGACCCGACCCGGCGGCAACGATTTGAGTCGGCGGATTTCGGCCTCGCAATCCTTTGCCTCGCCCTGTTCGATCATGGCCTGCACGTAATGCCGATGCAGGGATTGTTTGAACAGGTCCGGCAAGGCCAGCGCGTCAATCTGCTGCGTGATTTGGCGGCAGTTGTTGTAACCATCCACGATAAAATTGAAGTCGTCCCGCACGATTCGCCCGTGATTGTCGCGGGCCAGGCGCGCGAACACGGAAACGACCGTGCGGTATTCCGGCGTGTTGAAATCCAGGTCGGGATTTTTCTCACGCAAAAAATCGTCCACGGCGCGGGCGTAATCGCCGAGGTCGGCCGTCTTGAACACAAGGTCATCGGGAACGCCGTGCATTTGTTGGGAAACCGTTTCGTGGGGCGGAGCGGCGATGTTTTCACGCGCCACCGGGTGGCGATTGCCCGCCGGCAGCGGCGGTTCGATGATGGCCCATGAACCGGTTTGCGGCACATTGGTGGCGAGGATGGAAATTTCGGCGGGCCGCAGACCCGGCGATTGAACGCGGACCTGAATCACGCCCGATTGGCCGGTGGAGCGGATGAGATTGAGCGCCGGCGTGTCAATATACATCGTCCCTTCCGTGGCTTCGCTGCGGGCGATGTCGGATTGATAAACGGGCGCACCGACCAGTGTGGCCGGGCCGGACACGGACCAGTAAAGCGTATTGGTGGCGCCGAAGACATGCACTCCATTCGCATCCACGATGTCGGCGCGGACTACCGCCAGGGCATCCCGCGCCGCCGGAAGGCGCAACGGCCCGGCGGTGGATGACGGCGCAGACAGATCGTCACCCGTCAAACCGTCGCTCTGCCCTTCCACAAAACCCGTTAGCGTCAGGCGCGCCGGCGGGCCGGCCATGACGACCTGATTGGTGACCGTTTGATTCTGCGCCTGGCCGACGGCCATCAGCACGCCGGTTTCAACCGGGACATTTTCAAAGCGCACCACATTGGCCTGCTCCAGACTCGGATGCAATACGCCGATGTGGCGGCCGTTGACAAACAATTCGACGCTTTGACAGTTTGAATCCACAACCACTTCTTTTTTCTGGCCGAGGTAACGGCGGCTCCAAACATACGGGTGGATGTACACCATGGGCCGGGGCGAATACCAGGCCTGCCAGAGGTAATACATGTACTTCGGCTCGCGCCACAGGTCCACCCAGCCTTTGGGATTGACGAACACCAGCGGACAATGGAGATAGTGCCGGTCACATCCGTGATCCTCGTAAATCCACGTGTTCAGATTGGCCAGATCGTCCGCGGCGCGCCCGCGATTCAGTTTAATGAAGGCGGCAGCAGCCTGGTCGTGTTGCCACTCCTCGTTGCCGGCCTGCTGGACGCTTTTCGGTTCCAGGTCACGCACGTCGGAGTTGTACCAGCCGCGAATGGTACAGCGCAGCAGCGATTCCAAGGCCAGGTTGGAGGAGGTGGTGTTGAGGTATTTGCCCGCCGATTGGTAATGGTCGTAAATGTCGCGTGCGTGGATCAGGCGTGTGGTGTCCTCGGCCACGGCGTATCGGGAATCCACCGCGTCGTCGGTTTCATTGCCCATGCTCCAGAAGAAAATGGAGGGATGATTCCGGTCGCGGCGGATGGTCTCACGTAATTGCTGCACCTGAACCTCGGTGGAAAATTTCTGGCGCTTGTCGTTGGGCAACTCTTCGATGGTGATGATGCCGTGGTGATCGTTGAAATCGTACACCGCCGGGTCGTTCGGATAGTGAGCCGTGCGCATGAAATTGTCGTTGAGATTCTCGCGGATGTCCCGCAGGTCGGCCAGCAACAGCCATTTGGGAGTGGCATCGCCCAGCCAGGGCCATTCCTGGTGATGGTTCGTGCCGTGGATGATGACCTTTTTACCGTTCAAAATCAGTCGGTTGTTGGTGTAATCCCATTTGAACCAGCGGAAGCCGAGCGGGCTTTCAAAATGGTCCACCGCGGTGCCGTCGGAGTAAACGTCGGAAAAAACATGATAAACGTACGGCGTTTCCGGCGACCACAAATGCGGGTGGGGCACCGGCGCACTGATCTGATCGAACTCCGCCAGGGCGCCAGGCGGGAGGATTTTTCTTGCCGTCAACACTTGCAGCACCTGGTTGTCAGCGTCGGCAATCGTGGTGCGCAATTCACACTCCTTCGAGGTCGCGTAATCATTTCGCAGCCACGTTTTGACCTCCACCGTGCCGGCGGCCTCGCTGACTCTGGGCGTGGTCACGAATGTGCCCCCTTCATGCCGGTAGGAGCCTTGAAACGGAATGTGCAGCGGGTCCTTGAGAACCAGCCGCACGTCGCGGTAAATGCCGCCGTAGGTGTTCCAATTGCCAGCGCTCATGGGTGGAATTTGGAACCGGTCGTCCTGGTCGCAATTCACCGCCACCGCCAGCACATTGTCGGCACCCAAACGAACCAGGTCCGTGATGTCGAAATAAAATCCATCGTAACCGCCCTTGTGGTCGCCGACCCATCGGCCATTGACGAACACCTTGCAATATTTTTGCACCGCATCGAACTCGACGTAAATGCGGCGGCCGGCCGCCTCCGGGCTGATAGAAAAATGTTTTCGGTACCAGCCCCAGCCGCGCCACCAGTAGGGGTCATCCTTCTCGTGCGCGTCGTGGATGAAGGGATGCAGCTTGCCGGTCGTCTCGTAGGTCAGCCACGTGTGCGGCAGGGCGATGGCCGGCCACGTTGAATCGTCGAAATTCACTGCCGCGCAACCATTGGTATCGGCATTTTCGGACGGGAAATAATTGAATGTCCAGTCGCGGTTGATGGTTTGTTCCAGGCGAGGGGTGGACGGCGTTTGGTAAACATCGGCGTTGCTTGTACCCGCCGCGCAACAAACTGCCGCCGCCAACAGCCCCAAACGGCGGCTGCGGCGCAACATGCCCGCCACGGTGTGACAGCCATTCATTTGAAAAAATTTATCAGAGGCCCGGAACCGGCGAAGCCGCGTTTCTGCAAATTGATATTCAGGATTTGCACGGGGCGGATTGAAGCGCGAAGGGTTGAACGCTGGATCACTCCGCCCTCCAAACAACGCCTGGCAACCGGCGCTTATCCGCCGACAAAGGCGGTTCAGCGGATCACACTTTTGCGGAATTCGTTTGGCGTCATGCCCGTGAGCCGCGCAAAGGCCACACAAAAGCTGTTGGCGCCCTCGTAGCCGCAGAGGTTGCCGATGATCTCCAATTTGTGGGAAGTGCTGGCCAGCAGTTGTTTGGCGCGTTCAATGCGCAGGCGCTGTAACTCCTGGCCCGGCGTGCGGTGGAGATAATCCAGAAAGGCCTTGTGCAACGCGCGGCGCGACATGGCCGCCACGCGCACCAGGTCCTCGACGGTGATCGGTTCGTGAATGTGTTCCAGCATGAAACGCAGGCTGGCGGCCACGCCCTTGTGATTGACCGCCAGGATGTCGCTGCTCTTGCGCACCACCAGACCCGCGGCGGGCACGCGAAGGGGATTTTTGGGCGCCGGCCGGCCATGCAACAAATCGTCCAGCAATTGCGCGCCGCGGTAGCCAAGCAGTTCCAGATTCGTATCCACACTGGAGATCGGCGTATGCAGGGCGTCGGGCGCCAGCAGGTAATTTTCCGCGCCGACAATCGCGACTTCCTCCGGCACGGCGAGTCGCGCGTCGTCGCAGACATCGAGCACTTCCAGCGCATGTTCATCGTTGGCGGCGAAAACGGCCAGCGGTTTAGGCGCGCGTTTTAATTCCGCCGCCAGCCAGGCGCGACGGGTTTCCAGTTGTTCGCGTCCGGGGCGAAATCGCGGCGAGCGATACCAGCGCAGCCAAAGGCAGTCGCGTCCGGCGCGTTTCAAGGCATCGCGAAATCCCTGCCCGCGCTCTTCATAGCTCCAATTGCCGGTGCGGCTGTAAAAGACAAAATGCCGGAACCCGCGTGCCAGGAAATGATCGGCCACCAGTTGGGCCGCATGGGCGTTGTCTTCCAATACCCGCGGAAATTTCAACTGGGGACGCCGGAAACTGAAATCCACCGTCGGCTTTTTGGCCTTCACCACGAATTCTGCCAATTCGTCATCCACACTGAGCCATGCCAGAATGCCATCGCCCCGCCAGCCCCAGGGGATCACGTGGTCGCGTTCCAAACCGGTGGACAAATGCCAGCGATGCTCCAACGCGTAGCGCTCAATGCCGCGGTGAACGCGGTAGTCATACCAGCCGAGGGCAACGAGAATTCGTTTTTGGGAATGACGCATGAAACCAATAAACCAAAGGCCGGCGCCGATTTTACCATTCAATTCTGCTTTTTCATCTTCAATTTGCGCGCGCCATTTTGGATGAGGCAGTGCTGCCTTTTCGGCAGGGCAGGCGGTTTCCGGGAAAAGCATGGCGGTTGTTTTTTGGGCAGGGCGGCGTTGTGGCGGCCGGTCTGGAGGTTCCCGAAAAAGGCTGAAGGCCAGCCCTTCCGCCGCTTTTGATCACTGCAAACGACCAAGGCGGAAGACGACCCGTTTTCGAAAAACGTTTTGTTGCTGAACTGCCGCGCCGCCGCTGGCAAGATGGACTGCGTATGATTCAAAACCCGATCCTTCCCGGATTTTTTCCCGATCCGAGCATTTGCCGCGTCGGAGAGGATTATTTTCTCGCCAATTCCTCGTTCGAATGGTTTCCCGGCGTGCCGATTCATCACTCGCGCGATTTGGTGCACTGGCAATTCCTGGGTCACGCCCTGGTGCGCCGCTCGCAACTGGATTTGCGCGGAGTGCCGGATTCCGGCGGCGTCTGGGCGCCAAGCTTGAGCTACGCTGACGGCCGCTTCTGGCTCATCTACACCAACCTCCGCCAAACCGGTCTGGGCCGGCCATTCAAGGATTTGGACATTTTTCTGACGACTGCGCCCGACATTCTGGGTCCCTGGAGCGAGCCGATTGAGCTGAACTCCGTTGGTTTCGACCCGTCCCTCTTTCATGACGAAGACGGGCGCAAGTGGCTGGTGAACCTGATTTGGGATTTTCGCAAAGGCCACTACCGCTTTGCCGGTATCGTGGTTCAGGAATACGACCCCCGACAGCGCCGGCTCGTCGGGCCGATGACGAAAATCCTGGAAAAGAAAAACATCCTGTGTGAAGGCCCAAATCTTTACAAGCACAACGGCTGGTATTATTTGATGATGGCCGAGGGCGGTACGAGTTGGAACCACGGCATCTCCATGGCGCGTTCCCGGAACATCCTCGGCCCTTACGAACTGGATCCACAGCCGTTGGTGCTCACCTCCCGCGATGATCCCACGTTGCCGCTGCAAAAAGCCGGTCATGGCGAGCTGGTCGCGACGCCGGACGGCGAATGGTTCCTGGCCCATCTGGCAAGCCGGCCGATCCGAACCGCCGCTCCGTTTCATCTCTCTTCGTCAGATAAATCGGACCTGGCCGCGGCGCACGCCGGCGAGCGCTGCGTGTTGGGGCGCGAAACCTGTTTGCAACGTGTGGAATGGCGCGACGGTTGGCTGCGAATTGCCGGCGGTGGGCATCATCCCCAAATAACATGGCCCGCGCCGCATCCCCACCGCGTTGGGAAGCAGAACGCTCCTTCGATGCTCGCGCATCATGCCCCGCGCCAGGAAAACGAGACAGGACGGCCGCCGTCCCCAACGTCCGTGCCGCCGTTCCGCGACCACTTTAATGCCCCGGTGCTGAGCGTTCATTGGAGTTCGCTGCGCAACCCCGCCGACGAATCCTGGTTGAGCCTGGCCGAACGTCCCGGCTGGCTGCGATTGCGCGGGCGCGATTCGCTGCATTCGTTGTTCGACCAGAGCCTGATTGCGCACCGCGTTCGGCATTTCCGATTTACCGCCGAGACCTGCCTGGAATTTGCCCCGACAAATTTCATGCAGAGCGCCGGACTGATTTGTTACTACGACACGCGCACACATTTTTACCTGCGCGTCACGCACGACGAGGCGCGTGGCAGAATCCTCGGCATCGTGTTGACCGACGACGGCGCTTACGACGAGCTTGCCGAAGGCGAAAGGGTAGTGAACGATTGGCAACGTTTTTTTCTGCGAGCCGAAGTGGATTTTCAAAAATTGCAATTCCGCGCCTCGCCGGATGGCCGCTATTGGCAGGACATTGGTCCGGTGCTGGATTTTACAAAACTTTCCGACGATTACGGCACCGGACTGCATTTTACCGGGGCGATGGTCGGACTGTGCGCCCAGGATTTAAGCGGCGAGAAAAAACCCGCGGACTTCGACTATTTCGATTACGCGCCGGCGGAATCATGATTTGCCGGCGCCATCACGTTTTTGCCGGAATTCCGGGACAGGTTTTAATTTACCACCAAAACGGCTGACCGCTTTGAGCGACCTCCTGCATGTCTTGAAATTTGCGCCATTCCGCATGTCCATCCTTGAAACCGACGCTGCCGCCAAGAGGAAAGCTGTTCTTCAAATGCGCGCTGGTGTGATGAAGATAAAAACCGCCCTGAATGTCGGAGTAGGATCTGCGGATGGCCAGGTTGTACCGGTTGTAACTGTCAAACTCCTGTGAGGCATCCAGGGTGGCATCGGCCGTCAAAACCCGGTTGGCGACGCCGGGGATCTGCACGTACCTCCCCGTCATGGAATCCTGAATGGTCTCCGGCTGCAGCGTCGTATTTTGATTTGTTGTAAACAACCTGGAAGACCCATAAACCGTCACCCCGTTCACCACCGTATGGGTGGTAGGCAGGCCGTTAAATGCGAAAACATAGCCCATCACATGAAAAGGCGGATTGGCAGCCGGGGCCAGGGTGCCGTAGTTCCACAAACAGGCCGCCGCACCGTTGGGTGCGATGCCGGGAGCGGTGAAATTCACCCGATCATCAAATCCCTTCCATGCCGTCCCCGGGCAGTAAAACGATTTTTTTTCCAGGCCGCTTTTCAACATAATTTGCGCGGCGCTGTCCGGCAAATCCCACGCCCAACCGGTGGTGCCGACAATCAATGGCAACTTGTCATTGAAATCGCCGGCATAATTGAAGGTCGCCACTTCGATTTGTTTGATGTTGTTCAAACACTGGATGCGAATGGCCTTTTGCTTGGCGGCGGCCAAGGCCGGCAGCAACAGGGCTGCCAAAATGGCGATGATGGCGATGACCACCAGCAGTTCAATCAACGTAAAGCCCCGTGCCGGGGCCGGCTGATTTTGTCTGACAACGGCTTTCATATTTCGTCGTTCAAATCCAGTCATTGAATCATACTAAAATAACCGGTCAGCCGCGTCCGCGAAACGCCATTTCGCGTAAAAAAATCACCAATTTGCGGCAGAACGGCCAAGCCTCCTTTCACTCCGGCCGGTGGTTGCCGGAAAAGGCGGGCACTTTGACATTCGCCATTCCATGGCGAAGCACAACAACGACGGCCTTGGGACGCGCCGGAGCGTGGCCAAAACGGCGTGGCGCTTCGCTTCGCACCGCTCTCCAAAGCCATCGGGCGCGCATGGTTCGGCAAACGAGCGTTTGTGGGGCAAAGCCAGGTCGCGCGAAATGACGATCATTTTTCCAGCCGGAAAAATTGCGGGCCGTTCGTGACCGGCACGGGGATTTGCCATTGGTCGCCGACGATTTGCGGGACGGGGGAGGTAAGTGGTGTCCAGGCACCCTCAATCAAATCTGTGCGCCAGAGCAGGATGTAGCCCGCTGAGGCCAGCGGCCACGACAGCAGCAAATTGTTCCCCGCCCTTTGTGGCGGATTGAAAAATGGCCTGGCGTTACTCAACAACCGGTCCGGCCCCAATGCCTGGGTGGCGGCGATTTCCGCGGGACTCAACGCGCCGTTGTAAATGCGGAATTCGTCGAGCGTCAGGTCCGGATACGGGTCGGCGCTGTACAGCGACCGGCCGATGTAGTTGAACACATCGTTGATCGAGCTCAACGGCACCGTCACGGCATTGTTGACGGCTGCCAGTGTACCGTTGGTGTAAAGCGCGATGGAGCCGGCCGGCGGATTAAACACGGCGACGAAGTGAAAATTGGTTTGAAAGCTGAAGTCCGCGCCGCTGTAAGCGTTTTGTTCGCCAGTGTAATTGGTGGCTGTGATGGCGATTCGCCCGGCACGCGGCGCGCAAAAAATGTAGCCGTTGCCCTCGCCGCCGTTGGTGTCGCCAAAACCAAAGAAGAAACAATTCACCGGCAGTTGGTCGGGAAATGTGACCCATGCTTCGATGGTTACGGCGGCGTAGTTGCTCAAAATACCCGCCGGCAGTTGGATATATTGCGAACTGGACGCCTGCAGTTGTAATTGGCCGCCGGCCCAGGT
>DASRCU010000150.1:0-1167 GCA_035652955.1 Verrucomicrobiia bacterium | reverse complement strand
TCTGCCGGAGCGGGTTTCGGACGAGTTGATTCGGTTTGTTGGGGTTGATCGTGAAGGGCAGGCCGGCGTTGAGGGCTTCATTGGCGAAATAGTCGTAACCGCTGCCGTGAAGCTGATTGGAGCCGGATTTCATCGTGTAATTAAAATAGCCGCCGCCGGCTTGGCCATACTCGGCGGAGAAATTACTGGTTTGGATGGCCACTTCCTGAATCGCCTCGACGCCGGCTTGGTTGATTTGGTTCTGCTGCTTGAAAAATCCGTTGGTGGCGTCTTGCCCTTCAATGTTTATGGATTGCGAGTTGGAGGGCATTCCGTTGATGCGCAAAATCGTATCCGTGGTGACGCGCGCGCCCGGCAGCAGTTGGACCGCGGAAAGCGGATTGCGGATATTGCCCAAGGCGTTGGCCGATCCGATGCCGGCGGCCGCGCCGAACATATTGAGGACCGGCAGGTCGTCCAGAGTGGAAGTGGGGAGATTGTAGCTTACCTCTCCGCCTTCGGTCTTGAGCGCCGGCGCCTCCGCCGTGATTGTGACGCTTTCGCTAGGCGCGCCGACCTCCAAGGAGGCGTCTACGCGGAGAGTTCCGGCCACTTCCACCGTCAGGCCGGTGCGGACGAACTTCTTGAAGCCCGTGACCGTGACGGTCAGCTCATAAGCGCCAGCCGGCAGTTGAGCGATGGTGTAATTGCCGGTTGTCGAAGTGGCGGCGGGATAAACCGCGTCGGTAGCGATATTTCTAGCTTCCACCGAGGCGCCGCTAATTACGGCGCCGGCGGGATCGGAAACCGTACCGGTAATTGTGCCGCGATCGGTTTGAGCGAAGGCGGCCAATCCGAACGCAACGAATCCAAACGCAACGTTGCGTATGGCGATAGACGGGGAGCGCATAAAGGGCCTCCGGAAAATAACAAAAAGTCCCGTTTAAACGGCCGGTCAATTGATGAAATCGCGCCGGTTGACCCCTTAGCCCTGTGAGGGTTCCACCTCCCCTTTGACGACAGAGACAGCGTATCCCAGACGCTTGGCAGAGTCAATTAAGCGGCGTCAAAACAGCGTCAAAAAGTAGACGCGGCCCGCCCGCCCTCGCGATTTGGTGAGACGGCCCGGCGAGATCCTATCCGCGCGGTTAGGCCCCAGGCGCTCTCTCTCCGTCGAATCAAAGGAAT
>DASRCU010000149.1:0-14644 GCA_035652955.1 Verrucomicrobiia bacterium | reverse complement strand
CTCGAATTTTGTCGAGCGCGAAAACTGCGCACCTTTCTGTTGAGCACCGTGCACGGCGACTACTTTGCTGCGCAATCCCGTCTGACCGGTTTCGACGCCTTTTTCGAAAAGCCCTACACCGGCGTCCGGGACAAGCGAAAACGCATCCGCGACATCCTCCGCGAAAACCGGCTGCAGCCTGAGGAAACGCTGTTCATCGGCGACATGCAGCACGACATCGAAACCGCGCGACACGGCGGCATCCATTCCTGCGCCGTGCTGACCGGCTACAACACGCTGGAACAATTGCGCGCCGCGCAGCCGGATCTGATCGTCGAGCACCTCGGCGAACTGCGCCGCGTGCTGGAGGCAAACGGATTGCGCCTGGCGCAAACGCCGCGGTCCTCCCGCCCGGACGCGTCGCAACTGGTCCCCGTCGCCACCGTCGGCGCCCTGGTGTTCAATTCCCGCAACGAAGCGCTGATGATCCGCACCCACAAATGGTCCGACAAGTGGGGCATTCCCGGCGGCAAAATCAAGTGGGGCGAAACCTCCATCGCCGCTCTGCGGCGCGAAATCCTCGAGGAAACCGGCTTGAAAATTCGCGACATTCGCTTCGTGCTGGCGCAGGATTGCCTTCACTCAAAGGAATTCTACCGCGACGCGCATTTTGTGCTGTTGAACTACACCTGCCGCGCCGCCGCAAAAAATCCCCGCGTGAAACTGAATGCCGAGGGCCGCGAATTCCGCTGGCTGAAACTGACTGACGCCCAAAAGCTGCCGCTGAACCGGCCGACCCAAATCCTGATCGCCGCCGTTTTGAAAAATCGAAACCGTAAATCGCCCGGCCGTTAAGCCGCCTGCCCGGCGCGCGGCGAATTGCCCATGACCATTTCCATCGTTGACCTGGAAGTTTTTTACCGCGTGGGCGTGCCGGACGTTGAGCGTGCCCGACCGCAGCGCCTGCTGTTGAGTGTGGAGATGGAATTCGATTTCTCCGCCGCGGCGCAGTCCGATGCGTTGGCCGAGACGATTGATTATTTTGCCGTGGCCCAACGGCTCCTGAATTTTGGCGAAGGCCGGGAATGGAAGCTGATTGAAAAACTCGCCGCCGACATTGCGGATTTGATTTTATCCGAATTCAAACCGCAAAGCGTGGCGGTGGAAGTAAAAAAATTTCCGATTCCCCGGGCGCGGCATGTCGCGGTTCGGGTAGCGCGAAGACGGTAGGTGGGCCTGGCGGCGCGGCCAGGTTCTCCGCCCGACCTTCCAACAGCCGCCCGTCCATCGCCCGCAACTTCCAGCCGGCTTTGTCGGCGGTAATTTTCACCGCGCCGGAATCGCGCGTGTAAATGACGGGAATTTTCGTTTGCGCCAGACGCTCCTGCAACTGGCGGCTCGCGCGCCGGGTGGCGGGAAACTCCGAATCGGCAATGACGATGGCTTTCGGCCGAACGGCCTCAATCAGCGCGTCGCCGAGCGGTTCGCCGGCGTCCGGCAAACCGGCCACCACAATGTCGGCGCGCAACTCGTTGCTCCAGGCCAGCAGGGCGCTTTGACTCGCCCGGCTCAAATCCGAGAGCAAAAGGATTTTGGTCCCGGAAAAATTTCCAAGCAGAACGGCGGCGGCGTCCCCGGCGCGGGGAAAACGCCCGTTCTCCGGCCACAGAATCTTCCAGGCGCCGATTTGATCGCCGCGGTGGAAGACGCGATGCCGCGAGGATTGTTCAAACGCCGCAACGATTCGGTTGCAGGCGCCGGAGCGGAAAGGGACCGCGCTGGTCCACAATTCGCCCACGTGAAAATTTTCATCGAGCAGCCCGGCGCCGCCGCCGTTCCGCACCCGGCCCTCGGTCAGGATCAGATGCGGAATCCGGTTCACCCCCTGGGCACGGAGAAAATCCTTGAGGATGAAATTTACGGCGTCTTCGTCGCCGCAATCCACCAGCCAATCGTTGTCCCGCCCCGCGGCATCCACAAAAACGGCGTGGCCGCCCCGGAGCGGCAGGATGAAGACCTCCGTCCGGTCCCGCGACAATTCCCAGCGGAAAAAAAGGACGGCGCCGACGAGGGCCGGCAAGGCGGCGAACATTGTTTTTCGCCACGGCGTTTTCAAAACGCCGCTGCCGGCAACTGCCAGCGCCGCATAATAAATGCCCGCCAAAATCCACGAAGGCGCCGGGACATAAAAAAAGGCGCCGGGGAGGGCGGCGGCCTGGACGCTGACCCATTGCATCGCCACCATGAAGAACCAGGCCGCATGATTGAACAGCGCCGTGGCCCACGGCAGCCAGGCGCCGCAGACCAGCGCGCCAAGATTGGCCATGAGCGCCAGCGTGCCCAGCGGGACGGCGATGATGTTGGCCGGCGTGGAAACGGGACTAAACAAATGAAAATACATTGCCGCCAGCGGAATGGAACCGAGCCATGCGGTCAAAGACAGCCCGCAGTAACGCAGAAACACCCGCAGCACCTGCCTCGCGCCACGGCGCCAGGGAGAAACCAGTTGCTCCGGCAGCAACGGATCGCGGCGCAACAGCCGGTCGAAAAATTCGTTCAGCGGCGGCAGCAGCAGCGCAATGATCAGCACCACGAAAAATGAAAGTTGAAAACCTGCCTCGAACAGTTGGCGCGGGTCCCACAACAGCAGAATCAAAAAGGCGGCGGCGGCCAGCGAATTGACCGTGTCACCGGGCCGTTTCAGCGCCCAGCCGCCCAGAACAATCGTCATCATCACCGAGGCCCGGATGGCGGAGGATTCCCAGCCGGTAGCGGCGGTGTAAAACCAGATCAGCGGCACCGCCACAGCGCCGCACCAGGCGCGCGAGAGGCGCAAGACACGCAGCACAGTGACGATCATGCCCGACAGCAACGCGATGCGCAGACCGTCAATGGCGAACAGATGCATCGTCCCGGCGCGCAAAAACGGTTCGCGAATGTCGCTGGTGAACGCCGTGCGCCAGCCCAGCGTCATCGCCCACAGCAACCGCAGCAGCTCGTCCTCCGCCGGCAAACCGAAGGCGAGCGTGCGCCTGGCCCAGCTCAAAAACCGGTCGGTCAGCGGCGGTCGGGATCGAATGGGTTCGCGCAAGGTCCAGTCATTCGAGGAAGCCGTTTTGAGTTCAAAATAAATTCCGCGTGTGGCGAGGTATTGGCGGAAATCAAACAGGCCGTCGGCCAACGGCGGCGGGGGAGGCGCCATCACGCCGGAGATTTCAACTGCCTGGCCGGCAAAAAAAATTTCCGGCAAGGCCGATGGCGTGGACACCAGGATGTCGCCGTCCGCCGGTTGCCAGGTTTCGTTGCGGCGGATGGCTCTCACGCGCACACGCGCCAGGGAATGTTCGACCGGCGCGGCGTCGCGCTCCATGATTTTCAAATGGGGCGTTTCCGCCAGCGTGCCGCGCACCGACACGATGGCCGCTTCGCCGCCCAGCAAGGCGCGCAGATCGTTCGGCGAAAGGACGGCGGTGTGAACCATCAGATTCGTGGCGCCGGCCAGCGCCAGCAGGAGACACAGCAGTCCAGGGCGCCATCTGCCGAAGACCAGCGCGGCCGCCAGAACGAGAAACGAAGCCACCCACAGCGCCGTCAGCGGCGGCTGGAACAGTTTCGCCAGCAGGATGCCGAGGGCATAAAATGAAACGACAGCGGCCAGCGGACGTTTCATTGAACATGATTCTGATTATGGCATTTTCTGGTTTGGCCGTTTCCTGATCCGGCCCACGAACCACAGCACAAACAGTCCCAACGCGCCCCCGGCAGTGTCAAGAAACACGTCCCGCACGGACGACGTGCGGGTGGGGACAAAGCGTTGATGAAATTCGTCTGTGGACGCGTAACTGAAAACCAGCAACAACGTGCCGCCCACCTTCGACCAGGACCATCCCGGTGAGGCGAAGCCCCCCCCGCACAACGCCCGCCGGACGAGCACCGCGAAGATGGCGTACTCGGTCACATGCGCGCACTTGCGGCAGAATTCGTGGGCTTCGTCAAGGCGCGCCGGCGGCCAGTGAGGGAACAGCCAGCGCAAAATCGGTTCCACCAGACGTGAAGAATGTTCATAGGAATGCGTGTCGCTGGACGCGGTGAAAATCAACACCATCCACAGCAACACCGGCAGCCAGTACTTGAAAAAGGCGCGCACAAAAAAGTTTTGAAGTTGAGACCGGCGATTTCAAGGAAAATTCAAACCGGAAGCCTCCGTGGGGCTGCGCCGCGCTTCTGCGCGCCAATCGCGGCCCTTCAAAGTCCATGCCGCGCCGCGCCGGGCGTGACGGGAAAATTGAAGTTCCTTTGCGCCGCCGGGCGCGTTATTTTGGCTGGGATGTGTGCCCTTTTGAAAGACGAGGAAATTTCGGCCATTGAACAGGCCGTCCGCCGCGGCACGGCCCCGGCGGAAATTGCCGCGGCGTTTCGCGAATGGTCCGAGTTGCGCGAGCGGTTAAAGCAGCTCGGCGAACCGGAGGTTTATTACCTCAAGGCCATGAACTGCCCGCATCATCACCGCATCTTCGCGGCACGGCCGCGCAGCTATCGCGACCTGCCGCTGCGCCTGGCCGAATACGGCACGTGCTATCGCTACGAGCAATCGGGCGAGCTGTTCGGCCTGATGCGCGTGCGGTCGCTGAACATGAACGACGCGCACATCTATTGCACGCCGGAGCAGTTCGCCGACGAGTTCAACGCCGTCAACGAAATGTATCTGAAGTATTTCAAGATTTTCGGCATCGAAAAATACGTCATGCGTTTCAGCACTCACGACCCGGCCCGGCTCGGCCAGAAATTTGTCAACGAACCGGAGCTGTGGAGGAAAACCGAGGACATGGTGCGCGAGGTCTTGAAACAATCCGGCACCCCCTATGTCGAGGTGCCGAACGAAGCGGCGTTTTACGGACCGAAGATTGATGTGCAAGTCTGGAGTGTGATTGGCCGGGAATTCACGCTGGCCACCAATCAGGTGGATTTCGCCGTGCCCAAACGCTTTGGGCTGGTCTATCGCGACCGGGACAATTCGGAAAAGACGCCGCTGTGCATTCACCGCGCGCCGCTGGGCACCCACGAGCGGTTCCTCGGCTTTCTCATCGAGCATTACGCCGGCAATTTCCCGCTCTGGCTGGCGCCGGAACAGGTGCGCGTGCTGACCATTGGCACCGACGAACCGCTGGTGGATTACGCCAAGCAAATCGTCGCCGAACTGCGTGCCCATTTTGTCCGCGCCGAAGCGGATTTTTCATCCAACAAAATCAACGGAAAAATTCAGGACGCGGAGACGGCCAAGGTGCACACCATGCTCATCGTCGGCCCGCGCGACCGGGAAGCGGGCAAAATCTCCGTGCGCGTGCACGGCAAGGGGAATTTGGGCGCCAGGCCGAAAGACCAGGTGATTGCGGAGATTCTACAAGCCATCAAGGAGCGGCGGTCGTGAGCAGCGCGCCGCTTTCAGCGCACTTGAAATTCCACCCGCGCGGTTTGCACCGGATCCGGACCGGAACGATCCACTGCCGCATCCGGCGTCACCTCCACGCTGAAACGACCCGTCCGGGCGTCGTATGACCAATCGCCGACCGCGCCGCGCTGCGCCGAAACCTGCGGGGCGCTCCGGGCAAAGCCAAAGAGACGGACGGATTTCTCACCGGCGGCAAAGGTGACGGTGATCGTGAGTGTTTTCCGCGTGTCTTCAAGCGACGCGATGCGCTGACGGCCGTTGGAAACGAATTTCCCTTCGTCGCCGAAAAATGCCAGCCCGGATTTCCCGACTGACACAATTTCGTCATACGCCGTGCCGTCCGGCGTCAGCGGAACCGTTACGGGCTTTTTCGCCGATTGAAATTGAGCGGTGCCGGACCGCGTGTCCAGCACGCACACCTTTCCGCTCAAACCAAGCGCGGCGGGAGTGAAATTGGCCTGGGCGGCGGTGTTTTGCCGGTTGTAGGCGAAAACATAAACGGTGCGCAAATTGCCGTGGTCGCTGTGCGTCCAGGCGACCATCGGAATTTTCCGGCCGTTCGCCTGGGCGACGTAAATTTCATCCAGCGGCAGGAGGGGCGCGTCGGGTTTGACCAGCACGCCGTCGGGCCGGGCGACGCGCAGGAGATTGTCACGGTTCTCGTGGCCGAGGGCGTCGCCGATCCCCACCATGCCGCCCGAAAGATCGGCGACCAGCAAATTGTTCGTCTCGGTGCTCATAAACACATCCGACCACGGCCAGAGGCCGACGGCGTCCGCCAGTTGCGAGACGTAAAGGAACGAATCCCAGCGCGCCCGTTTGAAGCGGTCGTCGCTCACGCGGATGGTGGTGAGGTTCGGCTCACGCGCGCCTTGCAGGAAAAAGCGGGGCAGCGCCATGCAGTATTGCAAATCCAATCCCTGCGCCTGCGCCGCACGCGACATGTTGTCGGCAAACGCTTCGCCGACGCCCGGCACGGTTTGAAATTCCGGCGAGTGAAAATAAATTTCGCTCAACCAATCCTGCTCGTAGCAGACCACACCGGCGGAGGCGATGTAGGCCATGATGTCGTCCCACCACTTCGGGTCCACCGCGGCGAGGCCGGAGATTCGGTAATGCTCGTGATAGGGGCTGGCGGGGTCAATCCAGCGGTTGTGGGTGATGAGCGGCAGGCCGATGGCTTCGTGCAGGCCGGCGAGGCCGCCGGGCAGAATGGCGGGATCGGCCCGGTATTCGAGCAGACCGCCGTAACGGTTCCATTCGCCGGCTTGCAGGTTCGGATTTTTTGTGGCGCCCACTTTGCCGTCCGTGCCGGTTAACGTTTTTTCATACCACCAACTGTCCAGTTGCAGGTAACGGATGGGGATGTGTTCGGCGCGGTAGCGGGCGACCAGTTTTTCCAGCGTGCCGGCGTAGCCGAAATTGGTGTCGTAATTGTAATAATAAAATGCGCCGTTGTCGGTCCAGTAACCAAGATAACGCAGGCCGATGTCGGCATCGTTGGCCGGCGGCGTGCGGCCCTGCCACGCCAGAAACGCGCGACTCCAGGTCTGCCAGGCGGCGTGAATACCGGGGGCAAAGACCATGAGCGTGGCGTGAGAAAAATTCGCGGGCAAATCCTGCACCCCGGGATTCAGACCGCTGGCGATTTCGTGAACGCCGTCCCCGTTCATGCGCGAAATCAAAAAGTCGTCCGCCGGGGAAATGAGCGTCGCATCGGCCCGGTCGTCAAACAGCAGCCACGGCGTGCCGTTGTTTTCCAAATCGAAGCGAGGTGGCGCAAAGGCGCTTTCGTGAAAACTGAAGTGATGCAGCGCGACGGGAAAAGTGGTGAAACGCGGAAAGGCGGGAAATGAGGCGGCGTCCTGCCCGTTGGTCAGCAAAAACAACACCGCCGCTTGCCCGTCATAAACGCGAATCGCGCCGGTGCGGGAATCCCAGGCGAATTGAATCTCGCGGAAGCCGCCGACGGCGTCACTGCCGCGTTGGACACGTGCCCGCGCCGGCGCTCCCAGGTCGCCGGAGAACTTCCAACCCGTCTGGCGCCAGACGATTTCGTAACGGCCGGAAGTTCCGTCGAGCCGCGCCGTGACCCCGGCGGCGGATTGGATGGAAACGGTTTTGGCGGCGGCGGCCGTGCACAGCAGCACACCCAGGCCCGCCGCCGATAGAGACCACAAATTGCAGCGCATGGTTCATTCTTGGAAGCGCCGCCGGAAATGTCAAATCCGTCAAAGGAATGCAAGACCATAGAAATTTATGGTTTCGCCGGCCGCGGATTTCGGGGATGGTGATGAAATGTTTCGTCACGCCATTTCGGTTTTTGCAGTGTCTCTGGCCCTGGCGGCGGGGGGCGGGCGCGTGTCCGCCGCTCTGGTCTGGCCGGCGGACCGGCTGCTGCCGCAATTTCCCGCCCCGGCGGCCACGCTGGATTGTCTGGACCTCACCGGCGCCGGCGGCGCGGAAGAGGATTTGTTCGCCTCGCTGGAAGGCATTGTCAATCGCGCGCAACCGCGCCTGGCCTGTGTTTCCGCCCGCGAGAGTGACGGCAAATTCACCTGGTTGAAAATTCACCGCCTGGCTTGGAACCCCATCCGCGGTGACGAGGCGCTCCTGAAATACAAAAACGAAATCGCCGGCCTGGTCGTCACCGATCCCGCGCAGCCGGACACGCTGAACCTGGCCACGACACTCGCCGGATTGAACGACGAACTGATTTGCGCGCCGGAACTGCTGGCCAAGTTGACGAACGCGCCGTTCAACTTCCCCGTCAAGGACGACCTGCGTGGAAAGTTCGCGGACCAATTGCAGGTGTATGAATTCCTGCTCACGAACTGCTGGCCGCGTTGCACGCACCGCATTTTCACCGGACTCGGTCCGCGGCTGCACGGCAATCTGCGGGACTACGCCGTGGCCGTGAAATCGGCCGTCGTCTGGCTGGATCCCAGACGCACCGCCGAAGCTGCGTTGCTGGCGAAATTTTTTTCCGGTTTAAGGCCCGCCGCTGCGGTTTACATGGGCTGGTGGCCGGACGAAGAAGCCGGCCTGAAATTCGCCGGCCAACGGGGCATCCCCGTGCTGGCCAGCGATTATTTCCAGAACGGCTCGGTCTTCAGCGGCGTCATTCAGCCCATTGCCGCTCCGCCGCCGCCGCCACCACCACCGCTGGAAAACAAAATCTACGTGGCCTTCTACTTCAGCGACGGCGACAACGTTCAATACATGCAGCACCGCCTCAAAAAAATGTGGGACGACCCGGCCCGCGGCAAAATCCCTCTGGGCTGGACGGTCAGCCCTCTGGCGGCCGATCTGGACCCGGCCATGCTGAATTATTACTGGCGCACGGCCACGACGAATGATTGCCTGGTCTCCGGCCCGTCCGGCGCCGGTTATGCACGGCTGGATTTCTGGCCGGCGGCGGACTTAAACGCCTTCACAAAAATCACCGAGCCGTATTTGCAACGGAGCGGCATCCGCATCATCACCGCCTGGCTGCGCGTGAACGATGAAATCGGCGAGGCGTTCGCAAAAAATTGTCCGTCACTGCTGGGCCTCATGTCGCACGAAGGCGGCAGTTTCACCCGGGTTTATGGCCGGCTGCCGGTGATCGGTTTTGTTGCCGGCGCCAATTACGCCGACCGCGTGGCCGACCTGCAAAACGCCATCGCCAAAGCCGCGCGGAATTGGAACGGCCACGCCCCACTGTTCCTCGCCGTCCAGGCCAACGCCTGGAATCTGGGGCCGACGGACCTGTCGAATCTGGCGGCATCGCTGGATTCGGAAAAATTCGTTGTCGTGCGCCCGGACCAGTTGTTTGAGCTGTTCGATTTGTCGCGAAAAAAACATTGACCCAATTGCTATGAACCCCTCACCCGTTTCCTCCAATCATTTGTGTCGTCAATCTGCGGAGTGCGCGAACAGGTCCACGCCGGGGAACGACGCGACACGACGTGTCGAAAAAAAACGGCAGCACCTCACCGCACTCCCGGCCGACAAACGCTGGCGGGCGTTGTTTTACTTGCTCGCCGCCGGAATTTTTGCCGCGGCGAATTTGTTTTCGGCCGGCGCGCAAGATCCAACGCCGCCCTACCAGAACCCCAACCTGCCGGTGGACGAGCGTGTCCGTGATTTGCTTTCGCGCATGACGCTGGCGGAAAAGGCGCGCCAGCTCGACATGTATGACGGTTGCAAATCACTGGCGCTGCCGCAGCAATTCCTTTACGACCACAACCACGCCCGGCCCGACGCGCCCTTTGATCCGGCCCAGGCGGAAAAAGTCTTTGGCCACCTCGGCGCCGGCTCGATTCACGATCTGTATCCCGGCCCGCGACTCTACAATGAACTGCAAGGCTGGATCATTAAAAACAACCGCCTCGGCATCCCCGCCATTTTCATCGAGGAAGGACTGCACGGTTACATGGGCTACGAGGAAACGATTTTTCCGCAAAGCGTCAATCTGGCCTGCACATGGAATCCCGAGCTGGCCCGCGCGGAGGGCGCGGCCATCGCCGCCGAAGCGCGCGCCGATGGCGTGGACATGATCCTGGCGCCGGTGCTGGACGTGGCGCGCGACCCGCGCTGGGGCCGCGTCGAAGAAGACTTCGGTGAAGACCCGTTTCTGTCCGGGCAAATGGGATTGAATTACGTCGAAGGTATGCAAGGCGATTCGCTGGCCACCGACCACACCTGCATCGCCGAACCGAAACATTTTGCCGGTCACGGCTCGCCGGAAAGCGGTTTGAACACCTCGCCGGTCCACTGCGGTGAACGCGAAATGCGCACCGTTATGCTCAAAAGCTTCGAACCGGCCATCCGCCAGGGCCACGCCATGGGTGTGATGGTGGCCTATCACGATGTGGACGGCGTACCCTGCACGGCCAACCCCTGGCTGCTGAACACCGTTCTGCGCGGCGAATGGGGCTTCCAGGGGTTCACCCTCTCCGACCTCGGCGCCATTCAACGGCTCTGGAACGTCCACCACGTCGCCGCCACGCCCGCCGACGCCGTGCGGCTGGCGCTCAATTCCGGCGTGGACATGCAATTTTACGACTTCGACCACGACACGTTCCAAAACGCCATCATGGACGGCGTGAAAAACGGACAGGTCTCCGAAGCCACACTCGACGCAGCCGTTTCCAGGATTCTGCGCGTGAAATTCCTGCTCGGTCTGTTCGATCATCCGTTCGTGGACGAATCGCTCGACGCCCGGGTCCGCCGCTCGCCGGCGCATCTGGCGCTCTCGCTGGAAATCGCGCGGCAATCCCTGTGCCTGCTCAAAAATGAAAATCACCTGCTGCCGCTCAAAAAGGATTTGCGGCGCCTCGCCGTCATCGGACCGAATGCGAACGTCGCGCGGCTGGGCGATTACGCTGACGGCGGCGGCCATCGCGAGTCCGCCGAATACGGCATCTTCGAGCAGGTCAAAAAAATCGTCTCCCCGGACACTCAAGTTTCCTTTGCCGACGGCCAGGACATTGACGCCGCCGTCGCCCTCGCCAAAAAATCCGACGTGGCGATTCTCGGTCTGGGTGAAAATTCCCAAATCTCCGGCGAAGGCCACGACCGTTCCGAACTGGGTTTGCCCGGCAACCAGGAGCAACTTTTGGAAGCCGTCGTCGCCACCGGCGTCCCCGTGGTGCTGGTTTTGGAAAATGGCCGCGCGCTGGCCATCCCGTGGGCGGCGGAGCACGTGCCGGCCATTCTGGAAGCGTGGTATCCCGGCGAGTTCGGCGGCCAAGCCATTGCCGAGACGCTCTTTGGCGACAACAACCCCGCCGGACGGCTGGACGTTTCCTTTCCCAAACGCGTCGGTCAGTTGCCGGTTTATTACAACCACGCACCGGCCAAGCGAAACAATTATGTGGACGGCGATGACTCGCCGCAATTCGTTTTCGGCTGGGGCTTGAGCTACACCACGTTCCAATACAGCCATCTGCGAGTCACTCCGCCGGCGCCCGGCAGCGGCGAGGACGTGTTAGTCTCCTTTGACGTGACGAACACCGGTGACCGCGACGGCGATGAAGTCGCGCAAGTTTATGTCCGCGAAACCACCGCCAGCGTGGATACGCCGGAGCGCGAGTTGAAAACCTTTCAACGCTTCCATCTGAAAAAAGGCGAAACCCAATCACTCACACTGCACGTCAAACAAAGCGACCTTGAAGTCTGGGGCGCGGACCGGAAATGGGAATTGGAACCGGGCGAATTCACCGTCTGGGTCGGCGGCAATTCAGACGCGAAATTGTCCGCGAAATTTGCTTTGCAATGAGTAAAGCCGGCAAACGACCGCCAACTCCGGCCGTCTTCAATCCGAAACTGCCGAGAAATCGGTGACTAAGACCTTCGCGGCTCAAGGGCGTTCTCAGCCGAACACCAAAACCGCCTGCTCTCCCGGCTCACGATTTTGGGATTCGCGCCGGAGACAGCTTGCGCTGCGTTTTTCAGAGGCGCTTTTAGTAAAACTCGCTCCCCCGCAAGCGGAAAGGAACGACATTCCGTCCTCGCAGCCCGACGGAAGCGATGGCCGTTCACTGGAATCCCGGACGATACTTGACGCCCAACTCATCCAGCCGTTGCTCACTCACCTGGAGCCGACGCACGAAATCGTCCCAGTCACGCGTTTGGGGCGGTGACCACACCACCTCGGCCAGGGCACATTCGCGCGGGAAGATCATGTATTCGGCGTGCGACAGCGAGGCGATGTATTCGGTCCACAGATTGCCTTGGGCACCGAGAATGTGCGATTGAAACGGCGGCGGCAAATCCGCCGGGATGGGTTCAAAGGAGTAAACCTGTTGGAGCGGAAGATAACCGCCGATGGCACGCGGCTCGGCGGCGCGGTTGGTGGATTGGTAATGGTCCAGGTAACAATACGCCGTGGGCGACATCACCACGTCGTGACCGGCGCGCGCGGCCTCGGCGCCGCCGCCAATCCAATCCATGACCACGACGTTGGTGGCCAGGCCGCCTCGCATAATTTCACTCCAGCCAATGGGGATTTTCCCATGAGCGGTGATGAACCGCGCCATGCGCCGGGTGAACCAGCTTTGAAGTTCAGCTTCATTGTGAAGACCTTCGCGATGCATCAGCGCCACGCATTCGGGATTATTGGTCCAGGCGCCGGCCGGCACTTCGTCGCCGCCGATGTGAACGTAGGGGCCAGGGAAAAGCCGGAACACTTCCTCTAAAACGTTTTCCAGAAAGGTGAACGTCTGCGGATTGGCCGGATTGAACACGGCGGTGTGGAACGGCGTCCCACGGTCGGTGGAATAAGGCCCGCCCGACGCGCCCAGGTTCGGGTAAGCCGCCAGGGCGGCGCCGGAATGGCCGGGCATTTCAATCTCCGGCACCACCAGGATGTGCCGGGCGCGGGCGTAGGCGACGACCGCGCGGATTTCCTGCTGGGTGTAAAACCCGCCGTAACGCCCGTCCGGTCCGTAGGCCGTGCTGGATTGCGGGTCCAGCCCAAAGCCAATGCTGCGTCGCCAGGCGCCAATTTCGGTCAGGCGCGGATAACGTTTGATTTGGATGCGCCAGCCGTCATCGTCCACCAGATGCCAGTGAAACCGGTTCAATTTGTAAAGCGCCATCACGTCGAGAATTTTTTCGACTTCGGGGACGGTGTAAAAATGGCGGCTGACGTCGAGCATCAGCCCGCGCCAGGGGAAACGCGGCCAGTCCCTGATTTGCACGCAGGGCATGCTCCACACGGCATTCGCCACCTCATTCGAGGAGAAAATTTCCGGTGGCAACAACTCCCGCAATGTCTGAACGCCGTAGAACAAACCCGCCTGCGTCGGCGCACGAATAACAACCCAATTGGTGGTCACCGCCAATTCGTAACCTTCGGCGCCGAGCCTTGCGTCAGCGTTCCGGGTGGTCAACAAAATGCCCCCCGGAACCGGCGCGTCAGAAAACCATTTTGTCCTGACCGGCAGCGAATAACCCGTCGCCGGACGCAACCACCCAGCCAGTTGCCGGGCGGTTCGGCGCGAACGGAAGTGGGCATAAATCGTCGTCTCCGGCCCCAGGCGAAATTCGCCTGCGAGGAGTTGCATTTGTTGTGGCTGGGGGATGATGGCCGGCGCTTCCGGCCCCGCCGCAAACGTCGGCGCCGCCCAGAGCGCTGCCGCACCAATGACCCAAAAGGCGTTCCGCAGACCACCGCCGAACAACCGCCGCAGACCCGAAACCGCCCCGGCGAACCAACGGCCGCCAGACCTCCTCCGCTCCGAAAACGGAACCGCCGCGCGTTCGCCGGAAATGGCAATCCCATCCGCCAGAAGTCGTTTCCTGTTTATTGAAGCATTCATGCGTGGAAGCGTTTGCGTACACCGGCCAACCGGAAACATTTAGGCAAAATTTCAATCAGTTGCAAGCGCACATCCTCCCCCTCTGCCACCGGCCAAAGCTGATCAGTAAAGCCAGCGCGGCTCAGCCTCTCTTGAAGGAACAAAATCTGGCAACACGGCGACTCAGCAGCGGAACAATGCGGCCATGCCCCCACGAAAATGAATCCACTTGCCGCACGCGCGCATTGACGCATAATAGAGTTCCCTCCGCTGGAAGGGTGGCTGAGTGGTTGAAGGCACCTGACTCGAAATCAGGCCTGGGAGCAATCCCAGCGTGGGTTCGAATCCCACCCCTTCCGCCAGTTTTACTGCGGTTTGGCAGACGCGCAAAGCGGGCAGCTTTTCATCACAACCTCTGTGACGGCCAGCTCTTTGGAAATCACCTCGAGGCCGTAGCCGCCGCGCCGCAACGCCGCCTCCGCCACCCCCATCTCCCGCGATGCCGCCAAATCCATCCCTCCCCCTCACCGGCCAAAGCCACGACACCCGCCCCCAAACCCACAGCCCCTTTTCTTCGATGAAACAAAATAAACCGACCCATCCAATCCCCATACGCTTCCTCCATGCGCCACGACAAATGACGAAAACGCGCCACTTCCCGAAACTGCTCCTGCAACCGTGCCCCTGGCCGGGGCAAAAACCGTTCACGCACAGGCACGGAAACTCCCCTCACCTGTTTCATAGACGCATCAAAATTTAATTGACATTCCTTTACCAGCCAGTTAAATTTTTCCAAGTGAAAACCAGGCGCCCACACCCCCTGTGCCTGAGCCACTGCCAGCGGCCAGGCCAGCCGCCTCCCGGTCCCGCCGTCGCCGCCGGATTAGGCTGCGAAATCCCGGAGTTAGACGGCCAAAACCCACCTTCT